>JBJMGQ010000426.1:0-4263 GCA_045807845.1 Pyrinomonadaceae bacterium | reverse complement strand
TTGCGCGCGTAGAGCGTCGAGTCGCCGAGGATGCAGTCGAGTATCAGGCGCTCGTAGGCTTCGGCGAGCTGGACGCCGAAACTTGCGCCGTAGCGAAAGTCCATGTTCACGTCGCGGATGCGCGTGACCTGCCCCGGCACTTTGGCCGCGACGCGGAGCGTGATGCCCTCGTCGGGCTGGATGCGTATGACGAGCTGGTTGGGCGCCACCTCGTCCATCGCGCGGCCGAAGAGCGAGTGCGGCGCGGCGCGAAACTGGATGGCAATCTCCGTGACGCGCTTGGCGAGCCGCTTACCCGAGCGGATGTAGAAGGGCACGCCCGACCAGCGCCAGTTGTCGAACCACATCGTCACCATCGCGTAGGTTTCAGTCGCAGAGTCCACTGCTACGCCCTTCTCTTCGCGGTAGCCGGACACGGCCGCGCCGCCGATTGACCCGGCGCCGTACTGCCCGCGCACGCACTCCAGACGGACGCGCTCCGGCGTGAAGGCGCGCGCCGAGTGCATGGCCTTGATCTTCTCGTCGCGCACGTCCTCGGCCGAGAGCGAAGCGGGCGGCTCCATCGCCACGAGCGAGAGCACTTGGAAGACGTGGTTCTGAATCATGTCGCGCACCACGCCCGACTTCTCGTAGTAGCCGCCGCGCCCTTCGACGCCGACCGTTTCGGCGTTCGTAATCTGGACGTGGTCAACGTACTGTCGATTCCAGAGCGGCTCGAAGATGCCGTTGGCGAAGCGGAAGACGAGGAGGTTCTGGACAGTCTCCTTGCCGAGGTAGTGGTCGATGCGGAAGACCTGCGACTCTTCGAGGTGGCGAAGTATCTGCTCGTTCAGCTCGCGCGCGCTCTCAAGGCTCGTCCCGAAGGGCTTCTCGATGATGACGCGCGCCCAGCCCCGCTCCTGCTTAGTGAGCCCGGCCTCGCCGAGCTGCTTGACTGCTTCAGCATAGAACTCGGGCGCGACCGAGAGGTAGAAGAGACGGTTGCCCCCTGTGCCGCGCTCGCGGTCAACCGCTTCGAGCCTCTCTGCCAGCTCGCGATAACTCTCGGGGCGGTCGATGTTCGAAGGCAGGTAGTGGAGACCGGTGGCGAACGAGCGCCAGACCTCTTCGTCGACGCTCTTCGATTCGGAGAACTCGGCGACGGCCTCCTTCATCTTGTCGCGATACTCTTCATCCGTCATCGGCGTGCGCCCGAGTCCGATGACGGCGAACTCGGCCGGAAGCTGTCGCTCCTGCACCAGACGATAGAGCGCGGGGATGAGCTTTCGCTTGGCGAGGTCGCCGGACGCGCCGAAGATGACGACCGCGCACGGCTCGGCCGCGCGCCCCAGCCGCATCCCGACGCGCAGGGGATTCTCGACGACAGTCGCTGTGGTCATCCGTCATCCTCTGGAACGATGAAGTGGGAACGCTGAACGATGAACTGTCAGACAAGAGAGTTTCAGTTCATCGTTCAGCGTTCCTCGTTCATCATTTCTGGTTGTCTAACAACTCCTCCCACTCCGTGTGGACGAAGCCGGCATCGGGGCGGTCGGTTCGCTGGTAGGTGTGCGAGCCGAAGAAGTCGCGCTGCGCCTGCGTGAGGTTGAGCGGGAGGTCGGCGGTGCGGTACGCGTCGAAGTAGCCGAGCGAGGCTGAGAAGGCCGGGATGGGGATGCCGGCCTGCGCGGCCGTGGCGACGACCCGCCGCCAGTTGGCCTGCGCGCCCTGAATGTAGGCGTTGAACTCGGGGTCGAGCAGAAGGTTCGGCAGATCGTGCCGCCGGTCGTAGGCGTCCTTAATCTTGCCGAGGAAGCGCGCGCGGATGATGCAGCCGCCCTTCCAGATGCGCGCCGTCTCGCCGAGATTGATCTCCCACTTCCAGTTCTCGGAGCCGGCGCGGATGAGGTTCATGCCCTGCGCGTAACTGCAAATCTTCGACGCGTAGAGCGCATCGCGCACGGCCTCGATCATCTCCTTGCGGTCGCCGTCGAACTTGAAGCCCTGCGGGCCGCCGAGCTGTTTGCTCGCCTCGACGCGCTCGTCCTTGCGCGCCGAGAGGTTGCGCGAGTCAACGGCCGCGTTGATGGTGGGGATGGGGATGCCGAGGTCGAGCGCGACGGCGCTCGTCCACTTGCCCGTCCCCTTCTGCCCGGCCTTGTCGAGCACGAGGTCAACCAAGGGCTTGCCCGTCTCCGGGTCTTTGACGCGCAGAATCTTAGAAGTGATTTCGATGAGGTAGCTTTCCAGCTCGCCGCGATTCCACTCGTCGAACACTTCGGCCAACTCGTCGGCCGACATGCCGAGCACGCGGCGCATGATGTCGTACGATTCGGCGATGAGCTGCATGTCGCCGTACTCGATGCCGTTGTGCACCATCTTGACGAAGTGCCCGGCGCCGCCCGGCCCGATGTACGTGACGCACGGGCCGTCGTCCACCTTCGCGGCGATGGCTTCCCAGATGGGTCGTATCTGCTCGTAAGCCTGACGGTCGCCACCCGGCATGAGCGATGGCCCCCACAGCGCGCCCTTCTCGCCGCCCGAGACGCCGGAGCCGATGAAGTTCAAGCCCTCGGCCGCCAGAGCCTTCTCGCGCCGCTCCGTATCCATGAAGTAGGAGTTGCCGCCGTCGATGATGATGTCGCCGGCTTCGAGGTAAGGCTTGATCTGGTCAATCGTCCAATCGACGGGGTCGCCGGCCTTCACGAGCAGGACAATCTTGCGCGGCCGTTCAAGCGACTTGACGAACTCCTCGGGCGTGCGCGTGCCGATGAACTTCCCCGCAGCGTTCTCGGTCATGAAGGTGGTCACGCGGTCGGGCTCGTCCTTGCTCGGCGGGCGGTTGTAGACGGCGACGGTGTAGCCGTTGCGCTCGATGTTGCGCGCCAGATTCTCGCCCATCACGGCGAGGCCGATCATGCCGACGTTCGCGGTCTTCGGTGTCTGTTCAGGTGTAGCCATGTTCTCTTCCTTGATAGAAATTTTTACCCGGCAGTCGCGCCCGAGACGGGCACTGCATCGCGGACGAGGTCGAAGAGGCGGCGCAGGCCCGCCGTCACGTCCGGGCCGATCTCGACGCGGACGGCGCGACGGCCGCGCGTCGAGAGCGAGCGAAAGTCGCCGAGCGCCTGCGCCTGTTTGAGCGTCGAGAAGGTGTAGGGCTCGCCGGGTATCTCCACGTCGCGCGCGTCCGATGCGGTGACTTGGATGAAGACGCCGCTCGCGGGCCCCCCCTTGTGGAGTTGACCCGTCGAGTGCAGGAAGCGCGGGCCGTAGCCCGTCGTCGTCGCGCAGCGCGTCGCGTCGCGCAGGTGCGTGCGTATCTGTTGGACGATTCCCTCGGCGTCCGCCGACTCTTCGAAGTAGTCGAGCAGAGCGATGTAGTCACCCGGCTTCACACGTTGCAGGTGCGCCTTGATTGCTTCGGCGACGGAGGTTGCAGAGAGCGCCGCGCGCGTCGCTTCGTCGGCGTAGACGATGAGCCCGTCGCCTTCGGCGAGCACCGGCTGCTCTTGCAGCTTGCCGTTCTGCTTGAAGGCTTCGAGCAGCTCCTTCGTCGCGTCCTTCGACTCCTGCACGTTCGGTTGGTCGAACGGGTTGATGCCGAGCCGCCAACCGGCGACGGCCGTCGCAATCTCCCACAGGAAGAACTCTTCGCCGAGGTCATATAGATCGTTCAGCGTGCGATAGACGACCGGGTGACCGGCGGCTTCGAGCGCCTTCAGCTTCGACTCGGTCTCGCTGTCGAGCTTGCCGACGGCGATGGAGACGAAGAGGCGGTCGTCGCCGTAGACGGACGGCGCGGCCAGCGGCTCGCCCGCGACGGGCACGACGCCCTTGCCCTCCTTGCCCGTGCTCTCGGCGATGAGTTGTTCGACCCAGAGGCCGAAGGATTCGACCTTCGGGTCGGCGACGATGGTCAGCTTGTCGCGGCCGGCCTTGGCGCACTCGCCGATGATGGCGCCGAGTCGTGCGCCGGGGTTCTCGCCCGCGGGCACGACCTGCGAGCAGGCATGTATGACACGCTCGGCGCGGTCGAGCAGCTTCTTGATGTCAACGCCCATCAGCGCCCCCGGCACCATGCCGAAGTAGGAGAGCGCCGAATAGCGCCCGCCGATGTCCGAAGGGTTGAGGAAGATGCGCTTGAACTTGTCGCGCGTCGCGTCGCGCTCCATCTGCGTGCCCGGGTCTGTGACGGCGAGAAAGTTCTCGCCCGGGTTCTCTTTAACCTTGCCGACCTGATCGTACCAGTAACGGTAGAAGGTGAGCGGCTCGGTCGTCGTG
>JBJMGQ010000425.1:0-7434 GCA_045807845.1 Pyrinomonadaceae bacterium | reverse complement strand
GAAGACGATGACGAAGCTCAGCAGATAGAGCGCGAGCGGGATGACCCACAGCAGCGGCACGGCCACGAGGTCGGTCGTGATGTGCGTCGTCACCCCGAGCACGAGGCTTGAAGGCACGAACGCCAGCAGTACCCAATGCAGTCGCCGCTTCACACTCAAAGGCTCCGAAGGGGCGGGGGACGCTTCACTCACTTCATTCTTAACAGTGGGCTTGCGCGCGCGTATGGCTATGACGGCGCAGGCCGCGAAGAGGAAGCAGAGCGCGCCGTAAAGGTATGCCCACGCGCGGCTCTGCTGCCCGAGTGTGCGCGCGGGCTCAAGCAGGACGGGGAAGCCGAGGAGCGCGAAGAGGCTCCCGGCGTTGCTCGCCGCGTAGAGATAGTAAGGGTCTGAGGCCGACTCGGCGCGCGTGCGCGAGAACCAGCCCTGCAAGAGCGGCGCGCTGGCCGAGAGCACGAAGAAGGGCGGCCCGACCGTCACGAGCAGCGTCTTCAAGAGCCACCACTCGGGGCTCGCGCCCACGGGCACGCCGCCCGCGGCCACCGCGTTCAAAGCGACGGGCAGCGCAAGCGCGGCTGCCGCCAGAAGCGCCACATGCACCGCGGCCTGCGCGAGAGCCGACAGCCAACGCGTCAGCGCGAGCGCGTAGGCGTAGCCCGCCAGCAGCAACGCCTGAAAGAAGAGCATGCAGGTGTTCCAGACGGCCGGCGTCCCGCCGAGCAGAGGCAGGAGCATCTTGCCCGCCAACGGCTGAACCCAGAAGAGCAGGAAGGCGCTGACGAAGAGCGCGGCGGCGAAGACGAAGGCCATAAGGAGCGTGAACCGTAAACCGTCAATCGTGACAAGTGAAAAGCTGCAAACAGTAAACCGTAAACCGTGACGGGACTCAAGCCACTCTTCACGGTTTACGGTTCACCTTCTGGTCACGATTGACGGTTTACGGCTCACGCTTCATTTGATGATCTCGAAGTCGAGCCATTGCGTCGCGGTGGCGCGGCTGCCCTTCGCCAGCTCGTCGGTGACGACGAGTTGGAGGACGTAGTCGCCGGGCGTGAGGTTCATGCCGAGCTGAAGGCGACTGCCCGCCTTGAGGCGCGTCATGTCGGTCTGCGGGCCGGGGTCGTAGGCCACGGACGGGCCGGTGAAGACCGGCTGGCCGTCGCGGAACAGACGCACCTGCGTCAAGAGCCGCGGGCGTCCCGTCGCGTGGTCAACCTTCGCGTTGTAGATGTGATAGAGGAAGTCGATGGCCGAGCCGCGCCGGAAGCGGCGCACGGTCGCCTCGCGCAGGAGGTCGCGGTTGGCGGCGGCCTTCGGCGCGGCGGCGCCGGCCGCGGGCGCGTCGTAGGCCGAAGAGATGACGATGCCCGAGAGCGCGAGCCGCTCCTTCTTGAGGTCGGGCACCTCTATAAACTGGCTGGCCGAGCCGACCTTGTCCGTCTGCGAGTCGCGCACGGCGACGCGGAGCTGATAGGCGCCGGGCTTCTTGATGGGCACCTTCATCATGTAGACGAGCCCTTCGGAGAGCATCAACTGAAGCGCCTCGCCGCGCGCGCGGATAGTCTCGGTACGATTGATCTCGTCAATCGTCTGTCCGTTCTCGCCGAAGGTGATGGCGGCCACGTCGATGACGGCCTTCTTCCAACCGTCGGCCTCGTCCGTAAGCCGTAGCTGGCTCGCGTCGATGTGCATGAGGGAATCGACGACGGCCGTCTTCTCGTTGGGGCTGCTGAACAATGAAGTCAGGCGCAGCGTCAGCTCGCCCGAGCTGACCGGCGAGGTGAGCGCCACGAGCAACTGCTCGTTGCGCGTGCGCGGCGCGGGGCGCTTCGTCTCAAGGAAGCCGTAGAAGCCCGCGCGCGTGCGCACGCTCAGGCCCGAGCGCTTGAGCTTGACCTCGAACTTGTTGAAGCGCGTCTTGCCCTGCAAAGGCTCGAACACGTCCTCCGACGGGCGGAAGCCGATAAGGTAAAAACCTTTCTGGTCGTCGAGGATGCGCTCCATGCCGCCGGCCAGATCGTTCGTGTCCCGGATGAAGATGCCGCCCGTCTGCTCGGCGAGATAGGCGAGCCCCTCCTGATTCTTGACGATCTCCTGCTGGCGTTCGAAGACGGGCGAGGACATCGGGTCAGACCCCGGCGCGGGGTAGTAGTTGTCGGCCGCCGTCAGGTTGGGCGCGACCAGCCCGCGCGCGTCCATCGTGTAGATGACGACCGAGGCGCGGTTGGCCTGATCGGTCAGGCGGCGCAGGTTGTCGAGGATGCGGTCGCTGCCGCGGCGGTCGTTCGGCTGGTTGAGGTCTCTGAAAATCGGGAAGCCGCCGGAGAAGACGACGACCGACTTGCGGCCGGGCAGCTCCCGCATCCCGCGCACGATGAAGCTGAGCGCGCCGAGCGTGCCGATGGTGAAGACGCCTTCGCGGAACTCTTCGAGCGCGTCCCGCGGGTCGTCATTCTCCTCTTCCGCCCCGGCGCCCTTGCGGTCGCCGCTCCCCTGCCCCCCGGTCATCGAGCCGATGCCGGCAGTTGGCGAGGGCTCAATCGGCGCGAAGGTGCCGACGCCCGCGCGCCCCAGCGGGCTCCAACGCACGCGCTCGATGGCGCGATAGAGTAACTGCTTGTCGGTCGTGAACTGCTGAAGCGCGCCGACGCCCGCGCTCGTCCGCATGATGGCGACGAGGTCGCCGGGCTGCATCTGCTCGTCCACGAACTTCTTCAAGGCACGCCGCACGTTGGCGATGTCCTCGAAGGAGGTGCCGAGGTCGTCGGCGACGAGCGCGATGGTGCGCCGCACCTGCCCCGCGCGCAGAGGCACGGGCGGGAGCGGCGGAGGCGGCGCGGACTTGTCGAGGCGCGCAGCCGGACTACGTTCGCCCGTCGCGGTCTCGCCCGTGACGAAAGAGAAGTTGGTTATCTCCTGCCGCTTGCCGTCCACGAAGACCTCGAAGTCTTCGGGGCGCAGGTCTGCGACGTGGCGCCCCTGCTTATCCGTCACCACCGCGTCGAACTGCACGAGGTTCGACGTGATGCGCACCACATCCTCGTCGGAGCCCTCTTCGGGAGTTGGAGTCTGCGCCGGCGCGGGCGTCTGCGCGGGCACTTGAGCGGCGGCGAGCATGAGTGCGAGTGTAAGCGCGAGGGCTCTTTTCATGTCCGAAAGTTCTTTCGTCGGTGAAGCGCCGTGGGGTCGGCGACTGGCCTTTGGGAGATGTTTGTGCGATGCTTCCAATCAAACTTTACAACGCGGACGGAGGGCGATTATGACAGAGCCGGCGAAAAACGGCGACCGGGTGCGCGTGCACTACACGGGGCGGCTCGAAGACGGTCAGGTCTTCGATTCTTCGCGCGACGGCGAGCCTTTGGAGTTCACGGTCGGCGCCGGCGAAGTCATCCCCGGCTTCGACGAAGCCGTGCGCGGCTTGAACATCGGCGACTCGAAGACGGTCGAGATAGAGTCGGACGACGCCTACGGCCCGCGCCGCGACGCCCTCGTCACGCAGGTCTCGCGCGAGGCGGCGCAGTTCCCCATCGAGCCGCAGGTCGGCATGCACTTCGGCCTCCCGCTTCAGGACGGCAATCAAATCGAAGTTGTCGTCACCGAAGTCACAGACACACACATCACCATCGACGGCAACCACCCGCTCGCCGGCCAGAAACTCATCTTCGACGTGGAGCTGGTGGGGAAGGAGTAGGCAGAAGGCAGATGGCAGTAGGCAGTTGAAAGACCCCGCCGTCGAAACCTCCGAGTTAATTTTTCAACGCCCTTAACGCGAAGCATACTGCCTACTGCTCCTCGTCGTCCTCGGGGTCGGCGCCGAAGTAGTACATCCACTCGCCCAGCTCGGACTCTTTCACGCCCTCGCTCTGTGTCTCTTGCGGGGCCGCGGCCGTCGCGTCGAGGCGGCGGCGAAACTCGCCGGAGCGTATGACCTCCGCGCCGCAGAGGCGAACGTAGTCGGCCAGCGCGCGGTCGGAGGTGATGACCTTCAGCGTCCGGCGCTCGCGCGATGCTTCGACCAACTGCTTGATGCGCGCGTCGGCGTCCGCGCCGCGCTCGGCGTAGAAGACACGCACGCCCTTGAAGTACGAGCCGTCGGGAAAGAACTCGTCGGGCGCGCCGTCGAAGACCGCCTCCACCGTCACGCGCGCCGCCCGCGCGAACCGCGCCAACTCTTCCAGCAGACGCCGCCGCGCGCCCGGCTTATCCCTGTGCCACCCCACGCGCTGCGCCATCACGTTGTTACCGTCAACCAGATATGACATCGTGGTCGCCCTTACTTGTGCGCGCCGAGTATAAACCAAGACGCGCGCGCGGCGACGCGTTGAAAAGTTAAGGGAGCGTCGAGGTGCCGCCAACATATCTGGAGGGGCGGCGAAGCATACTTTTATAAAGCAGTTGCGGGGCCGGTAAAGATGGTCGCGCGCGCGGCGGTGTGGGTTGCGCGCGCCTCAAATTATTTCGCGCCCGTAGTCGCAGTACTCGACCACGGGGCAGCGCTCGCAGAGGGGGTCGCGCGGGCGGCAGAGTTTGCGGCCGTGGCGGATGAGGTTGACGTGGAAGGAGTAGAATTTGCCCGCGGGCACGAGGCGGTTCATCAAGCGGTGCGCGAACTCGTCGGAGCACTTCGAGGGGATGAGGCCGATGCGGCGCAGGATGCGGAAGATGTGCGTGTCGAGCGGGAAGACTTCCGTTGCGCACGCGAAGAGGAGCGTGCAGGCCGCCGTCTTCGGGCCGACGCCGCGGAACGAGGCGAGGTAGTTGACGGCTTCGAGCGCGGGCAGCTCGCGCAGGAACGAGAGGTCGAACGAGCCGTGTCGCTCTTTGACTTCGCGCAGCAGCCCGCGGATGACGGCCGCCTTCTGGTTGGCGAGCCCGCCGAGCCGTATCGTGTTAACAAGCGTCTCTTCGCGTGCGCGCAATACCGAGTCCCAAGTCGGGAACTTCTTCTTTAAGGCGTCGTAGGTGCGGTCGCTGTTGGCGTCGCTCGTTGCCTGCGAGAGGATGACGGCGACGAGCATGTCGAGCACGTCCCAATCAGTCCACTTGTTGACCGGCACGCCGTAGGCGCGCTCAAGGTTCTGGACGATGTAGCCGACGGGCTTCTCTTCGACGACCGACGCGACCCACTCTTCGACGGCGGACGAAGAACGCGCGGGGTTACTTCGCAGGGTTCTCTTTCGACGCGGCGATGACGCGCTCATAGAATTCGATGTACTGCGGGATGACGAGGTCTGTGCTGTAGCGTCCCACCGCCGACGCGCGCGCGCGCTGTCCCATCTCGCGCCTCGTCTCTTCATTTGAGAGAAGCCACGCCGCGTCCTCGCTCATCTTCTCCACGTCGCCGACCTCCGCGAGACAGCCCGTCACGCCGTCGTCCACGACTTCGGGGATGCCGCCGACGCCCGACGCGATGACGGGCACCTCACACGCCAAGGCTTCGAGCGCGGCGAGCCCGAACGACTCCTGCTCCGACGGCAGCAGCAAAACGTCCGCAACCGAAAGATAGTCTGTGATGCGCGGCTGCTTGCCGACGAACGAGCAATATGGCTCGACCTTCAAACAACGCGCGCGGTGCTCGGCACGTGAGCGCTCGCTTCCGTCGCCGACCATCACGAGCCGCGCGTCAATTCCCTTCGCGCGCACGCGCGCCAGAATCTCCACGCAGTCCACGGGTCGCTTCACGGGGCGGAAGTTCGAGACGTGACAGAGCAGCGGCTCGCCCCCGGGCGCAAGCTCGCGACGGAGTTCTTCCTTCGGCTTGCGGCTGTAGTCGCTCGCGCAGATAAAGTTGGGGATGACGGCGATGTGCTCGAACTGAAACGTCTCGGCCGTGGCCTTCTTCAGGTAGTGCGAGACGGCCGTGACGCCGTCCGACTGCGCGATGCCGTAACGCGTGATGGGCAGGTAGGAACGGTCGGCGCCGACGAGCGTGATGTCCGTCCCGTGCAGCGTCGTGACAACCGGCAACGTGCGTCGGGGTTTGAGAGACTCGCGCGCGAGGATGGCGCTGATCGAGTGCGGGATGGCGTAGTGGACGTGGAGCAGGTCGAGGTCTTCCGACTCGGCCACGTCGGCCATCTTCGTCGCGAGCGCCAGCGTGTAAGGCTGATGCTCGAAGAGCGGGTACGACATCATCTCGACTTCATGGAAGCGCACGCGCTCATTGAGCTGCGTCAGACGCGTCGGCAGAGCGGAGGAGATGAAGTGCACGGTGTGCCCGCGCTCGGCCAACTCCTTGCCCAGCTCCGAGCCGACGATGCCGCTCCCGCCGTAGGTCGGGTAGACAGTGATTCCGATGTTCATAAGCAAGTAGCCAGTAGACAGTAGCCGGGAGACAGTAGGCCGATTCGCGCGGCTGAGCCTTCGATGACGAAAGGTCTTTCTACTGACTACTAACTACTGTCTACTGGCTACAAATATAGCAAGAGGCAGCCGGCCCTCGCTACCGTCTGCCTCTCGTCTCAACTTGTCTCACCTGCGAAGGGGGGACAAGCGAGAGCCAGAACTATACGCCTACTTTCCCCTTTTGACAAATTAAATCTCGCCGCGCCGTGCGTGCAAATTGGTACTACTCAACCCGCCCCCGGAAGTCGAACCGGCGCGTCACTTGGCACCCGCGCGGGCGACTGCGCGCGGCGGCAAAAGGGGTTATAATGGGCGCAGACGAAAATCAGACCAGAAGCGTTTGCATGCTGCACGCCGCGTTTTGATTTGCGAATAATATTGATTATCACGGAGAGTATTAACGCATGCCGAAGATAGATAACATTGAAGAGACGCCGAACCCGAACGCCGTCAAGTTTATCCTGAAGGAGCCGGTGACGAACGGCACGACCCGCTCGTTTCACAACGCGGAAGCGGCGGCCGAAGACCCTCTGGCCGCCCCGCTCTTCGCCGTGGGCGACGTGTCTTCGGTCTTCTACATGGACAAGATGATTACGGTCGAGAAGTCGGACGAGGCCGACTGGGACGACCTTCTGCCCCGCCTCGCCGTGCCCATCCGCGCGGCCGAGAGCGTGGCGTCGAACGGGGCCGCCCCGCCGCCGCCCGCGCAAGGTATCGGCGGGCACTTAGGCGCGCTCATGAGCGACGACCCGCGACTGACGCGCATCAACGAGATTCTCGACGAGAAGGTGCGCCCCTACCTCGCCTCGGACGGCGGCTGGCTCGAAGTGCTCTCGCTCGACGACAAGAAGCTCACCATTCGCTATCAGGGCGCCTGCGGCAGTTGCCCCAGCTCGCTCTCGGGCACGCTGATGGGCATCGAGGGGCTCATCCGTCAGGAGATCGACCCCGACATCGAAGTCGTCGCAGTCTAAACGATGAAGGAGGAACGCTGAACGATGAACTGAAAGCTTAATGTCTTCACTTCATCGTTCAGCGTTCCTCCTTCATCATTCCTCCTTCATCATTCCATTCCCCCCGACAATTTTT
>JBJMGQ010000424.1:0-3664 GCA_045807845.1 Pyrinomonadaceae bacterium | reverse complement strand
GCTCAGTCTGAGTAAGACGCCCTTCACCGCGCCGGCTGCTCCCGGTAACCAGAGTCAGGACATAGGTATTGACACAAAACAACTCGACCAGATTATGGGGCAGAACGGCAAAGTGAACGGCGGTGTCTACCAGTACGCGGTCCCGCGCGCCGAGGCCGTCACGGACGCGGGCATGGAGGTGCCGCCCTCGATGGGACTGGCGACGGCCATCAACTTCCAGCCGACGGGCGGGGGCAAGGCCGCCATCACGGGCGACTTCGTGCTGACGGCGGGCGAGGTCAACCCCGTCATCCGCGCGCTGCGTGAAGGCGGTATAGAGGTCACGGCGCTCCACAGCCACATGCTGACCGAAAACCCGCGCCTCTTCTTCATGCACTTCTGGGCCAACGACGACGCGCAGAAGCTGGCGCGCGGCCTGCGCGCGGCGCTCGACAAGATGAACGTTGCGAAGAGTCAAGCGAAATAGACTCCCGCGACCACGGCAGGAATGAAGGGAGGGCGCGGGTGACGACGAGAACGCTACTTGGCTTTTTCCTGCTGGCCTTCTGCGCCGTCTCTTCGTGTTCGTCAGGGTGGCCGAGTTCGCGGGCCGACGGCAACGCGCCCTCGCCCGCCGCGACTATAGCGGCGCTGGAACAGGGAGCGGGTGTAGGGCCATTGCGCCTGGTCAATAGAATTCAGCTCCCGCAGGTGCGGGGCCGCATCGACCACTAACGCGGCGGCCCCGAAAGAGACTGTTCCGCGAGGCGGGTGTGCTTGATGGCCGACTGCCAGTTAGCTTGGACGGTGGTGCTGACCTGTTCGGCGTCGAGCCTCAATTCTTTCAGCGGGTCGGGCGCGAAGGCGCTCGCCGCGGAGATTAACAGACTCTTTGATTGTCGTACCTTCCGATGCCACGACAGCCCGTCCGCGTACGCGAGTCGCGCGTCGGAGAGGTTGTAGAAGACCTTGCTGCGCGGCATCCATGCCAGCAGGGCTTCTGAGACCCGGAAGGCTTCGGCGAACTCTCTGTCCGACCTGTCGAGGCTGGGCGGCGATGCGTTGAATCTCTCTCCGCGGGCTGCGTCCGTCGTGGAGGGAGGGAGGCGCTCTTCGATGGTCTTCAGCGTCTCTACGATGCGCGCGGCGATCAGGAGGTCGTTCGCGCGTGCCGCTTCCATCTCGGCGAGCGCGCGCGCAGTCTCCGCGGCGGGCTCGCCCCTGCTGTTTCTTACCACGGCTTCAGCCCAGCGCGCGTGCAGGCGCGACTTGGCGAGCAGCAGTTGTCGAGCAGTGCCGCCACGCAGATCGAGGCAGAGCGGCAGGTAGATGTCCGGCCTTTCGTTTCGACAGTCGGCCGTCGTCTCCCCTGCGGCTGCCCAAGTGCGTCCCAGCTTCTCGGCCAGGAAGACTGCGGTGGAGAGGTCGGTGCTCAAGTTGCCGGGGCTCATCTCCGCAACCTTGATGAAGAGGTCGGGGTACAGCTTGGAGGTGAGTTTGCGGTATGCGCCCGCGTCGTCCGCGCCCGCCGCGTCGTGCAGGAGCCGCAGCTTCGCCAGAACCTTTTCGGCCCTCCGCACGTCCTCGTCACGAATCGCATGAGCATCGTCGGGCACGGCCGCGACCACAGCAGGCGCGGCGGACGTAACCATGAGCAGTAAGGCGATGTGCGCCGCCATGCCGAAGTGAGCAGTGGCAGATACGCGTCGCCGCGCGCTGACGAGAATGCCCTTAAGCGCCGACACTGTCGAGCCTTTCGCCGACCATTTCGGTGGTCATCTCGTGGACGCGTGCGAGGTCGGCGCGCGTCAGGCGCAGCAGCGCGAGGCGGTCGGGCGCCAGTGCGTCGAGGCTTGCCATCTCGCTTGAGTCGTTTGCGCTTGCGACGGCGTCGGCGTGGGCTGTGAGGATGATTCTGACCATGTGCGGATGCAGCGCGCCCCCCCGTTCGAGAAGCTCCGTGCCGGTCATGCAGGGCAGACGCTGGTCTGTAATCAGCAGTGCTACGTCATGTTGCGCGAGCAGTCCCAGTGCCTCCTCGCCCGACGTGGCGCACAGAACTTGATAGGTGAAGCCAAAGAGTCTTTCGAGCCGCCGGAGGTCGGCGGGCTCTTTGTCCACGATCATCATCTTTGGGGGCATCGGCGAACTTCTCCTTCGAGACCGTCCGCCGTCGTCTATTGCGAAAACCGTTCCGCATCGCAGCGCCTTACACTGACACGGATTGCCCACTGCTTTCATGTTGCGAGTGCGCGCGGCGTGTCTGAACGTTGACGGTCGTGGCCGCGGCGTCAGTTTTTCGACAGCGCGCCCGCAGCTATAAAAGGTCTCAACCACAGAGACACAGAGGCACAGCTAAAGCGAATTAGCTGTGCCTCTGTGTCTCTGTGGTTGAGATGCCCCATCTCACCACGCGAAGATAAAAGTGTATGTAAGGGAGCTATGCGACGAGTGTCAGATGCTCGCCGCCTTCGCGGCTCTGCTTGCGACGTGTGATCTCCTGCGCGATCTCGCAGATCTGCGACAGCGAGAAGGGCTTGGTTAAGACCCACTCCACGCGCGCGGCCTTCTCCTCGTGGGTGCTGACAAGCTCGCCCCAGCCCGTGATGACCGCGAGCGGCACCAGTTGGTCGCGGTCGCTGATTTGGCGCAGCAGCTCCCAGCCGTTCATACCGGGCATCCCGAGGTCTGTCAGCACCGCGTCGAACTTGCCCGGCTCGAATCGCGCCAGCGCCTCCGCGCCGTTCGCAGCCAGCGTCACCTCGACGCCCTCGTCTTCGAGGATGTCGCACAGAAGCTCGCGCACCGGCTCTTCGTCGTCTACGACGAGGATACGTGTCATCCTGCACCTCTGATGCGAGGCGTCGTGCGCGTCCGCGGCGCCCTCCCCGCTCGACGACAGCCCTGCGCACCCCACCAGCGGGAGGACGATACGGAAGGTCGAGCCGCGCCCGATTTCGGACGTGACCTTGATCGTCCCGCCGTGGCGACGTACGACGCCGTAGCTGACCGAAAGTCCCAACCCGATCCCCTCGACGCCCTTCGTCGTGAAGAACGGGTCGAAGACGCGCGAGCGCACCTCCGGGTTCATGCCGCAGCCCGTGTCTTCGACCGTGACGACCACCTTCTCGTCGCGCTGCTCGGCGGAGAGCGTGAGCCGCCCGCCCCCGGGCATCGCGTCCACCGCGTTGAAGATGATGTTGACGAGCACGTCGCGCAGCTCCGAGGCGTCGCCGAGCACGTGCGCGCCCGAGCGGTTCGAGACCGCGAAGTTGATCTGAGCGCCCGCCGCCTCCGCCTCGTCCTTCCAGCGCGGGCGCGTGATCTCGCTCACGTCGAACAGGAGTTGGTCAACCGAGACCGTCTCGAAGTCTCGATCCTGCCGCTGCCGCGCGAAGTCCTGTATGCGCTTGACCGTCTTCGCGCCGTCGCGCGCCGACTGGACGATCAGCTCCAACCCGCGCCGCACCTTTGGGTCGGCGGTCTGCTTGAGCATCAGCTCCGCGCGGCCGCGGATGACGGCGAGGCAGTTGTTGAAGTCGTGCGCGACGCCCGAGGCGAGTGAGCCGACGGCCGAGAGCTTCTCGACCTGTGTGAACTGCACGCGGATGCGCTCCTGCTCCTCGACGTAGCGCGAGAGTTCTTTGACATACATGCGCGCCTGCACGGCCTGCGCCTCGGCGGC
>JBJMGQ010000423.1:0-23731 GCA_045807845.1 Pyrinomonadaceae bacterium | reverse complement strand
GAATCCCGCGCACCGAACGATGCTGGAACGCGCGCTGAAATCACTTAAGGCGGACTCGCCGCCCGACGACGCGCCGGAGACGAACGGCACCGACTGACTAATCGAACACGACTAACGAAGCAGCGCCGCCACCCGGTTTGTCGAGTGGCGGCGCTGCTTCGTTAGTCGTGCGTGGCGGCGCGCTGATTCCTCAAGCTAATTTTCGTAAGCGCAGACGCATTTCTTGTAGTGGCTGGTGGGTCTGGTTTGCTACTCTTAGGAAAATCCATCGGATGAACCGGGAGAGGTGACACCTTATGAACAATCGACGGACGGGCGCGACTCCGCGAAGGCCAAACAGAAGGTTGACAGCCGCCGTGCTCCTCGTCGCGCTGACGTTGGCGCCGGTCGCGTATGCACAGACGTTGCCGCGCGTGCGACCCGAGGCGGTCGGCCTCTCTTCGGAGCGCTTGAAGCGTTTGAGCGAGGCGCTGAACGGTTACGTCAAAGACGGCAAGCTGCCCGGCGGCGTCGTGCTCGTGGCGCGGCGCGGGAAGGTGGCTTATACGGAAGCCTTCGGGCAGAGGGACAGGGAGGCCGGCGCGCCGATGCGCGAGGACACCATCTTCCGCATCGCTTCGCAGACGAAGGCGCTCGTGAGCGTCGGCGTGATGATGCTACAGGAGGAGGGGCGCCTGCTCATCTCAGACCCCGTCGGCAAATACCTCCCCGAGTTCCGCGAGACGACCGTCGCCGTGCCGAAGCAGGGCGGTGGGTACGAGGTGGTCAAGGCGAAGCGTGCGATCACCATCCGCGACCTGCTGACGCACACGTCCGGGGTCAGCTACGGCGGCGGGCTCGCGCATGACCGTTGGGAGGCGGCCAAGATAACCGGCTGGTACTTCGCAGACCGCGACGAGCCCGTCGCCGCCACGGTCGCGCGCATGGCCGCGCTTCCCTTCGACGCGCAGCCCGGCGAGAAGTGGATTTACGGTTACTCGACCGACATTCTCGGCGCGCTCGTCGAGCGCGTGAGCGGCCAGACGCTCGAAGCGTTTTTGCGCGCGCGCATCATCGAACCGCTCGGGATGAAGGATACGCACTTCTATCTGCCCGAGTCGAAGGCCGAACGCTTCGCGGTGGTCTACTCGGCGAAGGAGTCCGGGGGCCTTGAGCGCGCGCCGGAGCCGGGTGGGATGGTCGGGCAGGGAGCTTACCTCAAGGGGCCGCGGAAGAGTTTCTCGGGCGGCGCGGGACTGCTCTCGACGGCGAACGATTACGCGCGCTTCCTCTCGATGCTTTTGAACGGGGGCGAGCTGGATGGGAAGCGCCTGCTCAGCCGCAAGAGCGTCGAGCTGATGACGGTCGATCACTTGGGCGGCAAGGCGTTCCGCGAGGGGCAGGGGTTCGGGCTCGGCTTCTCTGTGGTGAAGGATTTGGGCGAGCGCGGACAGCCCGGCTCGGTCGGCGAGTACGGCTGGGGCGGGGCTTACCATTCGACCTACTGGGTAGACCCGAAAGAGCAGTTGGTCGTCGTCTACTTCACGCAGCTCATCCCCGCGCGCGGCCTCGACGATCAGGACAAGCTGCGCGCCCTCGTCTATCAGGCAATAGTCGATTAACTGTACCTTGACGAACAATGCAGAGTCGTTTTGCGCGCGGCGGCTGATAAATGTGTTGACAAGCGCGTCCTTCCCTTGTTATAAGCCGGGAACCGTCCGTAAGCGTTTACGTAAACGATTTTTCTCGTAAATCCGGCGGATTGTATTCTTCATCCTTCGAGCCAAAGCAATAGTTTGCTTCGCGGCGCGCGCGCCGCTCACGCCGGGGGCTGCCGGTCTTACCGCAAGGGAAGGGGTGTTTATGAGACTCAGGCTTTTCTCAGTCGCGTTGCTGGCACTCGTGTTCGTGCTGATGCCCGCGAAGGCTTTCGCACAGAGCGACCGCGGCTCGGTCACGGGGCGGGTCACAGACCCGCAGGGCGCCGTCGTTCCCAACGCCAAGGTCACCGCCACGAGCCTCGACACGGGCGAGGCGCGTGAGGCCGCGACCAGCGACGAGGGCACCTACACGCTGCCCGAGCTGAAGGCAGGCCGTTGGCGCATCAGCGCCGAGGCGGCCGGGTTCAAGACGACGACCGTGGACGACTTCAAGGTCGCCGTGCAGGTGACGCACAGCGTAGACTTCAAGCTCGAAATCGGGGCCGTCACCGACGTGGTCACCGTCACGAGCGACTCGAACCCGGTCTTGCAGTCCGACACTCCCGTCCGTCAGACCAACGTCAACGAGCGGCAGGTCAAAGAGCTGCCGCTCCAGGTCAACGCGGAGGCCGGCGGCCGCACGCCCTTGGCATTCATCTTCCTCGACAGCAACGTCAACGCGGGCGCGAACGGCAGCAGCGCCGGCACCAATGCCACGAACTTCCGCGTCAGCGGCGGGCAGGGGCTCGGCACCGAGATTCTGATTGATGGTGCCGCCACGCGCCGCCAGCAGAACGGCACCTTCTTCTCGGAGGTGGCGCCCGGCCCGAACGCCTACCAAGAGTTCACGCTCTCGACCTCGTCCTACTCGGCCGAGTTCGGCAACTCGTCGGGCGGCCTCGTCAACCTGACGCTCAAGAGCGGCACCAACGAGTTCCACGGCGAGCTTTACGACCTCGTCCGCAACGAGAAGCTCAACGCCAACACCTTCATCAACAACGCGCGCGGCTTCGAGCGCGACCGCGACAACCAGAACGACTTCGGCTTCAACATCGGCGGCCCCATCATCCTCCCGCACTTCGGCGAGGGCGGCCCCGTGCTTCATAACCTCAGGAACCGCGCCTTCTTCTTCTACAACTACGAGGGCTACCGTTTCACCACGGGCGAGACCAACGTCCTGACGGTTCCGACCGAGCGGATGCGGCGCGGCGACTTCTCGGAGCTTCTGACCGACCCGGCCATCCTCAATTTCTTCGGCGGCCCCGTGCGCATCTACAACCCGCGTCAGCCTTCGAGCACGCGCGACGTGCTGGCGGGCAACATCGTGCCCGCCAACCTGATCGACCCGGCGGGGCAGGCTCTCCTCCAGTTCTTCCCGCTTCCGAACCGCCCCGGCGTGGTGCACAACTACGTGAGCACGGCCATCCGGCCGCTCGAATCGAACCAGTCCACGGCCAAGGTTGACTACGTGCTCACCGACCGGCAGCAGCTCACCTTCAGCTACTCGTTCCGGCACAACAACCGCCTCGTCAACTTCCCGCGCTTCCCGCTGCCGTTCACCAATCAGGACGTGTTTCAGCAGAATTTCAAGACCTACCTCGGCCGCGTGCAGCACACCTGGACGGTGACGCCGAATCTGGTCAACCACTTCAACCTCGGCTACACGCGCTTCGACGTGGCGAACGCCAACACCACGGTCGGCTTCAACACCTCGACGCTCGGCATCCCGGCCAACGCGACGCAGAACGCGGCCTACCCGCGCATCGACTTCCCCGGCTACGGCGACCCGCGCACCTCGGGCGACCCGCGCGCCTACCAGAACATCGGCTCGTCGTTCTTCACCGACCGCATCCGCGACAACACCGTCCAGCCGACCGACTCGGTGACCTTCATCAATGGGCGCCACACATGGAAGTTCGGCGCCGACCTGCGCATCTCGCAGTTCAACGTCACGCAGTTCATCGACCCGGGCGGCTCCTTCAACTTCCGCAACGACCAGACGGCCGCCGACCGCGACCCGAACGGCGGTTATCCCATCGCCAGCCTCATCACCGGCGCGACCGAGTTCGCCTTCAACAGCACCAACTCCATCGAGCCGGCGTTCCGGCAGCTCTCGCAATCCTACTTCGCGCAGGACGACATCAAGCTCACGCCGCGCCTGACCCTGAATCTCGGTCTGCGCTACGACCTGCCCGGGCTGCGCTTCGAGGCGCACGACCGCTTCCGCTCCTTCGACCCGACGGCGCGTAACCCAGAGGTCGGGCGCCTCGGGGCCATCGCCGGCGCGGCGGGGCAGGGCGGCGTACAGGCCGCGGAGCGCACGCTCTCTAAGCCCGATCACTCGAACTGGGGCCCGCGCGTCGGCTTCGCCTACTCGCTCAACGACAACACGGTCGTGCGCGGCGGCGGCGGCATCTACTACGCGCCCATCCTCTACGGCATCAACGGCGGCGGCGACATCAACACCGGCACGCAGGGCTACAACACGACGGGTCAGCTCTTCACGCCGGACGGCCGCAACTCGCGCTTCTTCCTGTCGAGCTTCCCCGCGCGCCCGCCCGTTGACCCGAACAGCCAGCGCATCAATCAGGACGTGCAGTACTTCGACCCGGACTTCAAGACCGGGCGCACCGTCCAGTGGAGCCTCGACCTACAGCGGCAGCTCCCCTACAACTTCGCCGCCTCGGTCGGATACATCGGGCACAAGGCCACGCGGCTGCGCTCCGACTTTCAGCGCCTGAACGCCGTGCCCTTTGGCGCGCTGCGGCTCGGCTACCCGATTCTCAACAAGAACGTCAACGACCTGAACGCGGCCGACCGCGCCTACGCGACGAGCATCGGCGTCGCGCTGCCGGCCAACTCCAACGCCGTCTTCCCCGGCTTCAACGGCTCGGTCGCGCAGGCGCTCAAGCCGTTCCCGCAGTACGGGCGCATCAGCAACATCCTCGAAAGTCAGGGCACGAGCGACTACCACGCAATGCAGCTCAAGCTCGACCGACGCTTCGCGCAAGGGATACAGTTCGGCGCCTCCTACACCTTCTCGAAGCTCATCAGCGACGCGTCCGAGGATGTGCTCGGCCAGAACCCTCTGGGCGGCATCCTCCAGAGGGCCAACGACCGCGGCGGGCTACGCTCGATCTCGACCACCAACCCGACGCACGTCTTCGTCGTCAACTACCTGCTCGAACTGCCCTTCGGCAAGGGGCACCGCTTCCTGAACGGCGGCGGCGCACTCGACCGTCTGGTCGGCGGCTGGCAGATCAGCGGCATCCAGCGCTACCAGTCGGGCCTGCCGCTCATCTTCTCCACCGACGACCCAGACCGGCGCGGGTTCCTCGACCTGATCGGCGTCAACGGCAACCTTCGCCTGAACCTGACGGGCACGCCCGTCACCGTCGAGCGCGGCGATCTCTACAGACCAATCAACCCCAACGACCTGTCTGAAGTCCCCGGCGTCACCATCATCAACCGCGCGGCCTTCGCGCTGCCGCCCAACTTCCAGGCGCCGCCCTCAACCGACCCGAGCAGCGCCGCCTACAGGAACTACTACGCCAACCCGAACGTCTTCTTCGGCAGCGTCGGCGTCCTGCCCGACGTGAGGTCGGACAGGTTTTCGAGCGAGAACATCAGCATCCTGAAGAAGACGCGCATCACCGAGACGCTCATGCTCGAACTCGGGGCCGAGGCATTCAACATCTTCAACCGGACGCGCTTCTTCGCGCCGACGACGAACTTCAACGCCGACCCTCGCCTCTTCGGTTTCCAGAGCATCATCAACGACCGGGAAGTCTACGCGCCGCGCGTCGTCCAACTGCGCGCGCGACTGCTCTTCTAGGCCGCCCAAGTGTGCAAAGGTTGCGGCGCGGGGATGTGTGCATTCCGACCTCCCCGCGCCGCTCATTTATCCGGCGCGTTACTTCCGAAGTGGCTTTCAAACTCACACTTCTGATTCTGTTGCTGGCGGCCCCCGGTGCCGCGCCCGCCGCCCGCGCACAGACGCGGAGGCCCGCGCACAACGACCGGGCCGCGGCCGAGCGCCTGCTCGCAGAGGCGGCCGCCGCCATCGAGCGCGGCGACGAGGCGGCGGCGAAGTCTCTCTCGGAGCGCGCGCTCGCAGCCGACCCCGACAACGTGACGGCGCTCACATACCTTGGCGCGCTTGCCGACCACGCGGGCGACCTGCGCGAGGCCGAGCGCCGCTTCGCCGCCGCCGCCATCGCCGCGCCGACCTCGGCGCAGGCGCGCAACAACCACGGCGCCATCCTCCTCCGTCTCGGCCGCGTCGAGCAGGCCGCCGCGCAGTTCGAGGTCTCGCTCCGGCTCGACAGGAACCAGCCCAGCCCGCTCGTCAACCTCGCGCGCATCCGCTTCGACTCGGGGACGCCCGACGGCCTGCGCCGCGCGCTCACTCTCTTCGAGCGCGCCTACGCTCTCGCGCCCGACATTGATATCGCTCGCGCCCTCGTCGTCACCTCGCTGCGCCTCGGCGACGCGCAGTCGGCCGCGAAGTTCTATCGCGAATACTCCGCGCGACTCGACCCTGCGGACGCGCGCGTTGGAAGCGCCGCCGCCCGCGCCGAACTCGGCGGCGCGCTCCTCGACGCAGGGCTCGTTGAAGATGCCGCCAGAGAGTTGAGCGCCGCGAGCCAAGCCGACCCTTCCAATGTCGAGGCGCTCGTGCGGCTCGCTCGCGCACATCTCAAACGCAAGGACGTGGCGGCTGCGGGGCGCTTACTCGAAGGTGCGGTGGCGCGCGGCGTCGATGCCGCCCCCGTCTACGCCGCGCTCGCCGATGTCTACGAGGCGGGCGGCTACGTCGAGAACGCGATTCCCGCGATGCGCCTCGCCATCGAGCGCGACCCGCGCAACGAGAATTATCGCCTGCGCTACGGCCTCATGCTCAACGACACGAAGGCACCCGGCGCGGCCATCATCCGCCTGCGCGAAGCTTTGCAGGAGTTCCCCAACTCCTCGCCGCTCTGGCTCGCGCTCGGCATCGCGCAGGGCGCCGACGGCAAGGCGGACGACGCGCGCAAGTCATTCGAGCGCGCGCTCGAACTCGACCCGCGCTCCGTTCCCGCGCTCGCATACCTCGGCTCGACCTACGGCGAGCGCGGCCAGTATGCAGAGGCCGCCGCCCTCTACGAACGCGCCATCGACGCCGGCCCCAACTTCGCCGCTCCCTACTATCTCGCGGCCGACGCGATGCTCAAACAGCCCGCCTTCGACGCCGCACGCGCCGAACGACACCTCACGCGCGCCGTCGAGATAGAGCCCGACTTTGCCTCTGCGCGCCTCGCGCTCGGCAAGCTCTACGTGCGACAGGAGCGCTGGACGGAGGCCGCCGCCGAGTTCGAGCGCGTAACGCGGCTCGACCCGCAATCGGCCGATGCGCGCTATCAGCTCGGGCGCGTCTACGTGCGGCTCAAGCGTCCCGCCGACGCGCAGCGCGAGCTGGACACCTTCAAGCAGTTGAGCGAAGCGCAGAAGGAGAAGCGCGAGACCGACCGGCGCGACCTCCTGCGCCGCCTCGCGCACGTGAACTTCTGAAGCGAACTTGAAAAGGGGGGATGATGAAGTCATTCGCGACAACCGCTGCGTTGATGCTGCTCGTGCTTGTGAGCGCGGCAACGGGCGCGCGCACCGCGCCGCAGACGGCGCAGCAACAACCGGCCTTCGACGAGTGGTCGGACGGCTTCGACGGCAGCGTGCTCAACGAGACGAAGTGGGAGCGCTTTAGCTTCGAGGGCGCGGGCGGCGGCAAGCTCGAAGTCAAAGAGGGCGAGCTACGCATACGAAGCCTGAACGGCTCGCGCGCGGGCGTTCGCAGCCGCCAGACTTTCACGGGCGACCGCTTCAGCGTCGAAGCGAAGGTGGCGCGCGTCGGCCAGCAGGTGCTCATGCCGGGTGACAACAGCTCGCCGCTCGGGTTCGCGTCGCTGACGCTTCTGTTCGACGGCTCGGGGCGCAACCGCATCGAGTGGATTCTGACGAGCGAGGGCACGTTTGAGGCTTGGTCGGTCGTGGACGGGCGCGGCGAGCGGCTCGACAACCGCAAGCTCGGGACGAAGCTCAAGAACCCCGTCATCGCCATCGTGCGCCGCGGCGATGAATTTCTCTTCGTCCTCAACGGCCCCGACAGCCCGCCCGAACAGGCGCAGGTCGGACTGAAGAAGACCATCCGGAATCTTCCCGGCACGTTCCACGTCATGCTCTACGGCTTCGGCTCCTCGCAGAACGAGTGGGACGCCGTGCGCGTCGTAACGCTCAAGTAAACCTCGACGTGAGGCCCCGTCTAATCTTGATGAGAATGCTGCTGCCCTTCGTCCTCTTCGTCGCGCTCGTCGCGACCGCGCCTTCAGTCTCGGCGCAGCGCCGCAGCTCCATCACGCCTCGGCCTCACGCGGTCACTTACACGAATCCCGTCTTCGACGAAGACTTCCCCGACCCGACGGTCATCGACGCCGGCGACGGCTGGTACTACGCCTACGCCACGCAGACCGAAATCGGCGGGCGCGTCCTCAACATACAGACCGCGCGCACGCGCGACCTCATCCACTGGCAACGCGTGGGCGACGCGCTGCCCGTCAAGCCCGTTTGGGCCTCGCAGACGCAGCTCTTCTGGGCGCCGGACGTGCATCGTCGCGGACGTACCTTCTTCATGTACTTCTCCGCCGGGCTCGACCCCGACCCCGCAAAACAGTTCAAGAAGGAGCAGGGAGCGGAGAAGAGCGAGGAGGGCGTCTTCTGTCTCGGCGTCGCCACGTCGAATAAACCCGAAGGCCCGTTCCGCGACAGCGGACATCCGTTGAGGTGCGGGCTCTCCTTCGTCAACATCGACCCGATGGCTTTCGACGACCCGCAGACGGGGCGCAAGTATCTCTACTGGGGCTCGGGCTTCCGCCCCATACGCGTGCAGGAACTCTCGCCCAACCGGTTGAGCTTCAAAGAGGGAACCGTGCCGGTCGAGCTGGTCAGTCCCGACAAGAGCGTGCCCTTCCAGACGCTCATCGAAGGCGCGTGGGTTATCCATCGTGAAGGCTTCTACTATCTCTTCTACTCGGGCGAGAACTGCTGCCACGGCCCGCTTCAGGAGATTAAGTACGCGGCGATGGTCGCGCGCTCAAAGTCGCCGACCGGCCCCTTCGAGACGCTCGCGCAGGCGACGGGCGCTCCCGACAGCGCCGTCGTCCGCCGCAGCGACGTGTGGATTGCTCCCGGCCACAACTCCATCATCACAGACCACTCGGGGCAGGACTGGATCGCCTATCACGCCATCAACGTCAGGCGCCCGTACATGACCGAGGTCATCGGCGGCGACCGCTCCGTGCGGCGGGTCATGCTCCTCGACCGCCTCCTCTGGCGCGACGGTTGGCCGTACGTCGAAGGCGGCCGTCCCTCTTCAACGGCCGGGCCCGCACCGGTCGTGCGGCGGAAAATGAGTGAGCTGTTAGCCGAACGGAAGGGCCGACGGCTCCGAAAGATATGAGCAGCATCAAGGACGTGGCGCGCGAGGCGGGCGTTTCGACTGCGACCGTCTCGCACGTTCTCAATAAAACGAGGTACGTCTCCGACGAGATGAGTGCGCGCGTGCTCGACGCCGTCGAGCGGTGCGGCTACTACCCGAACGCGCACGCGCGCTCGCTCGCCTCAGGGCGCAGCCAAACGCTCGGCCTCGTCGTCTCGGACATCTCCAACCCTTTCTTCCCCGAGTTGATTAAGTCCATCGAGGCGGCGGCCTTCGAGCGCGGCTACGACCTCATCCTGTCGAACACGAATTACGACCCCGACCGCACGTCGCACTACGTCCGCCGCTTCATCGAGCGCAAGGTCGCGGGCGTCGTCGTCATGACCTCCGAGCTGGACAAGAAGCTCGTCGGCGAGCTGGCGAGCCGCGACGTGTCCGTCGTCTTTCTCGACCTCGGCAAGCCGGGTGTGCACATGTCGAATCTGAGCGTGAACTACGAGGTCGGGATTGAAGAGGCCATCAGCCATCTCGTCGCGCTCGGCCACAAAGAGATTGCCTTTGTCAGCGGCCCGGAGCGTCTGCGCTCGGCCGTGCGGAGGCTCGAAGCCTTCCGCAACTCGATGCGCCGGCACCTGCCGCGCGCGCGCATGCGCTTCTATCGCGGCGACTTCAAGCTCGACGGCGGGCGCCGCGCCGCCACCGAGATGTTGGCCGCCGACGCGCGGCCGACGGCCGTGCTCGCCGCTAACGATTTGATGGCGCTCGGCGTGATGGCTGAGCTGCGCGCGGCGGGCTTACAGATACCGCGCGACGTGTCGGTCATCGGCTTCGACGACATCGCGTTCGCCGCGTCGGCCGAGCCGCCTCTGACGACAGTCTGCCTGCCGCGCGTCGAGCTTGGACGCCGCGCGGTCGAGGCGCTGATGACCAACATCGAGCACCCCGAGCGGCGCGGCGCGCAGGTCAACATCCCGACCTATCTCATCACACGCGCCTCCACGGCCCCCGCGGTCGGCGTCGTGAAGCACGCGCGGACAACCGCGCTGACCAAGAGGCACAGCAGGGCACGTTGAGAACAGAGATGACAAAGAACTCTTGTGACGAGAGCAAACCGGCTAAGACGTTGTGCAGAGTCTTCCTCCTCTCGCTGTGCGTCCTGACCGCAGCGTTGACAACGACGGCGCAGCGCCGCGCGACTTACGCGAACCCTGTCGCCGCGGGCGACTTCCCAGACCCTTCGGTGATACGCGTCGGGCAAGACTACTGGGCTTCGGCGACGACCTCCGAATGGGGGCCCGAATATCCCATCCTTCACTCGCGCGACCTCGTCAACTGGGAGGTGGTCGGGGCGATATTCACACGACGGCCGGAGTGGGCCGTGGGGAGCTTCTGGGCGCCGGAGCTGGCGCAAGATCGCGGGCGCTTCTTCGCCTACTACGTCGCGCGCAAAAAGGGCGGGCCGCTCTGTGTGGCGGTGGCGACCGCGCCGCGCCCGCAGGGGCCTTACACAGACCGCGGGCCGATGGTCTGCCAAGAGGTCGGCTCCATCGACCCCTTCCCCATGACCGACGAGCAAGGGCGTCGCTACCTCTTCTGGAAAGAGGACTCGAACAGCGTCCATAAACCGACGGTCATCTGGGCGCAACGGCTCTCGCCGGACGGCACGCGGCTCGTCGGCGAGCGGCGTGAAGTGATGCGCAACGACCAGCCGTGGGAGAAGCACGCGACGCTTCCGTTCGGAGATTTAGTCGAAGGCCCTTCCATCGTGCGTCGCGGTGGTTGGTTCTATATGTTCTACTCGGGCAACTTCTGCTGCGGGCGCGAATGCAACTACGCGCTCGGCGTGGCACGCGCGCGCAACCTGCTCGGCCCTTGGGAGAAGTATGCGAACAACCCCATCCTTGCCGGCAACGACGCTTGGCACTGCCCCGGTCACGGCACAGTCGTTGACGACGGTCGCGGCCGACACTGGCTCATGTATCACGCATACCATCCGAAGGACTTCGTCTACGTCGGCCGTCAAGCGATGCTTGATGAAGTAAAGTGGGGCGCGGACGGCTGGCCCTCGATTAACGGCGGTCGCGGCCCCAGTGCCGGCGCCGCCGCGCCTTCGCGCGCGCAGATTCCTTCGCGCGACTTCTTTGACGATTTCAACACCGCCACGCTCAGGCCGGGGTGGCAGTGGCCGCAGGCAAACGTCCCCGAGTTCCGTTTGGAGCCCGCGCGCGGCGGGCGCCTTCTGCTCGCCCCTTCCGCAAGCATGGGCTCCAACGTGGCGGCGGCCGTCCTCGCGCGCCCGACCGTGAGCGGCGACTACACAGCGGCGACCGTGGTCAACATGCGCGGCGTGAGAGAGGCGCTGTTCGCGGGTTTGTCGGCCTACGGTGACGCGGAGAATGCACTCGGCATCTCGGTCGATAACAAGAAGGTCGTCATCCTCTGGCGCCGCGAGAAGAATGATTACAAGCAGACAATCCTGACCGACTTCGTCAACACGATGCGTGGCGGGATAGTTCATCTGCGCATGACGGCCCGCGAAGGTCATCTCTATCGCTTCGCGATCAGCGACGACGGGCGCAACTGGACGGACGTGGGCAGCGAGGTGGACGGCTCCTATCTTCCTCCGTGGGACAGGGGTGTGCGCGTGGCGCTCGTCGCGGGCGGCGGGCGACTCGAACCGCTCCGCTTCGAGTCGCTGCGCATCGAGCCGTCGCGCTGAAGCGGTCAGCACTGACAAACATTCAAGGGAGACTGAAACATGAAACCATTCAATCAAAGATGGAGAGGCGCGCTCGCACTCTTCCTCACCATCGGTCTGCTCGCGCTCGGCCTCGCCGGATGTCGCAAGGAGGGCGGCGGCTCGACGGGCGGCAGCACTTCAGCTCCCGGCGGGCAGACGGGCAAGAAGATGCGCGTCGGCTTCTCGCAGACGGAGGAGGACGGGCCTTGGCGCATCGCCGAGTCGAAGAGCATGCGTGAGGAGGCGGCCAAGCGCGGTTACGAGCTGGTCTACACGAACGCGCGCGGGGCGACGGCGCAGCAGGTCTCCGACCTTGAAGACCTCATCGCGCAGCGCGTCGATGCAATCTTTCTCGCGCCGCGTGAGGCGAAGGGCTTCGAGGGGCCTTTGCAGGCGGCGAAGGATGCGGGCATCCCCGTCATCTTAATCGACCGCGAGCTTGAAGGGCCGAAGGCGGGCACGGACTATGTCACCTTCATCGGCTCGAACTTCATCGAAGAAGGGAAGCGCGCGGGCGAGTGGCTGGCGAAGCAATCGAACGGCAAGGCCGGCATCGTCGAGCTGCTCGGCACGGCCGGCGCGTCGGTTGCCAACGACCGCCATCAGGGTTTCGCCGACGCCATCAAGGCGCATCCCGACATGAAAATCCTCGCCGCGCAGGACGGCAACTTCAACCGCGCACAGGGGCAGAAGGTGATGGAGAGCCTCATCCAGGCGCACGGCAAGAACATCACCGCCGTCTACACGCACAACGACGAGATGGCGCTCGGCGCGATTCAGGCTTTGAAGGCGGCCAACATGAACCCGGGCAAGGACGTGCTCGTCGTCTCGGTGGACGGCCAGAAGTCCGCGCTCGAAGCCATCCAGAAGGGCGAGATGAACGCCACGGTCGAATGCAACCCGCGTTTCGGCCCCGTCGCCTTCGACACGCTTGAGAAGTTCAAGCGCGGCGAGAAGATTGACGCCAAGCTCATCAACACCGACCGCTTCTTCGACGCCACGAACGTCGCACAGTTCGTCAACGAAGCGTTTTGAAGAAAGTAGGCAGATGGCTGTAGGCAGCCGCTCCGCGTCGAGTGAGTTGAAAGTTTAATCGGCGTTTCGAGATATAGGCTCTGACCGCTTACTGCCATCTGCCTATTGCCAACTGCTTAATCATCATGAACGAGCCGCTTCTCCGGATGGAGGAAATACGCAAGGTCTTCTCGGGCGTGGTGGCGCTCGAAGGGGTGGACTTTCAGTTGGAGCGCGGGGAGGTGCACGCGCTCGTCGGCGAGAACGGGGCGGGCAAGTCCACGCTGATAAAGATCATGACGGGCGCGTATCATCGCGACGGCGGGCGCGTGCTGCTCGAAGGGCGCGAGGTCAATTTCCGCTCGCCGGAGGAGGCGCAAGGGTCGGGCGTCGTCGCCGTCTATCAGGAGGTCAACCTGCTCGCGTTTCGCACCGTGGCCGAGAACATCTTTCTCGGGCGCGAGCCGCGGCGCCTAGGGCTCATCGATTGGAAGAAGATGAACGCGGACGCCGGGGCGATTCTCGAACGTCTCGGGCTCGACATCGACCCGCGCGCCACGCTGGGGAGTCTCAACATCGCACTCCGGCAGATGGTCGCCATCGCGCGCGGCGTCTCGTTCGGGGCGAAGGTCGTCGTGCTGGACGAGCCGACCAGCTCGCTCACCGAACACGAAGTCTCCCTCCTCTACGAAGTGATAAGGCGTCTGAAGGCGGAGGGCGTCGGCGTCGTCTACATCAGCCACCGCTTCGACGAGCTGTACACCGTCTGCGACCGCGTGACGGTCTTGCGCGACGGGCGGTTTGTCGCGGCGCGCACGCTCGAAGGGCTGGAGAAGATCGACCTCGTCTGTCTCATGCTCGGCAAGCAGCGAGAGGAGTTGCAGCGCAAGGGGGCGACCGCCTTCGGCGAGCACCAGAGCGTTGCTGCGAAGAAGGAGACGGCGCCGCTCCTGCGAGCAGAGAACCTGACCCGCGGTCGCAAGCTCGACCACGTCACAATCGAGGCGGGCCGCGGTGAGATCGTCGGCATGGCGGGACTGCTCGGCTCCGGTCGCACCGAGACTGCGCGCGCGATCTTCGGCGTAGACCCTTTAGACGAAGGGCGTGTGATGTTGGAAGACCGTGCGCTCAACTTAAACTCACCCAACGATGCCATCAACGCCGGCCTCGCCTTTCTCACCGAAGACCGCAAGGCCGAAGGCATCATCCCCGAGCTTTCCGTGCGCGAGAATCTGACGCTCGCGGCGCTGCCCGAGATGACGAGGCTCGGCGTCGTCTCGCGCGCGAAGCAGGACGAAGTGGTCGAACGCTTCATGAAGCGACTCGGCATCAAGGCTTCAAGCGCCGAGCAGAAGATAAGAGAGCTGTCGGGCGGCAACCAGCAGAAGGTTCTGCTCGCGCGCTGGCTCTGCAAGAACCCGAGGTTCCTCATCCTCGACGAGCCGACGCGCGGCATCGACATCGGCGCCAAAGGCGAAATCCAGTCGCTCATCAACGAGCTGGCCGCCTCCGGCCTCGGCGTCCTGATGATCTCTTCCGAGCTTGAAGAGCTGGTCGAAGGCAGCAGCCGCGTCGTCGTCATGCGCGACGGCCGCTGCGTCGCGGAGCTGCGCGGCGCCGACGTTTCACAAGAGAAGATCATTCACGCGATGGCCGAAGGAGGAGTGATGAGTGATGAGTGATGAGTGATAAGGGAAGCCGAGGCTCGTGTCTTCCTTCTTATCACTCATCACTCATCACTCATCACTTGCGAACGGAGTGAGCACAGATGTCTAACGCGGCACAGGCGAGCGTCGGCGTTGAAGGGACGAGGCGCATCGCCGATTACGCGCCGACGTATGGAGCATTGGCGGCGCTGGTGCTGCTCGTCTTCGTCAACTCAATCTTCACGCCGAACTTTTTCGACCTTAACAACTTCCGCAACATCCTGCTGCAAGTCTCGCCGACGGTGCTCGTCGCGGTGGGGATGACGCTGGTGATTGCGACCGGCGGCATAGACCTTTCGGTCGGGTCTCTGATGGCGATAGCGTCGGCGGTCGCCGCCACGTCGCTCGATTACGGGGCGGGCGTGGCGGTGCTCTTTGCGCTCGCGGCGGCGGCTTTGGCGGGCGCCTTCAACGGCGCGCTCATCACGGGCTTTCGCATCCAGCCGATCATCGTGACGCTGGCGCTGCTCATCTCGGGGCGCGGCGTGGCGCAGGTCTTGAGCAACGGCGGGCAGCTCATCCCGTTCAGCAATGCCACGTTCGAATATCTCGGCAACGGGAAGGTGGCGGGCGTGCCCGTGCAGGTCTTGTTGATGGCGCTCGTGGTGGGACTCGCGGTCTTCGTGATGAGGGCGACGCCGTTCGGGCGCTACGTCGTGGCCGTGGGCGGCAATGAAGCTGCGTCGAGGCTCGCAGGCATCCGCGTCCATCGAACGAAGATTATCGTCTACACGTTGAGCGGGCTGCTGGCCGGGCTCGCGGGACTCATCGAGACGGCGCGACTCGGCGCGAGCGACGCGCAGAAGGTGGGCTTGAACATCGAGCTTGACGCCATCGCGGCGACGGTCGTCGGCGGGACGCCTCTGACGGGCGGGCGCGCGACCGTCCTCGGCACACTCGTCGGCGCGCTCATCATGCAGGTCATCACCACCGGCTTCGTGATGAACGGCATCTCCTACGCGTGGTCGCTCGTCATCAAGGCCGCCATCATCGTCGTCGCCGTCTACATCCAGCGGCCGAAAGCGGTATAAGGATTTGAGATTCGAGTTTTCAAATCTGAGATTGTTTATCGGTGCCCTCGTCTTCGCGGTCTGCATCTCGACGGCGGTGTCGGCGCAGACGGCCGTCTATCACAACCCGGTCATCGCGGGCGACTATCCAGACCCTTCCGTTCTGCGCGTGGGCGAGGAGTACTGGGCGGCGGCGACGACGGGCGGTTGGGCGCCGCACTTCGCGCTGCTGCGTTCGCGCGACCTCGTCAACTGGGAGGCGGCCGGTTACGTCTTTAAGGAGAAGCCGGCGTGGGCGAAGGGTGACTTCTGGGCGCCGGAGATCGTGTCGGGGTTCGGGCGCACGTTCGTCTTCTACACGGCGCGGCGCGACGAGGGGCCGAAGCGCAGGGGGACGCTCTGCGTCGCCGCCGCTTCGGCCGCGGCGCCGCAGGGGCCTTACACGGATCACGGCCCGCTCGTCTGCCAGATACCCGAGCTGAACAACGTCGGCTCAATCGACCCCTTCTTCCTCTATGACGAAGCGGGCGTGCCCTACATCGTCTGGAAGGCCGACGGCAACGACGCCGAGCCCGACGTGCCGACCTCCATCTTCGCGCAGCAACTCTCAAACGACGGCACGCGCTTCGTCGGCAAGCGCAAAGAGATTCTGCGCAACACCTCGCCGTGGGAGCAGCACGTCGTCGAGGGCTCGTTCATCCTTCGTCACAGTGGTTGGTTCTATCATTTCTACTCGGGCAACGCGTGCTGCGGTCGCGCGTGCGACTACGCGTTGGGCGTGGCGCGCGCGAAGAGACTTTTAGGCCCGTGGGAGAAGAATCCGAAGAACCCGATCATCGCGGCCAATCAGGACTGGCAATGCCCGGGTCACGGGAGCATCGTCGAGACGCCGGACGGCCGCGCGTTCCTGCTCTATCACTCGTACCGGAAGCGGCGCGACACGTTCAACGTCGGGCGCGAGGCAGTGCTCGACGAGGTCACGTGGGGCGATGACGGTTGGCCGCGCGTCAACGAAGGCCGGGGCCCCAGCAGCGTCGCGCCCGCCCCGCTCGGGCGTGGCGGCCCCGCGACAGAGTTGGAGTTCTTCGACGGCTTCAACAGTACGACGCTCGGCCCCGAGTGGCAGTGGCCGATGAACAACGCGCCGGACGTGCACGTCGAAGCAGGGCACGGCGGTTATCTCTCGCTCGCGCCCTCTTTGTCGTCGTCCGCGGAGGAGTTCGCGGGCGCGGTCGTTGCGCGGCGGACGACTTCGGGCGACTACACGGCGACGGTGCTCATAGATACACGCGGCACGGCAGCCGGCGCGCGCGCGGGGCTGTCCGTATACGGTTGGCGCGAGAGTGCGCTCGGCGTCTCGGCGGGTGGCGGGAAGCTCTATGTGTGGCGGCGTGAGGGGAGGGAGGCGAAGCGAGTCGCGATTGCAGACGTGCCCGCGGGAGACTTCCTCTATCTGCGTATGAAGGCCGAGGGCGGCGAGCGTTATCGCTTCTCGTTCAGCACGAACGGTCGCGAGTGGACGGAAGTTGGTGGCGTCGTGGACGGTGCTTTCGTCGAGGCCGCGCGCGTTGCGCTCATTGCGTCTGGTGGTACGGCGCGTTTCGATTGGGTGAGGATAACGCCGAAGAAGGAGTGAAGAGGATGAGTCAGGCCGGGGCGGCGTTAGAGAAGGAGTCTTTGCGTGGGCGCGTGTGGCGGGCGCGTGTGGCGTCGTTTCTTCAGCGGCAGGGGGCGCTGGTGGCGCTCTTGGCGGTAGCGGTCTTCGCGTTCGCGCGGTACGAGCGTTTCCTGACGGAAGAGAACCTGACGAACGTGCTGAGGCAGAACAGCATGCTCGGGCTGGTGGCGCTCGGCATGACGTTCGTGATTTTGACGGGAGGCATCGACCTCTCGGTCGGCTCGCTCGTCGCGGTGGCGGGTGTGACGGCGGCGGGGCTCGCAGACCGCGGGCTTTTGGTCGCACTCCTCGCGGGCGTCGGATTCGCCACGGCGCTCGGGTTCGTCAACGGCCTCGTCATCTCACGCGCGCGCATCCAACCTTTCATCGTGACGCTGGCGATGATGATCGCCGCGCGCGGGGTCGCGCTCGTCTACACGGGCGAGAAGACTCTGAGCGTGCCGCCGGGCGCCGAAGGCTTCCGCGAGCTTGGGCGCGGGAAGCTCGACCTTGGCGCGCTCTCGGTTCCTTACCCTGTGTTGATTCTGCTCGCAGCGTACGCGCTCGGCTGGCTCGTGCTCAACTACACGCGCTTCGGGCGGCACACGTATGCGCTGGGCGACAGTGAAGAGGCGGCGCGGCTGATGGGCTTGAACGTCGGGCGCGTGACGATGGGTGTTTACACTATGAGCGGTGCGCTGGCGGGGCTCGCGGGTGTGCTGTTGGCGGCAAGACTCGGGACGGGTCAGCCGGTCGCGGCCGTCGGTTGGGAGCTGGACGCCATCGCGGCCGTCGTCGTCGGCGGGACGCTCCTGACGGGCGGGCAGGGCGGCGTAGGCTCGACGCTGGTGGGGATGCTGCTGCTCGCGCTCATCTTCAACATCTTCAATCTCGAAGGCTGGATAAGCCCTTGGTGGCAGCTCGTCCTGCGCGGCATCATATTGCTCGCCGTCGTCATCGTTCAGAACCGTTTGAGTAGAAGGAAGTGATGAGTCGTTACAGCGCAGATGAGATCAGCGGGTTCGTGCGCGAGGTGTTGGCGGAGGGCTTCTGCGTCCTGCGCGGGCACTTTGCGCGTGAGAAGATGGAGGCTTGGCGGGCGGCGTTCGCGCCGTTGTTGAGGCGGCACGTCGAGCTTGAGGGGCACCGTTTGAATCGCGGGCCGGGGCGTTACTACGTGACGCTGCCGTTCGCAGAGCCGTTCGCAGACCCGGAGGTCTACGAAGACGACGACGTGCTCGGCGTCGTGCGGAGGCTCGTGGGCGACGACGCGGTCTTATCTCAGCTCGCCACCGACACGCCGCTGCTCGGCTCGGAGTTTCAGGACGTGCATCGCGACACGCCGCCGCTCTTCCCCGAGTGGGGGCGCGAGACGCCGCCGTTTCAGCTCGCCGTCAATTTCCCGCTCGTGGATGTGACGGAAGAGAACGGCCCGTTCGAGGTGGCGCGCGCGACGCACATGCTGTCGAAAGAAGAAGGGTTGCGGCGCATCGAGGATGGAAGCGCGCGGCTCGAACCTCTGTTGATGCGGGCCGGCGACGTAATGATTCGCGACGTGCGCGGGCTCCATCGCGGCACGCCGAACCGCACAGCGGAGCCGCGCCCGATGGTCGTCCTCGGCTACAGTCGCCGTTGGCTCTTTCGCCCCGAGGTCTCCATCCGCGTCCCGCGCGCAGCACTTGAGACACTGTCCGAGCGCGCGCGCTTCCTGCTCCGCTTCAACCCCATCGTTGACTCGCTCGACGACGGCGGCGAAGAGGTCTATCAGTCCTTCGCTTATTGAGCTACCTCTTTGAAGCAGTCGGCAGTAGGCAGATGGCAGTAGGCAGCCGCTACCTGTTCAGAAAGATCGAAGGTTCATTCACAGTTTTCGATAGCGGGTCATTCAACCGCCTACTGCCATCTGCCTACTGCCGACTGCTTTAAGGATGTGCGATGACGAGGAGCGCGGGGGCGCGTCTGAGGACGCAGGTGAGGGCGAGGCGCAGGTTTTCGGGATCGAGCGCGGCAAAGCTCTCGTCGAGGACGAGAAGGTCTGCGCGCTGCAAGAGCGCGCGGGCGATGAAGAGGCGGCTGCGCTCGCCGTGTGAGAGCTGCCAGCCGCTCTCGCCGACCATCTGCTCGAAGCCGCCGGGCATACGTGCGAGCAGCTCGCCCAGACCAAGCTCGCGGCAGACGGCTTCGGCCTCGGCCATGTCTTCGACACGTGGGGGCCAGCGTCGTCCCATCAGGAGATTGAAGGCGAAGGTCTCGGTCAGCACGTGGTTCTCGTGGAACTGTGGTGCGGAGACAACGCGCCGCCGCCAGCCATCGAGCCCGAGCGTCTGCCGGTCTAAACCGCCGAGCAGCAGAAGTCCCGAGTCGGGCCTCCGCATCCCCGTTAACAGAGACGCGAGCGTTGACTTGCCGCCGCCCGAAGGGCCTTCGAGCAGGAGCCGCTCGCCCGCGTCGATGCGCAGGCTACAGCCGCGCAGCACGGGCTCGTCGCGCCCTCTGTAGCGAAAGACGAGGTCGTGCGCCTCGGCCACGGCCCGCGCCTCTTGCTCACCATTGTGGCTCTCTCGTTTTTGTGCTGAGACGGAGAACGAAGGGACGCCGGCCTCGTCCGTTCGCGCAGCGGACTCGAAGAGCGGCGCCACCTTGCGCCAAGCGACGCCCGCGCCCGCGAGCGACGAGAGACTCTCGGCCAGTTTTCCCAACGCGCGGAAGACGAGCAGGATGCCACCGAGCCCGACGGCGAGCGACGCGGCCGAGGCTTCACCCGAGGCGTAGGCCGGCGCGAGCGCCGCCACGCCGAGCACGAGCCAGCCGCGCGGCACGAGCGCCGCGAGCTTTGCCATAACCCCGTCCATCCCCGCCGACAGCCTCAGATAATTTTCGAGCGATTGATCCTCGCCCTCATGCCAACGCTCGCGCGCCTCCTGCGCGAGCCGCGTGCGATGGCCGACCATCACCTCGACAAGGTTGTGCGTCAACTTCAAACGCGACTCAGTCCATGCAAGACGGCGCCGGTAGTAGAACCAACCCAGCACGACGACGAGCGCGACCCAGACCGCCAGCAGCGAGACGTGAAGCCAACCGCCCGCACCCGCCCACAAGACCCAAGCCCCGAACGCCAGCTCGATTGTCGCGACCGCCCCGAGCAGCCCGCCGCTCAAAGCGAGCGACTCGACGGCGTCGCCCTCGAACACGCGCCCGAGGAGATGGCCGACGCCCTCGTGCCGAATCTCTTCGGGCTCAAGCTTGAGCGCGCCCTGTAGCAGACGTTGCTTGATGAGCCCGCCCGCGCCGATGGCGAAGAGCCCCGAAGACCACGTCTCAAGCAGCCGGAGCGGAATCGTCGTCAAGAGCAGCAGCACCCACGCCGCGAGCAGACCACGGTCGGCGCGCCCGCCGAGCGCCGCCTGCCCGATGACCCACCACGAGAGAAGCCACAGCGCGTACTGCGCGACGTGCGAGACGAAGAAGAGCGTGAGCCGCGGCACGAGCCGCGCCTGTCGCGCGCGACGCCGGAGAGCCGCCGCGGGCGGGTTGCGCAGGCTCCAACACTCGGCTATCCACTTCGCCCCGAGTCTCTGTTCCAGAATCGCGGAACGCGCGCGCGCGCGTCGTCGCCGCGGCACGCCTATCTCTTCGAGCAGACGGCCGACCTCGACGGCCAGCGGCTCCTCCGTCGTGTGGCATAACAATGCGCCGACTTCATCCGAGCGCACGCGACGCATGGAGAGGTCAGGGAAGACGACCGTCGCCGAACCCTTGCGCGCCGACACGAGCGCGAGAAAGCGCGGCTCGTCCTCGCCGGGGACGCGCACGAGCGTCGGGGCTTGCGTCTCGCGCGTGAGCTGTAAGACATCTATGTAGCGCAACGGCCTCGGCTCTGCTTCGAGCCCGAGCCAACGCGACGCCGACTCAATCCACTGGCCGAGCGGCTCGTCGCCCTCGTGCGCCGCAGATGGCGGCGGACTCCCCGCATCCACGTCGCGCGGCGAGAGTCCGCCGCCGCGCCCCAGAGCTTCGAGCGCACGACCCAAAGAGTCGGCCCGCCATGTCATAAACGAAAGCTCGTTCATCGAATGTTTATACTGCGTCTGCACCGTCAGAGAGACGTTGACCCTGAAGTCTCAAGCGGCGCCAACCACCGCCCGACCACATCCCCGTGCGTACCTCCTCTTCGGCGGCGAGCAGCGCGGCGTAGCGCGAGCCCGAGTCGGCGGCGAGCTGTGTTGGTGAGCCGTCTTCGACGACGCGCCCGCCGTCAATGACGACGACGCGCTCGAACGAAAGCGTCTCGCCCACGTCGTGCGTGATGCAGAGGAGCGTGGCGCCGCGCCAGTACGCGCGTGCGCGTTCGAGCAGGCGGCGCCGCCGGTCGCGTTCGAGCCCGCGGAAGGGTTCGTCGAGGATGACGAGGCGCACGTCCTCGCGCAGCATCGCGCGCCCGAGACGCACGCGCTGTCCCTGCCCGCCGGAGACGAGCGCGCCGCCCTCGCCGAGCGGAGTCTGTAGACCGCCGGGCAGTTTTTCGAGCACGTCGATGAGGTCGGCAAGCTTGACGGCGCGGCCGAGCGCATCGGCGCCGACCGCGCCCGAGCCGTACCGTATGTTCTCGATGAAGGTCTGGTTCCAAAGCTGCACGGTCGGGTCAACCCACGCCGTCTCGCGCCGCAACTGTTCGAGTCGCCTGCCGCCGAGCCGCTCGCCGCCGACGTAGACGCGCCCCGCGGCGGGCCTGTGCCAACCGAGGAGGATGCCGACGAGGCTCGACTTGCCCGCGCCCGAAGAGCCGACGACGGCGACGTGTTCGCACGCGCCGACGGCCAAGTCTATCCCTTCAAGAATCGTGTGCCCCGCCGCGCGCACGGTCACATCCTTGAAGACGACCGACAACCCGCGCGTCGAAGCATGTGACGCTTGCCCGTCGCCGTTTGACTCAATCGTTTGCGAGGTCGAGTCGAGCGTGAATGTCCCCGCAGCTATCGCGACCTCTTCCACCTGCGCGAGAGAGCCCGCCGTCTTCGGGATGATCAAATCGGTCTGTGCTGCAACCTGTGCGTCTGTCACTTCAATGCGGACGGCTTCATCGTCTGCACTTGCGTTTGTCCTAATGCGCATGTCAGTTGAGTCGTCAACCTCAGTCTCTTCAAGCGCGCCGAGCGGTTCGAGCATGCGGAGCGTGGCGTTGCGGAAGCCGGGGTACTGCCGCGCGACGAGCCCCACCTCCTGACCGAGCATCGGCAGATTCAAGACCCAGTAAGCGAACAGCAGCAGCCCGCCCGACTCGCCCGCGCGCGAGACGTAACCGACCAGCAGCCACGCCGACAGCCCGAAGCCCGCAAGGAGTTGCACCGCCTCGACCGTGACCGTCGCGCGCAGTAGGCCGAGACCGGCGCCGGCCCAGTCAATCAAAAGGTTCTCGTGCTCGCGGCGCACGGCGCGCTCGGCCCCGTGCGCGCGCACGGCGAAGAGGCCGATGAGCGCGTCGAAATAGAAGCGGCTCAGCGCGCCCGCATGGTTGCGCACGCGCAGGTTGCGCTCGAAGAGGACGGGCTGTGCGGCGACGGGAACGGCGACGGCGAGCGCGGCGGCGAGCAACGCGACGGGCGCGCTCGCGGGGTCGAGCCAAGCGATGCCGAGCGTGGTCAGGGCGAGCGAGAAGATCGCGCGGAGGAAGTGTTCGCCGAGCGCAGGGAGTTGGCGCAGGACGTGTATGTTGTGACTGCGCTCAGTCATGTCGGAGGTGAGGCGGCTGTGGAAGTAGCGGTCGCCGAGACGCGGAATCTTGTCCATGAAGAGCATGCGCAGGCGCGTCTCAAGCCGCCGCCCCATCCGCAGCACGGCGCCCGTGATGGGCAGCTCCAGGACAAGCAGCGTCAGTAGAAAGATGACGAGCGCGGCGACGGCACCGAGCCTCTGACCCGAGAGGTTCAACTCGCGCCCCACGTCGAAGAGGCCGCGCAGCATGAGCGCCTCGGCGACGGTGCCGGCCGCCGCGAGCGCGACGGCGAAGAGCAGGACGAGCGGCGACAGCAGCCCGTCTGCACGCAGTATGCGCAGCAGCTCAAGGCCGGGACGCGCCGGCCTCTCTTCGAGCGCCGCGGCCAGCTCGACCGGCAGTTGCGTCTTATCAACTGACTGCTCGACGGCTTGTTCTTCAACCTTCGTTGAGCCTGCAACCTGCTTGGCCTTCGCGCCCGCTCGCAAGCCTCGCACGTGCACGAGCACCGCACCTCGCAGAAGTACCTGCTCCTCGCCGTCTTCATCAGGCGGCGCGGGGCGTGCCGACCAGAAGTCGGCGGGGATGGCCGTCCAGTCCTCCGCCCCTTCGCCCGCGGCGCGTGCGGCGAAGCGCTCGACGACGCCCGCCGCCTGTCGGCCCCGGCTGATGCCGCCTGAGCGCACGACCGACTCCGCCATCCGCGTCGCCGCGTCGAGCGCCGCGAGTCGTCGCCAACCTTCG
>JBJMGQ010000422.1:0-21042 GCA_045807845.1 Pyrinomonadaceae bacterium | reverse complement strand
CTGCGGTTAAAGCTGCGATTGGCCGGTTTGGCCGCATAGATGTGCTGGTCAACTACGCCGGCAACTTCTACGCCGGGTTCTTCGAGGAGATCAGCCCCGAAGACTTCCGCGCGCAGGTCGAGACCAACCTGTTCGGCCCGGTGAACGTCACCCGCGCCGTGCTGCCCGTCATGCGCGCCCAACGTTCGGGACTCGTCGTGACGATCTCCTCGACCGCCGGCATCACCGGGCAGGAGTTCGTCTCGGCCTACGCCGCGTCGAAGTTCGGCGTCGAGGGCTGGATCGAGTCGCTCACGCCCGAGGTCGCGCCGTTCGGCATCCGCACGATGCTGGTCGAGCCGGGCTTCTTCCGCACGGAGCTGCTCACGGAGGAGTCAACAAACTACCCCGAGCCATCCATCGACGACTATGCCGAGAAGACCCGGCAGACCGTCACCGCTTGGAAGGGCATGAACGGCTTGCAAGGCGGCGACCCCGCCAAGCTCGCCAAGGCGCTCATCCAGCTTGCGAGCCGGGACGAGCCACCGCTTCGCTGGGCGGCCGGTGCCGACGCCGTCCAAGCGGTCGAACAGAAGGCCAAAGACCTGCTTGCCCAAGCCGACGCCTATCGCGAACTGTCCTCGTCGCTCGCGCACGACGACACGAGCGCCTAGTCCCCTATTCCACAAAATGATTCTCTTGTGGAATTGATCATTTAAGCTGGTGAACCGCAAACGGGCGACTTTAAGATTAGAGTCGCCCGTTTTATGTGCCCATAGAGATATTTCCACTCAAACGATTGGACTTTTATCCTGTCGTTTAATCGGCCGTGGTAAATTTCTCATAAAGTCATTGACGCGGCCTCATCTTTCGCATAGTCTCACTCACCACTTCCCAGTTAACGTCCCGCACGACCTAATCCACCTCGCGTGTTAAGAATCGCGGTTCGGTAGTTCCCCGGCCGCGAGCCATTCGTTTACACACACTCTCGAAGGAGGCTTCTGATGCGCCGTCAAGGTTCCATGCTGTTCCTGTTCGCCGCCGTCATTGCGCTGTGCGCCGCGGCGTTGAGTGGTTGCACGACCACCAGCGAGGTTGCGAATACCTCTGCCCCCACCCCCGCGGCTTCGCCTGCCACGACGGGCGACGGGAAGATTCCCGTCACGACCTCTTCGGAGGAGGCGCGCAAGGAGTTCTTGCAGGGGCGCGACCTCGCCGAGAGGCTGCTGGCGCAGGACTCGATTCAGCATTTCGATAAGGCCATCTCGCTTGATGCAAACTTCGCGCTGGCGGAGTTGGGCCGAGCCAATGCTTCGCAGACCACGAAGGAGTTCTTCGACCACTTGAAGAAGGCGGTTGATTTGTCGGGCAAGGCTTCGGAGGGAGAGCGCCTGCTCATCCTCGCCACCGAGGCGGGGGCCAACGGCGAGGCGGTGAAGCAGAAGGAGCAGCTCGACAAACTCGTCGCCGCCCACCCCGCAGACGAGCGCGCGCACTTCAACCTCGGCGGCTACTACTTCGGCCAACAGGATTTCGCGCAGGCCATCGACCACTACAAGAAGGCGACCGAGCTGGCGCCGAACTACTCGCCCGCCTACAACATCCTCGGCTATGCCTACCGGCAGAACGGCGATAACGCGAACGCCGAGCAGGCGTTCAAGAAGTACATCGAGCTGATCCCGAACGACCCGAACCCTTATGACTCGTACGCCGAGCTGCTTTTGAAGATGGGCAAGTACGAAGACTCCATCACGCAGTATCGCAAGGCGCTCTCCATCGACCCCAACTTCATCAACTCGCGCAACGGCATCGCCGCCGACCTGCTCTACATGGGCAAGCCCGACGAGGCGACGACCGAGCTACAGGCCATCAACGACAAGGCGCGCAGCGACGGCGACCGCCGCACCGCGCTCTTCGGCATGACCGTCGTCGAGGCCGACGGCGGCAAGCTCGACAAGGCGCTCGAAGAGGTCGAGAAGCAGTACGCGCTCGGCGAGAAGATAAGCGACACGGCGGCGATGACGGGCGACCTCCAGCTCAAGGGGAACATCCTCGTCGAGATGGGCAAGTACGACGAGGCGAAGGCGCAGTTCGAGCGCCTCCTCAAGATGACCGACGAGTCCACGCTCTCGCAGGAGATTAAGAACAACACGAAGCTCTTCCACCACTACAACCTCGTCACGGTCGCGCTGGGGAAGAAAGACACCGCGACGGCGAAGACGGAGGCCGAAGAGTTTCGCAAGGGCGCCGAAGGCTCCAAGAACCCGAACCAGTTGAAGCAGACGCACGAGCTGGCCGGCATGATCGCGCTCGCGGAGAAGGACTACGACAAGACTATCGCGGAGCTTCAGCAGGCGAACCAGCAGAACCCCCAGAACCTCTATCGCCTGTCGCAAGCGTATCAAGGCAAAGGCGACAACGCGAAGGCGAAGGAGCTTAGCACGAAGGCCGCCGCCTTCAATTCCCTACCCCAATTGAACTACGCCTTCATCCGCACGAAGGCGCAAAAGATGGCCGCGGACATCAAGTCATAAGCGGACACGAATAGTAGTAGACAGTAGGCAGTAGGCAGTAGGCAGTAGAAAAAGGCGGCGCGTCTCAGCCCACAAGCCGAGCGCGCCGCTTTGTCCTGCTACTGGCTACTGACTACTGGCTACTGGCTACTGTCTACTGTCTACTATTCAAATCTGCCGGCGGCTCTTGAGAATCTTGACGAAGGAGCCGGAGCGCAGCTCTTCGACGGTGAGGCCGCTCAAGCGGACGGCCTCTTCTTCGGTGAGGGCGCCGCAGTTGGTGGCGCGGAGAAAGTAGTTGAGTAGCCCTTGACCCGTGGCCGCGTCGTCGAACACGTCGCCGACGAGCGTGGCGCGCGCGGCCTTCTCGACGAAGTTGCTGAGGCGCGACGCGGCCGGGCCGAGGCTCTCTAAGAAGAAGGTGTAGACGGCGGCGTAGCGGGTGGGGAGCTGCGCCGGGTGCAAGTCCCAGCCTTGATAGAAGGCGTTCGTGAGCGAGTGCTGGATGTGTTCGTAGTGGAGCCGCCATGCGCGCCCGACGGCGCGACGGTTCTCCTGCTCCTGCTCGTCGTTGAGCGAGCTGCCTTCGGGCGCGCGGTGCACGGGGACGGGCATGATGTTGGTCGCGCCGTCCGAGAGCCACACGCCCGTCCCGCCCAGAGCGACCTGCATCGCGTGGCGCGCGTAGTCGCACGCGGGGTGCGTCATGTGCTGGTGCGCGGCCGTGATCTGGCAACTCGCGGTGTAGTCATACGTGCCGAAGTGCGCCGCCGTGCAACGCCCACGCGCCGCCGCGACGAACGAGGGCAACGCGCAACGCCCGCGATAGTCGATGATGGACTGCGTCGTCTCGACCATCAGCTCCATCTTCAGAGAGCCGTCGGGCAACCCCGACTCGCGCTCGAACAGTTCGAAGAGGTCTGCGAGCGTCGAGACCTGTTCGGGCACGGTCACCTTCGGCAGCGTGACGACGAAGTTCTCGGGGAGACGGCCGCCCGTCGCTTCCAGCAGCGAAGAGAGGAAGATGTCGAGCGTGCGCGCCGAGCGCGCGTACAGTTCCTCTGTGAACGGCTTGATGCGGATGCCGAGGAAGGGCGGGAGCGTGCCCTCTGTAAGCCCGCGCGCAACCTCCAAGGGGACGGAAGCGGCGTGGCCGTCCTCCTCCGCGTCGGGGCGGTTGCCGTAGCCGTCCTCGAAGTCGATGCGAAAGTCTTCGACCGGCTCGCGCCTGAGCTTCTCGACCACGCGCGCGTAGACCTTGTGCGCGAGCCACACGCCCGGGTGCTCCGCTTGAAACCCTGCCTCGTCCTGCTCCACGGCGGCGCGCACCGAAGAGTCGTCGGCGACCGAGTCGGGCAGCTCTTCATGGCCGGGCAGCTCAAGCGCGCGCGCGAAGACGGCGAAGTTCGGCGCGTATGTTTCGAGCACGCGCCGTGCGAGCGCGCCGAGGCGCGGCGTCGTGTCAAACTTGAACAGGTGCGCGCCGCCGTAGACCGTATGCACGGGCTGGCGCTGGAAGGACTCGCCCGGATAGCGCGCGGCGAACTCGCGGTTGGCCTCACTCAGTCGCGCGGAAATCTCCCGCGTCGCGTCGGTCGTCAACGTCGTCTTCATGCTTCTCCTCTCAAACAAGGGTCGGGGCATTCTACCGTAGCGCGTCGCCGCCGCGCGAGACGCCTCAATCATCCTTGTTGCCAAAAGCCTCGACTTATGTTTTAAGTCTTCCCCATGCCTTCGCCAGACCTGTGCATACGGGGTCAACGCGTCATCACTCCCGACGGGGACGGCCCCGCCGCGGTGCACGTGCGCGGCGGGCGCGTCGAAGAGGTCACGGGGTTCGACGACGTGCCCGACGGATGTCCTTTAGTTGAAGCCGGAGACGCGGTCGTGCTGCCCGGCCTCGTGGACTCGCACGTGCATGTGAACGAGCCGGGGCGGACGCGTTGGGAGGGCTTTGCGACGGCGACGAAGGCCGCAGCGGCGGGCGGCGTGACGACGATTGTGGACATGCCGCTCAACAGCGTCCCGCCGACGACCACGCCCGAAGGGCTCAGCGAGAAGATAGAGGCGGCGCGGGGCCAGTGTCGTGTGGATGTTGGGTTCTGGGGCGGGCTCGTGCCGGGCAATCTGGGCTTGCTCGTGTCGCTCCAAGCGGGCGGCGTCGTCGGCTTCAAGTGCTTCCTCATCGACTCCGGCGTGCAGGAGTTTCCGAACGTCAGGGAGGGCGAGCTGCATGCGGCGATGTTCGAGCTGACGCGTCTGGACGCCACGCTCATCGTGCACGCGGAGCTGCCCGGGCCGGTCGAAGAGGCGTTCGCGTCATGCTGCACCGGAGAGGCCGCGGGCGACCCGCGCAAGTACGAGACGTTCCTGCGCTCGCGCCCTCGTGCGGCGGAGGATGAGGCGGTCGCGCTCCTGCTGCGGCTCTGCCGCGAGACGGGCGCGCGCGTTCACGTCGTGCATCATTCATCGGCCGACTCGCTGCCGCTCTTGCGTGAAGCGAAGGCGGCGGGGCTCCCCTTCACCGCCGAGACGTGCCCGCACTATCTCACCTTCGCGGCCGAAGAGATTCCCGACGGCGCCACCGAGTTCAAGTGTTGCCCACCCGTGCGCGAGCGCGAGAACCGCGAGCAGCTCTGGCAGGCGCTCGCCGACGGCACCATCGACATGATCGTCTCAGACCACTCGCCCTGCCCGCCCGAGATGAAGAAGCGACAGGAGGGTGACTTCATCAAGGCTTGGGGCGGCATCAGCTCTCTGCAATACAGGCTGCCCGTCGTGTGGACTGAGGCTCGACAGCGCGGCCACGACTTCCGCGACCTCGCGCGCTGGCTCTCGCGCGAGCCCGCGCGACTCGCGGGGCTCTTCGGCCGCAAGGGCGCGATCACGCCCGGGCGCGATGCCGACCTCTGTATCTTCGACCCCGCAGCGAAGACGCGCGTCGAGCCCGCGACGAACTATCACCGGCACAAGCTCACGCCCTATGACGGCCTTGAGTTCGACGGCGCGGTTGTAGCGACCTACCTGCGCGGCGAGAAGATTTACGAACGCGGCGAATTTTCCGACAAGCTCACAGGCACCCTCCTGCTGCGCGAGCCGCCCGTCAAAGAGCCGAGCATTTGGGACGACTTTGAAGACGACTTTTAGGACTGACTGACAAAGATGACGACAGAGTTCACGAACCTCGTCGACCTCGCCTCGGAGCGTTTGGGGGGCGCCGTTGTTTACGCCAACGACGACTTCTTCGCGCCGAAGGAGAATCTGCTGAAGGCGTCGGCGCCCGTCTGGCGCGAGGGCGCGTACACGGAGCGCGGGAAGTGGATGGACGGTTGGGAGTCGCGCCGTCGTCGCACGCAGGGTTTCGACTGGTGCCTTGTCCGCCTCGGCGCGCCCGGTCGCGTCCGCGGCATCGTCGTGGACACGAGCTTCTTCCGCGGCAACTTCCCCGAAGGCTGTTCGCTCGACGCTTGCGCGGCGCCGCCGAACGCGGACGTTGAGACGTTGACGAGTGAGTCAATCGAGTGGTTTGAGCTGCTGCCGCAGTCCAAACTCGAAGGTGACTCGCAGAACCCTTTCGATGTCACGTCGGAGGCGAGGGTCACGCATCTGCGCTTCAGGATTTATCCGGACGGCGGCGTCGCGCGCCTGCGCGTCTACGGCGAGGTCGTGCCCGATTGGGACTCGATCAAACGCGCGGGCGGGCTCGTCGATTTGGCGGCGGTCGAGAACGGCGCGCTCGTCGTCGCCACGAGCGACGAGTTCTTCGGCCACCGTCACAACCTCGTCATGCCCGGCCGCGCCGCCGACATGAGCGACGGCTGGGAGACGAAGCGACGGCGCGGCCCCGGCCACGACTGGTGCGTCATACAACTCGGCGCGCGCGGGACGATCAGACGCGTCGAGGTGGACACGGCGCACTTCAAAGGCAACTTCCCCGAGAGCTTCGCGCTCGAAGTCTGCGCAGCGCCACAGCAGCGACTCGCACACGCGGAGTCTTACCTCACCTTCGCCGACTGGCGCGAGCTTCTGCCGCGCACGAAGTTGCAGGCGCACACGCGCCACTTCTACGAAGCGGAGTTGACGGACGCGGGCGCGGCCACGCACGCGCTCTTTCGCATCTACCCGGACGGCGGCGTGAGCCGCCTGCGTCTCTACGGAAGCCTCGCCGACGATGCCTGACTTAAAAGACCTCGAAGGGCCAATCGGAAAGCTCAACCGCCTCTCGGCGGAAGAGGCGCGCGCGGCGCTGCTGGCCTGTTGCGGCTCGACGCGCTGGGCTTCAGAGGTGGCAGCGCTGCGACCCTTCTGGGACGTGGGACAACTGCTCAACCTCGCGGGGCGCATCTGGCGCGAGCTTGGGAGAGAGGACTGGCTCGAAGCCTTCCGCGCGCACCCGAAGATCGGCGAGTCGAGGCCCCAGCGTGAGACGGGCGCCGAAGCCCGAGCGTGGGCCGAGGGCGAGCAGTCGCGCGCGCGCGATGCGTCGAACGAAACCCTTGACGCGCTGGCCGAGGCGAACCGCGAGTATGAGGAGCGCTTCGGCTTCATCTTCATCGTGTGCGCCACGGGCAAGTCGGCCGAAGAGATGCTGGCCCTCCTGCGCGCGCGCATCACAAACGACCGCGAGACAGAGCTGCACGTCGCGGCGGGCGAGCAGTGGCGCATCACGGAGCTGCGGCTCAGGAAATTCTTGAACGTCAAATGAGCGGCATCACAACACACGTGCTCGACATCGCGCGGGGGCGTCCCGCGGCGGGCGTGCCCGTCACGCTGGAAGCGAAAGGTGAAGACGGCTGGCGCGTCGTCGGGCGCGGCGCGACGGACGCGGACGGGCGTCTGCGCGACCTCTTGCCAAATGATTTCGTCTTGAGCGCGGGCGACTACCGGCTCACGTTCGACACCGGCACCTATTTCGGGGGCGCGGGCACCGAAGGGTTCTACACGGAGGTCGTCGTGGCCTTCGTCGTCCGCGACGCGGCGGCGCACTACCACGTGCCGCTGCTGTTGAGCCCTTACGGCTACACGACCTACCGCGGGAGCTGAACGAATGAGAATTCCACCTAATGTGAGCGAGTGGCTGAACCTGCTCGCGCGCTGGTTCCACGTCTTCGCGGCCATCCTGTGGGTCGGCTCGACCTACTACTTCACGTGGCTCGACGGTCGCTTTCAAGAGGAGGAGCGCGAGGCCAAAGAAGCGGGCGAAGACCCAGAGGTCTGGATGGTGCACAGCGGCGGCTTCTACGTCGTCGGCAAGCGCAAGACGCCTTCGCTCAAGCGACTTCACTGGTTCCGCTGGGAGGCGGCCTCGACGTGGTTGAGCGGCATGGTGCTTCTGACGCTCGTCTACTACCACGGCGGCGCGATGGTAGATACGGACGTGCGCGACATCGGCGCGTGGACGGCGGGGGGTTTTGGCGTCGGGATGTTGATTGTCGGCTGGATAGTCTACGACCTGCTGGTACAGTCGCCTTTGGGCCGCAACGAGAAGGCTTTCGCGACGGTCGCCTACGCGCTTGTCGTCGGCGCGGCCTACCTCTCGACGCACGTGCTCGCAGGGCGCGCGGCGTTCATACACGTCGGCGCGACCTTCGGCACCATCATGTTTCTCAACGTCTGGATGCGCATCCTGCCCGCGCAGCGGCGTATGATTGCGGCCGTGAAAGAGGGCCAGCCGCCCGACCCCAAAGAGGGCGCGCGCGCCAAGCTGCGCTCGAAGCACAACACCTTTATGGTTGTGCCCGTCGTCTTCACGATGATCAGCAACCACTATCCGGTCTCGACCTACGGCCACGACTACAACTGGCTCATCCTCTCGGCGCTCGTCCTCGTCGGCTGGGTCGCCGCGAAACTCATCCGGCGCGCATAACGGAAAGAAGCGATGGGCTCGTCGTTACAGTTACCGGAGCGCGTAGGGAGTGAGACGTGGGCGGAGTTCTGCGGGCGCGTGGACGCGGCGCTCTCCGAGTACGTGCGGACGGGGCGCGCGCGCGTACGCTATCGCGGGTGGTGTGTGACTTTGGATACGAACGTCGTGCCGGCGGGCGCGGCGGCGACGGTGGTAACACGTCTGCGCGCGCCGTTCGTCGGGCGCGGGCGCTTCCGCTTCAAGCTGCAAAGGCGCGACCTGCTCGACGCGCTCGCGCGGCGTCTGCGCATACACTCCAGCGAGACGGGACAGACTGATTTCGACCGCGCGTTCGTCATCCGCTCCGAGGACGACGAGGGCGTCCGGCGCCTGTTCGACTCGCCCGACATCCGCCGCCTCATAGAGTCGCAGCCCTCCATCAATCTCGAAGCGCGCGGCGACGACGGCCCGTTCGGCGCGAGCCTCCCCGAAGGCGTGGACGAGCTTGTCCTGCGCGCCCCCGGCTTCGTCACAGACGCCGAACGCCTCCGCCGCCTCTTCGCCCTCTTCGCGCTCATCCTCGACCGCCTCTGCGAGACCGGAGCCGCCTGCGACGACGAGCCCGGTGTTACTCTCTAAAAATACTTAGACGCTCACCTGTACCAAGAGGCAATCGTGAAGCGCTCGCCGTCGATGACGGGCTCGACCTCGTGTGTGGTCTCGGCGCGGAAGGCGACGAGGGTGCCGGCCTCACCCGTTAACCTCAAGGGTTCGGGCTCGCCGCGCGGGTGGAAGACGAGCGAGCCGCCGCGGTATGCGTTCGGCTCGAATGTTTCCGATTGATTGTTGAGGAAGATGACGAGAGAGATTTTGCGTTCTTCGCGCTCCGAGCGGAGCATGCCGGTGTTGCCGTCCTGATGCGCGACGAAGTAGTCGCCCGCCTCGTAGCGAAGGAACTGCGGCTCCTCAAGCTCTCTGAGACTGACTCCGAAATACTCTTCAACCGCGCGCAGGTGCGAGAGCAGAAGCCGCCTGACCAGCTCTTCCATCTCAAACGGCGGCGAGACGCGCGTCGTCCGGCGCACGCGCTCGTCCACCGCGCCCGAGTCGCCGCGCCCGTAGACGGTGGCGGGGCGCCCGCCCGATGCGCGCACGGCGGCGAGCAGCTCGGCGAGACTTGCCGGGTCGAGGAAGCCGCGCTCGACGTAGAGGTCGAGCGCGGGCGTGCCGCCGCGCGTGCTCATTGAGGCCCCGAGCCGATGGGGTCGCCCGGCGGCGTGGGCGGCGGCGGCGTGCGCTTGCGCGGCGCGTCGGGGCGTGCAAGGAAGCGCTCGATCTCTTCGTGCGTCGAGTGCAGGTGCGCGGCCGTCGGCTCCAGGTCGGCGGCGTTGATTCCACTCCCGGTGTCTGACAGCAGGAGCCAACGCAGCCCCTCGGTCGCAACCCCACGCACCTGCGGCGAGGCGCTGTCGTCGGCCGCCAAGTCCATCAGGCGCATGACGACGAGGCTCTGCACAGCGCGTTGGACGGCCGCTTGATAGGGGTCGCGCCGCACGGGCGCTCGCCACGTGCGCGTCAGGAGCGCGTCCACCACGTCGCTGAAGTCCGGGTTCGCCGGGTCGAGCGCGTGGAACTGTATGAGGCGCTCGGCGCGGTGCGGCTCAAGCAGGCGCGAGACGGCGAGGTCGGCGGCGACGACGGCCGCGGCCAAGGGATCGAAGGCCGGGTCGGTGCGCTTCGCGAAAAGCTCCTGCGTGCCGCCCTCATAGCCGAAGGCGCGTGGCGGAATCAGTTGCAGGATACGCGGCGGCACCGTCAACTCTTCGACCTTGATCGTGTCGAGCACGGCCGCGAGCGCGTCACGCTGGCGCGCGGCCGGGACGATCTGCTGCACCTCGGCCGGGCTCGTCGCGCCCGCAGCCGTCTTCACCGCGTAGGTGTAGTAGAGGCCGCCGACCGACTTGACCGCCGCCTGAAGTTGATAACGATGATGGAGGTAGAGCGGCAGGAACTTTGCTTCGAGCATCGCGAGCGGCGTGCCCGCGGGGACGTTGGCGAGCCCGAACTCGTTGAGCGCGATGCGCCGCACCTCCATCTCGTGGCGCAACGACGCGACGGGGTCGGCGCCGTTGTCCCAGAGGCTCGCGAGCGGGTGCGCCGCGCCCGCCGGCCGCGCGTCCGCGTCCGAGATGAAGAGCATGCCGGCCTTGACGCCTTCGTTCACGATTCTTTCAAGCTCGGTCGTCTCGCTGGCGCCCGCGGGGAACTGCGCGTAGGCGTAGGTGATGGCAAACTTGTCGTACGCGCCGATGCCGACGGCGTAGGCGTGCGAGAGGTCGAGACGGCCGTTGGTAATCTCGACGAGCGGGGCTGGGTAGTCCATCACGGAGCCGCGGCCGTATGTGCTCGCGGCGAAGTTGTGCGCGAGCCCGAGCGTGTGCCCAACCTCGTGCGCGGCGAGCTGGCGTATGCGCGCGAGCGACATCTGCGCCGCATCAATCGACGGGTCGGCCTGTGCAAGATACTCCGCGTCGTCGCCGACTGCGCCCAGCTCGCACACAGACAGGGGCGTGCCCTCGCCGCGCGTCGAGTCGCCGTAGACGGGGATGAGTCCTGTCCCGATGAGAAAGTCCTGACGGATGCGCAGAGAGCCGAGCGTCACGTTGCCCTTGATGATCTCGCCGGTGCGCGGGTCTGTGATGCCTGAGCCGTACGACCAGCCGCGCGAGGAACGATGCACCCAGTTGATCATGTTGTAGCGCACGTCCATCGGGTCGGCGTCCGGCGGCAGAATCTTCACCTGAAAGGCGTTGCGGAAGCCCGCGGCCTCGAACGCCTGCGCCCACCACGATGCGCCCTCGACAAGCGCGCTGCGGATGGGCTCGGGCGCACCCGGGTCAACGTAGTAGACGATGGGCTTGACGGGTTCGGAGACGGCGGCCTGCGGGTTCTTCTTCTCAAGACGATGACGTGTAATCCAGCGCTTCTCGATGGGCTCGGTGAAGGGCGAGGCGTAGTCATAGAACTCGACGGCGCCTACGCCGACGCGCGGGTCGAGACGGCGCGGCCTGTAGTTGTTATCGGGCAGCTCGACAAGCGAGTGATGCTCGCGCACGGTGATGGACTGCGGCGTGGGCACCGTCTCGCGCACGAGCGGGCCGGCGTTGCCGTCGGTCGTGAAGGTGAGCGTCGTCTCGACCTCCGTGTTCTTCGGGAAGGCTTTGGTGCGCGGCAGATAGACGGCGCTGCGCGAGTCGTCGAGCCGGTACTGACCTTGATTCGATTCGCGCAGGCGGTCGGCCACGCCGTGCGCGTCGCGCATGAAGAACTCGGTGGCATCGACGAGCACGCGCGCGCCCTCGGCCGCTTCCACTTTGAAGCCCCAGAGAACCGAGCGCGCGAAGGACTCTTCGACGGCGCGGCGCTCGGCCTCGTCGGTCGTGATGGCGCGAAAGCGCTGCGAAGGCTCGACGAGGAGAACTTTCTGGCCGACGCGCTCGAAGTGTACGACGCGCGTGTCGCCGAGCTGCCCGCGGTCGAGCCCCAGAGGGTTCGAGCCGACGCCCGTCGGCAGAGAGACCTGATAGAGGAACTCGGAGTCGAAGCGCGAAATCTCCAACAGCAGACGGCCGCCCTCCGCGTCCCAGTAGACGGGGAAGAAGCCGTCGAGCTTTTGCAGCCCGCGCGTCGTCTCCACGAACGACCTGCGCGCTTGCCGCTCCTGCGCTGCCGCGGGCGCGAGCGCGAGTGCGATGATGAAGAGCGTGAGAAATGTACGTCGCATAATCTTTTCCCCGTCCGGGTGCGAACTTCGCATCAAGATTTCAAGGTTAAAGCCAGTCCGCTCGGACTCTTTCCCGCCGAGTCGGACTGACAAGACGCGTACTTGCCCGTAAAATCCGCGGAATACAGACTCGCCGCCCGGAAGTTCGTGCCTTAACTCCCGGATTCCGGCTCTACACACGCGCAGGAAGGCTTTTAATTCTCGCAGGAAGAGTCTTCACACGCGAAAGTAAGCTTTAATTTCGCGCGAGAAAGCTTTTACTGCGCGCCGGTAAAGCTTACTTTCGCGCGGACAGGTTTATGTTGCGTGACGTAGAAGCCTTTCCGCGCGCAGTTAAAGTCTTCTTCCGAGATGGAAAAGTCTTACGCCGCGAGGGATAAGCTTTTCCTCGCAAGGTAAAAGCCATCTGCTGCGACTTCTGAGCCTCACGTCTCGCTTCAAGGCTCCATCCTTACGAAGCAGGAGTCCGACTTCGCAGATGATAAGTGCGAAGTCGCGCCGCTGCCGTGGAACATTCGAACTCTTTAAGCGTCCATCGTGAGATCGCGCCCGAACCGTGCGACTTAAAAAGCGAGCGGCGGCAAACTCGCCGCGCGCAGTTGCGCGTTGACCGACTCCACGTCTCTCTTCTTCAGCTCGTTCCAGATCAGCAGTGCTTCGCGGAGGCGGCGTTGCAGGTCGGCGGCCGTCGCGGCGGCCTGCGTCGTGGGTGCGGCGTCGGCCTGTTGCAGGACGCCGTAGAGAGTCGAAAACGATGAATGAAGTTGGTTGAAGTCCGGCGGCGACGGCGTCACACCGGTTGCGCCCGCGCCGCCTTCCAGAGCGGCGGCCTTCTTGTCGAGCGCGTTGAGCGCCTCGTTGGACGCGGGCGGGAGAGTGGCGGCGCGTGCGCGCAGGCTGTTTATCTGCGCCCGAATCTTCTTGATGCCGGCGAACACGTCGAAAGTCTCGTTCATCCCCTCGGCCGCCTGCATGGAGAGAGTGAACTGCTGTTCGAGCCCCGCGCGCGCCGTCTTAACGCGCGGGTCTATCTCGACGTGGAGCGTGCGCGCATAGGTCTTGCCGCCGACCGTGAGCTTGACGGTGTAGTCGCCGGGCAGCACCGCGGGGCCGAGCGGATGGCGCGGCGTGTCGCGATAGATGGCCGAGATGGGAAACTCGCGCCGCTGCGCCTTCGGCTCCGGATAGTGCAAGTCCCACACGAAGCGCTGCATGCCTGACGACGCGGGCAGCACGCGCGGCGGGCGCACCCAGTAGGTCGGATGCGGCAGCTCCTTCTCGTCAACGAACTCGGGCCGGTCGTCGCTGCGGAAGCGGCGGACGAGCTTGCCCGCGCGGTCGAAGATTTCGAGAACGACCGGACTCGTCGCATCGGTCTTCAGATAGTAGTTGATGACCGCGCCGTCGGGCGGGTTCTGGCCCGCGGGCTCTTCGGGCGGGAGCGGCGTGTCTGTGTTGAGGTTGCGCTGGACGCGATAGGCCATCTGCGGCGCGAAGAGGAAGGAGTCTGAGGCAGCAACACTCTCGTCAATCTGCCGGAGCGGCGTGATGTCGTCGAGAATCCAGAAGGAGCGGCCGTGCGTGCCGACGACGATGTCGTCGCGGTGGACGACGAGGTCGCGGATTGAAGTCGCGGGCATGTTCAAGCGCAGCGGCTGCCACTCGTCGCCGTCGTTGAACGAGACGTAGACGGCGCGCTCCGAGCCCGCGAAGAGCAGACCCTTGCGCACGGGGTCTTCGCGCACGGTGTTGACGGGGTCTGCGGGCAGACCCTTCACAATCTCCGTCCAACTCTTCCCGCCGTCGTGCGTGCGGTAGATGTGCGGGCGCAGGTCGTCGAGGCGGAAGCGGTTGACGGCGGCGTAGGCCGTCTGGTTGTCGAAGTGGCTTGCGTCGATGATGGAGACCTTGCTCCACGAAGTCAGGCCGGGCGGCGTCACGTCCCACCACGTCTTGCCGCCGTCGCGCGTCAGTTGAATCAGCCCGTCGTCGGTGCCGGCCCAGATGGTGTTCACGTCTTTGTTCGACGGCGCGATGGTGTAGATGACGCCGCGGCGCGGCATCTTCGCCATGTCGGGCTTAGCGTATACGCCGATTGACTGAGGGATGTCGTACGTCTCGCGCGTGAGGTCGGGACTGATGACCTCCCAACTGTTCCCGCCGGTCGTCGTCTTGAAGAGCACGTTGCCCGCGTAGAAGAGCACGTGCGGGTCAACGGGCGAGAAGAGGACGGGCGCGGTTCTCAAGAATCTATACTTGCCACTACGCACGGCCTCGGGCGCTATCTGGACGACTTGGCCGTTCGACTTGTCGAAGCGCGAGAGCTTGCCGCCGTAGATGAGGTTCGGGTTCAGAGGGTCTGCGGCGACGTAGCCGTACTCTTCGGCGCCGACGGTGCGCCAGTCGCGAAAGGTGATGGCGCCGTTGTCGCCGCGGCTCGTCGTGCCAACCGAGCCGCTCTCCTGCTGGGCGCCGTAGACCCAGTAGGGAAACTGGTTGTCGGTCGAGACGTGATAGAACTGCGCGGTCGGCTGGTTGTACCAACTCGACCAGGTGCGCCCGCCGTTGACGGTGATGGTCGCGCCCTGATCGGAGGCGAGCAGGACGATCTGCGGGTTCTCGGGGTTGATCCAGATGGTGTGATAGTCGTCGCCGCCGGGTGCGCCCTTCCACGCGTGGAAGGTCTTGCCGCCGTCGGCCGACTTGTACGAAGAGGTGTTGGCCACGTAGACGACTTCGGGGTCGCGCGGGTCAACCTTCAGTTCGGCGAAGTCGCTCCCTCGGCCCCACACGCGCATCTCGTCGTTCGTGCGCTGCCAACTCTCGCCCGCATCGTCCGAGCGGTAGACGCCGCCGAGCTGCGGCGCGTCCACGTTGGCATACATGCGCTTCGGGTCGCTGGGTGCAATGGCGATGCCGATGCGCCCGAGCCCCTGCTCGAAGGTCGGCAAGCCCTTCGTCAACTGTCGCCACGTCGTCCCGCCGTCGGTTGACTTGAAGAGGCCGCTGCCCGGCCCTTGGAACGCGCCGTTCTCCCAAGGCCCCTGCCGCGCCGCCCACAGCACGGCGTAGACGTTGCGCGCGTTCGCCGGGTCGAAGGCGAGCGCGATGGCGCCCGTGTTCTCGTCCTTGTAGAGAATTTTTTCAAACGTCTTGCCGCCGTCGGTCGAGCGGTAGACGCCGCGCTCCTCGTTCGGGCCGTAGGGGTGGCCGAGCACGGCGACGTAGAGTCGTTCGGGGTCGCGCGGGTCAACGATGATGGAGCCGATCTGCTGCCCGTCGCGCAGGCCGAGATGTGCCCAAGTGCGTCCGCCGTCCGTCGATTTATAGATGCCGTCGCCGGTGGAGAGGTCGGGACGCTGCAAGCCTTCGCCGCTGCCGACGTAGATGGTGTCGGGGCGCGAGGGTGCGACGGCGAGCGTGCCGATGGAGCCGGTCGGCTGTTCGTCGAAGATGGGCGTCCAGGTGTGGCCGTAGTCGTCGGTCTTCCAGACGCCGCCGTTGTTGACGCCGATGTAGAAGACGTTGGGGCGACCGGGAACGCCCGTCGCGCCCACGGTGCGCCCCGCGCGGAACGGGCCGATCATGCGCCAGCGCATCGATTGGTAGAGCCGCTCGTCGAACTGCTGCGCGGAGGCCGAGAGGGCGGCGAAGATGATCAGGAAGAACGGCAGGACGCGGCGCGTCAGGTTCACGTGTTATCTCCTCTTCTTAATCTGAACGGCAGGCGAGGTCAGAACTCAGTCGAACCCGCGAAGCGGCATCGAAGGCGCGCGGCGCAGCCAGTTGTCTGCGGGGTAGTAACAGCCTTCCTCGATGACGTGGAGCGTGTAGGCGTGGCGCGAGCGCGGGCTGCGGTTGGCGCGACTCAGGTGCGGAAGTAGTCCGTGGAGCAGGACGAGCGCGCCCTTCTTCACCTCAAGCGGCACGAGCCCTTCGGTCGGCCAAGGGCTCTCGTCGTAGACCTCGAAGCGCGTGCCGCCGCCCGGTGCGCGCAGAAAGCGCGACTTGGGCCCGGTCTTGTGCCCGCCCGCGAGCGCCCACAGGCAGCCGTTCTCAACGTTCGCGTCTTCGAGCGCGAACCAGAGCCCCGTCACGGTCAGAGGCTCTGTGTAGAGGAAGGTCGCATCCTGATGGCACGTCACCTCGCCGCCGATGCGCGGCTGCTTGAAGATGTACATCGACTGCACGAGCAGCGGGCGGGCGTAGCCGAGCGAGCCGACGAGTGACGCGAGCGACTCAGTCCGTGAGAAGCCCGCGAAGACCGGGTCGAGGTCGTGCAGGGCGTGGCCGATCTTGTTTATCGACCGCGCCTTCTCCTTCACAAGCTGCCCATTGGAATCGAACGCGTCCTCCTCGAAGAAGAAGCGAACCTTGTCGCCGGAGTCGAGAAAGTATTCATCGCTGCGGCGCGCCTGCTCGCGCGTGGTGAAGATGGAGAGACTCGCGCCCGGCTCGAACGCTTCGACCAGCTCGTCGGCGCGCGCGCGCAGGCGGTCGCACTCTTCGGCGGCGACGAACTCCTCAAGCACGAGGAAGCCTTCGCGCTCGTAGGTCGAGAGCTGTGCGGGCGTGAGCATCAGTTAAGAAGTTGAGATTTCAAATTCGAGATTTGAAATTAACTTTATCTCCCGCGCGTGGCCGACGCGTTCTGGACGAAGGCGGCAGCGTCGCGCTTGAGCTGTGCGAGCGAGGTCTGGTCGATGTACATCATGTGGCCGGCCTCGTAGAAGGTCGTGGTGACGTTCGGGCGCAGAGCGGGGTCGAGCCCCATGTGCTGGAGCGTGTACTGGGCCGCGAAGTAGGGCGTCGCGAGGTCGTAGTAGCCCGAGGCGACGAAGAGCTTCATGTAAGGGTTCTTGGCGAAGGCGCTGCGCAGCGCCTCACTCGTGTCGGCGTAGGAGTTGTCGGCGCCGAAGTCCCAGCGGCCGACGCCGCCGCCGAGGATGTAGTATTCGAGGTCGGAGCGAAAGCCCAGCTCCGCGCGGACGTACTGGTTGAAGGCCGCCGTGTAGGGCGGCCGGATGGCGGCCATGCTCGGGTCGAAGTCGGGCGTCTCGGAGGCGGCCGACGCGTCGATGCCCTTGAAGCGGCCGTCGAGTCTGCCGACGGTGCGCTTCTGGTCGCGCAAAAGCTCCTTGTCGAAACGTTGAATCTCGATGCGCAAATCGCTGTTGTCGATGAAGCGCTTGTCGAGACCCGTGTAGCGGTTGAGACGGTCGATGACCTCCTGCCTTTCGGAAGGAGTGAGCCGGTCGCCTTTGGCGAGCGCGACGGTGTAGTCGGTTGCGGCCCAGCGCTCGACCTCTTCGAGAAAGCGGCGCAGGTCTGTGCCCTGTACATCCGGAGGCAGGCGCTTGTGATACCAAGCGATGGCGGCGTAGGTCGGGAGGAAGAGGACGTAGGGCAGGTCGTTGCCGCGCGCGAAGCGGTTCGTCTGAAAGTTCATGACGGTCGAGATGAGCATCACGCCGTTGAAGGCGATGCCGCGCTCGATGAGGTAGCCCGAGAGGCCGGAGGCGCGCGTCGTGCCGTAACTTTCGCCGACGAGAAAGAGCGGCGAAGTCCAGCGGCTGTTCCGGACGAGATAGAGACGTATGAACTCGCCGATGGATTGAATGTCGCCCTGAAGCCCGAAGTAGCGGCTCGCCAACTCCGGCTTCGCGGCGCGGCTGTAGCCGGTGCCGACGGGGTCGATGAAGACGAGGTCTGTGAAGTCGAGCCACGTCTGCTCGTTGTCCACTAGTTGAAAGGGCGGCGGCGGCATCGCGCCGTCGGGCATCATCGGCACGCGGCGCGGGCCTAAAGCGCCGAGGTGGAGCCAGACGGAGGAGGAGCCGGGGCCGCCGTTGAAGGAGAACATCAACGGGCGCTGCGCCGGATTGCTCACGCCGTCGAGCGTGTAGGCCATGTAGAAGATGCGCGCCTCGGTCTCGCCCGCGGCCGACTTGAGCGGCATGATGCCGGTCGTCACCGTGTAGTGTAGCGTGCGCGAGCCGACGCGTATCTCGTGTCGCGTAACGGAGGGCGGGCCGTCCGTCGTCGCGGCGTCACGTTCAACGGGAGTTGGGAAGGAAGTCGCGCCCGTGCGTGGCGTGCCCTGTGCGCCGGGCTGCGTCGCGGTCGTCTGCGGGCGGAAGTTCGCGCGCGCGGCGGCGACTAGCTCGGGCGTCGCGCCCGCGGCGACTAACTCCTGCTCGACGGCGGGCGTCACCTCGAAGTCAACGCCGCTCTCGCGGACGGCGGCGACGAGCATCGGCATCCCCTGCTCTCTGCGCTCGGGCGTGAGCGTGCGCAGCGCCGAGAGCATCTGCTCCCTAGTGGCGGGGCGCCCCGGCCCGGGCGGCGGTTGCTGCTGCCGCGCGAGTAGAGGAGCCGGCGCTGCCGCCGAGAGGCAGAGCGCGAAGAGGAGCGTGAGCTTCCATGTAGAACTTCCCCTCGGGTGACGGGCGTGCGCGTGACCTCGCATCTCGGCGTGTTGACCTCCGGTCGGAATGGTTGTTCAGGTTAAGTCGCAAACCGGGCCGCTGTCAAAACGTGAGCGGGCGGGCGAAAGTTTCAGAGGCGGACGGCGTCGCGTCGCCCTTCGAGGTATTGGAGCCAGAGCAGGCGCGCGGCCACGGCGCGCAGGGGTCGCCAACGCTCGGCGAGCGCGTCCAGCTCGCCGGCCGTCGGGCGCGCGTGCAGGCGCTTGACCTGTTGCGCGGCGAGCTGGAGCGCGAGGTCGCCCGCGGGCCACGCGTCGGGACGCAGCAGCGCGCGCAGAAGATAGATTTCGGCCGTCCACGCACCGATGCCTTTGAGTCGCACCAGCTCTGCGCGCACCTCTGCATCGCTCAACTTTGAGAGCGCCTGCAAGTCCAGCTCTCCGTCCAAGATGGCGCGCGCGAGCAGTCGGCAGTAGAGAGCCTTCTGCCGGCTGAAGCCGAAGGCTCGGAGCTGTGCGTCGTCGAACGAGAGAAAGTTTTCGGGCGTGACGTGCGAGGCGGCCGCGCGCAGGCGCTCGAAGGCCGCGAGCGCGGAGGCGAGCGACACCTGCTGTTCGAGTATCGTGAGCACGAGCGTCGCGAAGCCCTCCTCGCGCTCCCACAATGGCGGCAGGCCGTAAGCGCGCGCGATGCGCGCGAGGTCGGAGTCAACTTCCGACAACGCCCTCACGCCGCGCGCGAGCGACGCACGCGTCAGACTCTTCGGCGCGCGTGACGCCCTACCGCCTTCTGCCTTCTGCCTTCGCATCCTCGCCCTCCTCTACGGCCTCGGCGCGCAGGCCCAAGCGCATGGCGTCGAAGGCGGGGAGGCGTGCGGGTTCGGGCATCGGGGCGGAGGCGCCGCGGGCGGAGAACCAGATGGCTTCGTTGAGGACGCGCGGGTCGGCCATGTCTGCGTGCTCGATGTCCTGCTCGGCGGTGCGGCGCATCCAGTAGAGCGTGGCGGCGTCGCGAGCATCAGGCGTGAAGAGGTTGTCGAGCGCGATGGTTGGCAAGACGGCTTTGTAAGGGCGGAGGTCTGCTTCACGTTGAAAGATGTCAACGGGTGTGGCCGTCGCGTCGAGCAGGTTCATGGGCTCCATGCCGAGCAGCAGCTCAAGCGTGCGGATGAAGCTGACCGTGTTGTGGAACTCGTGGACGAGCGCGCCGGGGCGATTGTAGGCGCTGATGAGGAGCGCGACCGAGCGGTGACAGTCAACGTGGTCGGGGCCGTCCTGCGCGTCGTCCTCGACGACGAAGATGGCCGTGTCCTTCCAGTAGGGACTCGTCGAGACGGCCTCGACCATGCGGCCGAGCGCGTAGTCGTTGTCGGCGACGTAGAACTGCGCCGTGGGCCGTTTGGCTTCGACGCCGGCCGTGTGGTCGTTCGGCAGACGCACGATGGAGAAGTTCGGGAGCTGCGTCCCCCGCCCCGTCTCGCGCGCGGCGACGAAGCCGCGAAACTCTTCGAGCCAGACGGAAAGACGCGAGTAGCCGCTCACGCGCGTAAACGCGTTCCTCACGTCGATGACCGGGTCGGCCAGCCCGCCCGACGAGCGCGCCAGTCGGTACGAATCGACCGTGATGGCGTCGGGCGTCTGGAGGTTGAAGTTGCGATAGAAGGGGCTGTAGTGGCCTTCGAGCGAACGCTTCGTCGGGACGGCCGAGACCGTCGGCGTGAGGTCTGGATAGTCCTTCTCCTTGTTAGTTTTGAACATGCGCAGGTCGGCCTCGGAGGCCGTGCCGATGAACTCGCCGTAGTTGCGATAGGTGAGTCCCGCGCGCGCGGCGGCGTCCCAGAGGTAGAGCGTCTCGGGCTCGGTCACGTCGCGGCGGCCGTGGAGGTATGGGACGAAGCGACGAAAGAAGTCCGTCATCTCTTCCGCTCCGTCTTCGGGCGCGAAGGCGGGCGGCGCGTCCTTCAACGGCCAGATGTTGGGCATGCGGTTAAAGCCCTCGTAGTCGTAGGTGCGCCCGCGGTAGGAGTAGTCCCAGCGATAAGCCTTGTCGAGATAGTCGGTCGAGAAGGCGGCCGTTGACCAGTTGTGCCCGTCGGGACTCGCCTCGGCGTTGACGAAGAAGCGGTCGAAGAGCCCGAAGCGAAGGGCGAGCGCGCGGTGATTTGGTGCGACCGTTTGTGCTTCACCCTTCGGCGTGCGTGCGGCTTCACCGGCGCCGAAGATGGCGATGGAAGCATCGCCGTCGGCGCGCGTGCCATCGCCGGAAGCGTTCAGGTCGCCGAAGAGCTGATCGTAGGTGCGGTTCTCCTTGATGACGTAGATGACGTGTTTGATGGGCGAGCGCCCACCGAAGAGTTCGCGCCGCTCGGCTCCGATGAGGTTGTTGTTGCGCATGACGCTCTGCGTGTAGCGCACCAGCTCGCGCTCGGTCGGCTCCGGCACGAAGGAGAGGTTGCCGGCGACGAGCGGGACGCTGTACTGCCCGCCGTACTTG
>JBJMGQ010000421.1:0-17603 GCA_045807845.1 Pyrinomonadaceae bacterium | reverse complement strand
GCGCGAGGGGGCGGCAGCCGCAGTCCCGCGCGCGCTCGTCGTGCTCAAGCGCAACCAGACGGTCGCGCGCGAGGGCGACACCGTGACGCCGCAGATGCTCGGACAGTTCGAGGCCATCCGCATCTACAGCCGCACGGAGCGCCGGCCGCAGCTCTACGTCGGCCTCTTCATCTTCGCCTGCGCGCTCTACTGGGGCGCTTGGCGCTTCACAGAGTATCGCGCGACCATCACGACGCTTCCGCTCTCGGCTGCGCGCGGCTTCGCGCTCGTCGGGCTCTCCGTGCTCGCTGGGCTCGCGCTGATGCGCGTCGGCTTCGCGCTCGCCGAGGGCATCGCCTCGCAGTCCACGCACGCGCCGACGAACGACGTGAGCCTCTGGACGTTCGCCATCCCCTACGCCGCGGCGGCGCTGCTCGTCACGCTGCTCGTGGACACGCAGCTCGCACTCATCACGGCCGTGCTGACGGCCGTCTTCGCCGGACTGCTCGCGCCGGGTGGGATGTTGACGAGCTGCTTCGCGCTCGTCTCGGCGTCGTCGGCCATCTACGGCGTCGGCGGTCGCTACCGCGAGCGACAGTCTGTGACTAAAGCTGGACTGATGGTCGGCGTCGTCAACGTCGTGCTCGCGTTGGCCGTGATGCTCTCGTCGCAGAAGCCGCTGACCTTGAACGCAATTCTGCTCGCGTCGGTGTGCGGGCTCGGCGGTGGACTTCTGACGGCCATCTTCACGGGGGGGCTCCTGCCCGTCGGCGAGTCGCTGTTCGGGATACTGACGGACGTGCGTCTGCTTGAGCTGTCGAACGCAGACCTCCCCGTCCTCGGGCAGTTAGCTTTGCGTGCGCCGGGGACGAACCAGCACTCGCACGCCGTCGGCCGGCTTGCGGAAGACGCTTCGCGCGCCATCGGTGCCAACAGCCTGCTCACGCGCATCGGCGCGCTCTACCACGACATCGGCAAGCTGGCCTCGCCCGACTACTTCGTCGAGAACCAGTCGGGCGACAACCCACACGATCGCCTGCGCCCGACGCAGAGCGCGCGCATCATCACGACCCACGTCACCTACGGCCTGCGGCTCGCGCGCGAGATAGGTCTGCCGAAGCAGATCGCGGACTTCATCCCACAGCACCACGGCACGCGCACGCTCCACTTCTTTCTGCGCAAGGCGCAGGCCGAGGCGCCCGACGGCGAGACCGTGGACGAGAAAGAGTTCCGCTATCCCGGCCCGAAACCGCAGTTCAAAGAGGCGGCCATCATGATGCTGGCCGACTCGTGCGAGGCCGCCGCGCGCTCGCTCGCGCGACCCGACCCGGAGAACATCAACACCATCGTCAGCAAAATCTTCGACGCCATCGTCAGCGACGGGCAGCTCGACGAGTGCGACCTCTCGTTGCGCGAGCTGACGAAGGTGCGCGAGTCGATCTCCGCTTCGCTCGTCGCCATCTATCACACGCGCATCGACTATCCCGGCTTCAACCCGCCCTCGCTCGACCCCGCGCAGCCGTCGCCGCTCCCACGCGCCGACATCGACAGCGAGGAGCGCGGCCACGGCTACACGCGCCCCATCGAGGTTCCCATCAGCAAGGGCGGCGAGGTCGAGGACGAGGCGCTCTCGTCGAAGTTCAAAGGTTAGGGGTTGTGTCGCAGGCGGGCGTCCGGTTATGCTGGCAGCGCTTGGGGGCTTAAACCGATGCACTGTCTTTCAAGTCCGAAGGTGCGTTTGGCGCTGATCGTCAACGGCCTCTATTTCATCAGCCTCTTCACGCCGACGACGCGGCCCGCCCGCCCGCATCTCTTCACGCACTCGCGCGAGATGCGAGCCGAGCAACAGACGCAGTTCGCGCTGCCGCCAGACTACGTCCCGCTCCCGCCGCCTTCCGCGCCGCGCCGCGCGTTTGCCTACGAATCGGGCGGCCGAATTCACGTCTCGCTGAACGATGACTTGATCCTCATCAAAAAGCCCGGCCATATGCTCACGCTCTCCCCTTCCTTCAGCGCGCGCACGCAACCGCAAGAGGAGCCGGGCGGGGCGCTCCTGCGCTTCACGCTCTTCTCGAACCAAGACAACTACCCAGACGACTGTCAGCTCTCCATCACGGCCGACGGCGCGCGGGTGTGGCCCGAACTCGTGCGCGACGGCCGAAGCTGGCCCACGACGGATTGGACGCGCGAGAGCGTCCCGCACTCGTCCACGAAACTCCCCGATGGACAGATGATGGAGACGATGGCCGCGGAGTCGCTGAGCATGGAACTGCCCTACGAGCTGTTCCTTAAGATGATTAGCGCGAAGCAGGTGAGAATCATCCTCGGGCCGGACAAGGTGGAGTTGACCGCCGACCAGATTGATGCGCTCCGCGACATGCACCGGCGCCTCCCGCAGCCGCCTCTACCTGACGACACAACCTCTAACTGAGCCGCGGCCCGCGCAGCTTCCCCTACTAAACTTGAAAGCAATTGGGCTTCTTCTTTATGCGGGCCGGACGTTTCTTCAATCTTCTTCTCGCGCTCCTCATCACCCTCTCGCTGCCGAACTGCGCGCGCACGCAGAACAAGCCCGCGGAGAGAACGAACACGAGCATTCTCATCCGCGCCGCCCGGATGCTCGACCCGCGCGGCGGGCGGATTGTTAATGACGCCGTCGTGCTTGTTGAAGGCGACCGCATCTCCGCGGTCGGGGCGAACGTCCCCGTCCCTGCCGGCGCGAAGGTCATCGACCTCGGCGACGTGACGCTCATGCCCGGGCTCATCGACGCGCACACTCACATCACCTACCACTTCGACCGCACTGGGCGCTTCGGCATCTCTTGGGACACGGGGCCCGACGAGACGCTCGGGTACGCTAAAGAGAACGCGCGCGCGACGCTCCTGTCCGGCATCACGACCGCGCGCGACCTCGGCGGCGACTCGCGCGTCGTCACGCGCCTGCGCGACCAGATAAATCGCGGCGAGACAGAAGGCCCGAGGCTCCTCGTCTCCGGCAACCCGCTCACGTCGGACGTGCTGCGCGGCGCCGGTGAAGACCGCGGCGAGCGCGTCAGCCGCGTGCGCGAGTTCGTCCGCGCACGCGTCGCAGAGGGCGTGGACGTGATTAAGATTTTCGTCGGCGTTGACGAGCGCGGGCAGACAGACTTCTCAGTGCAGGAGATAAGCGCCGTGGTCGAGGAGGCCACGCGCGCAGGGCTCCGCGTGGCTGCGCACGCGCACGAGGCAGCCGCGGTGAAGGCCGCGGTTCGCGGCGGCTGCGCCTCGGTCGAGCACGGCTCGTTCCTCGACTCGGAGGCCGTGCGCGAACTTGCGAAGCACCACACCGCGCTCGTCCCGACGCTCTACCTGCCGACGCACTACCTCGAACACAGAGAGCGCTTCGTCGCCTTCGACCCCTTCACCTGGTCTTTCTTCGAGAAGCTACAAGCCAACAACCTCGCCAACGCGGCGCGCGCGAAGAAGGGCGGCGTGTGGATTGTCTCAGGCTCCGACGCCGTGGCCGGGCTCCACGGCTACAACCCGCGCGAGCTCGTCTGGCTCGTCAAGGCCGGCCTCACGCCCGCCGAGGCGCTCCGCGCCGCGACCGTGGACGACGCCGTCCTGCTTGGTCTTGAAGGCAAGGTCGGCGAGATAAAGCCCGGCGCCTTCGCAGACCTCATCGCCGTCCCCGGCGACCCGACCAGAGACATCACGGCCGTCGAGCGCGTCGTCTTCGTGTTGAAAAGTGGGAAGGTCGTGAAAAGCGAGAATCCAATAAAGGATTAGAAGCGACCGCGGAGTTTTTCATAAGTCGCGCGGAGGTCTTCGGGGATGACGCGGGTTTCGCCGACGGTGGTCATGAAGTTGGCGTCGCCCGACCAGCGCGGCAGCACGTGCAGGTGCAAGTGATCGGAGACGCCCGCGCCTGCGGCCTGCCCCAGATTCATGCCGAGGTTGAAGCCGTGCGGGCGGTAGGTCTCTTCAAGAATCCCCTGCGCGCGCTTGGCTAAATCCATCAACTCGTCGGAGGTCTCTTTTGCTAAGCCGGAGAAGTCGGCCGTGTGCTCAAAGGGGACGATCATGAGGTGGCCGCTGGTGTAAGGGTAGATGTTGAGGATGATGAAGCTCAGGCGCGCGCGGTGGAGGATGAAGGCTGATTCGTCGTCGCCGCGCGCGGGCAGCGCGCAGAAGACGCAGGAGTCGCTGAAGCCGGTCTTCTCGCCGCTCGCCCCCTTGATGTAGTCAAAGCGCCAGGGTGTGTAGAGCCTGTCCAAACCTTCTCCCCTTGTCGTACGCCCCGTGCGCGAGGTCACAAAAGATTCATCACATGAGTGGCGGCGTCTGACCTCCGCCGGCCTCGCCACCATCGGGCGGCGACGACTCGCCCGCGCCAGTCGTCGCGGCCGAGTCTGGCTGCGGCGGATTTGTCGGCCTTGCATCTTCCGAGCCGCCCGCGCCGTTCTCGTCCTCGTTGATGAGCTCCTTCAGCTCCTTACCGGGCTTGAAGTAGGGCACGCGCTTGGCGGGGATATCCACGGGGTCGCCGGTCTTTGGGTTGCGGCCGCGGCGTGCGCCGCGCTCGCGCACGCGGAAGGAGCCGAAGCCGCGCAGCTCGATCTTCTCGCCCTGATTGAGCGTGTCGATGATGCTCTCGAAGACTATCTCGACGAGTCGTTCCGCGTCCTTCTTGGTGAGTTCGGCCGCGCGGGCCACGTCTTCAACCAGTTCTGCTTTCGTCATCGTCTCCACCTCTCCGGCCTCTCGGTGAAAGCTGCTGCCGCCGCAAAACAAGGGCAGGTCGATTGAGTATGGGGTACAAGAACCGGGCTGTAACTTAGCAGATACGAGGAACGCCTGACAAGGGAAAAACATCGCGGAGCCAACAAGTTAGCGACCCTGCGCGCCGCTCAGGCAAAAGGAGAAGCCCCACGAGGACTGGTGTCAAACCTCGTGGGGCTTTCGTTATCGGTACGCTACGAGACTAGCGATTCTCCTCATCATCGGAGCCGCCACGCTTGTTGAAGAAGTCGGCCAAGCCCGCCAGCTCGCCCATGCTTGCCATGCCGCCGCCGGCCTCAGTCGTGTAGCTCTTCACGTCCGCAATCGGTTCGTCGTGCTTGGCCGCACGGTGCGAGAGCCCGATCTTCTTCGACTCGGGCTCGATGCGCAGGATGCGGAAGTCGAGTTCCTGCCCGATCTGCGCCGCGTCCTCGGGGCGCTCGACGCGGTCGTCCGAAAGCTCCGAGACGTGGCACAAGCCTTCCAGCCCCTCGGCCAGCTCAACGAACGCACCGAAGTTGGCGAAGCGAGTCACCTTGCCGCGGACGATGTCGCCGGGCTTGTGCTCGTTGACGAACTTCTCCCAAGCGCTCGGCTCCGTGTCCTTGATGGAGAGCGAGAGGCGGCGGTTGTCGATGTCGATGTTGGTGATGACCGCCTCGATCTCCTGCCCCTTCTTGAGGACTTCGCCCGGATGCTTGATGCGCTTGTTCCAGGAGATGTCCGAGACATGGACGAGGCCGTCCACGCCGTCCTCGACCTCGACGAAGGCACCGAAGTCCGTCAGGTTGCGGACGCGCCCCCGCACGCGGTCGCCAATGTGGAAGCGCTCGGGCAGAGTCTCCCAAGGGTTCGGCTGCGTCTGCTTCATGCCGAGGCTGATGCGGCGGTTCTTCGGGTCAACCCCCAACACTTCGACCTCGACGTTGTCGCCGACGTTAACGAGCTTCGACGGGTGCTTCATCCGCTTCGACCAAGTCATCTCGGAGACGTGAACGAGCCCTTCGACACCCGGCTCAAGCTCGATGAAAGCGCCGTAGTCTGTAACTGAAGCAATCTTGCCCTGCATGCGCTGACCCGACGGGAAGCGCTCGGCGACGGACTCCCAAGGGTCGGGCAGGAGTTGCTTGAAGCCGAGGCTGACGCGCTCGCGCTCCTTGTCGAACTTCAAGACCTTGACCTGCACGCTCTCGCCGACGCGGAACATCTCGCCGGGGTTCAAGAGACGACCCCAACTCATGTCGGTGACGTGGAGCAGCCCGTCGATGCCGCCGAGGTCAACGAAAGCGCCGTAGTCGGTCAGGTTCTTAATCTGGCCTTCGACGATGATGCCCTCTTCGAGCGCGTTGAGCGTCTCGCCCTTCTTGCCCTGATTCTCCTGTTCGAGAATCGCCTTGCGCGAGAGCACGACGTTCGAGCGCTTGCGGTTGAGCTTGATGACTAGGGCCTCGACCTCCTGCCCGCGCAAGCTTTCGAGGTTGCGGATGGGGCGCACGTCCACCTGCGAGCCCGGCAGGAAGGCCGCGACGCCGTCCACGTCAACGCGGAGTCCGCCCTTGACGCGCTCGGCGATTCTGCCCTTGACGGGCGTGCCTGCGCGGTAAGCCTCCTCAAGCACGTCCCACGCGCGCATGCGCACGGCGTCGGCGCGCGAGAGGATGGGCACACCCTCCTGCGACTCCATGCTCTTGATGAGCACTTCGACCTCGTCGCCGCGTTTGACCGTGAGTTCGCCCGCCTCTTGGAACTCCTCGATGGGGACGGCGCCTTCGGACTTAAAGCCGAAGTCGATGACGACCGAGCGCTCGGTGACGCCGACCACGGTGCCGCGCACGACCGAGCCCTCTTGATACTGGGCCTGCTCCTGCTCGTACTGGTCGAGCATCGCGCCGAAGTCGAAGCCGCCGCCGCGGGGCTCGTCGTCCTCGTCGGCGTCAGCCGTCGCTGCGGAAGCTTGCGGGGACTGTGAGGGCGCCGGGGCGCTCTCGGCGGGCGCAGTCGCTGCGGCGGAGGCTGCGGGCTCTTCGCCCGCCGTCTCGCCGGCTGTCGCTTCCGCGGTTGTCGCCGATTGGTCGGCCGATGCAGTGGCCGCGGCCGCGCTGGCCGTGGCGGTCGCCGCCGTCTCGCCGCGCTCGCCGGCCTCGTTCGAGGAGGAGGCGTCGGGCGCGCTCTGTTCGCTGGTGTTCTCGCCGTTGGTAGGCTTCTCGTTTTCGGTTGACATGAACTCCTGTCGGACTCCTGCTGGATTAGTCTGGCGCGAACGTCGGGCACTCTCCCGCGCCTGCCCGGCGACAAAACTTGGCGCGCGACGTGTGTGCTGTCACTCGCGGCGGTGCGCTTAAGTTCTGTCGAGAGTAGCTTGGGGTGATTTGACGAAAATGGAGGATTGAGGCGGGAGTTGCGAGCAGTTGAAAAAGAAAAAAAGTTTTCGAAGTTTCTATTTTTCCACACGCCCGTGGAACACCCGCGTGTTCCGCCAAATCACCTCGCTATTCTGCCAGGTAGGGGAGCAATTTACACAGCCGGGCAACGCCGTGTCAAGGCGGAAGCGAAGGCAAAACGCAAAAGTGGGCAAGAAGTGACAAGTGACAAGTGACGAGTGATAGGTAAATCAACTCTCTTACTTGTCACTCGTCACTTGCCACTCGTCACTTCTTTTTTGCCTTACTTGCTCGTCGCCGCCGAGTCGCCGCCGCGCCGCGCGACGTAGACACCACCCGAATGCGTGCCGACGAAGATGCGCGAATTGTCGCGCGGGTCGAAGGCGAGCGCCCAGACGCGACGGCTCGGGAGCTGCGGGTCGAGCCGCTGCCAGGTCATCCCGCGGTCGGCCGAGCGGAAGACGCCGCCGCCCTCGGCCGAGTTGAAGACCTTCCCACCGCGCTCGTAGGCGTTGCCGACGAAGATCTCGTCGGGGTTCTCGGGGTTGATAAGGATGCTGGTGAAGCTGCCCAGCGGCAGGTTGCCGCCGCGCCGCTGCCAGTGCTCCCCGCCGTCGTGCGAGACATAGAGGGTCTGCGTCGTGCCGACGTAGACGTGCTCGGGGCGCTTCGGGTCGCGCTCGATGACGTTGACGGGCGCCTCGGCGGGGATGCCCCTCACCTGCTCCCACGTCTTGCCGTTGTCGCGCGAGACGAGCACGCCCGAGTTCGACGTGCCGGCGAAGATTGTCTCCGGCTCCTGCGTGCTGGTCGAGACGCAGAGCGTGCGCACGTCGAGGCGCGGGCCGTACGGGATGATCTCCCAGCCCTTGTCCGCGTCATAGGTGCGGAAGAGTCCCGCGTTCGTCGCCGCAAGCATGCCGACTCGACCGTCGCGCTCGTCGCCCGTGTAGGAGAGTGAGTTGATAGTGTCCACGAGGAAGACCGGCGCGGTCTGGATCGCGGCCGCCAGTGCCCCCGCCGACTGCATGCCGCCCGCGAGCCCGAGCGCGCCGAGCGTCGCTTCGTCGAACTGCCCCGTGACGGGGATGCCCTTGTCGGTCTGGTACTTCCTGAGCGCCGTCACGGTGCGCGTCCCGGCCACGCCGTCGGGCTTGCCCACGTCGTAGCCGGCGAGGTTGAGCGCCTCCTGCGCGCGCTTGACGCTGTCGTTCGTCGTCGGGCGCGTGGCGACCGTCGGCGCGGCTACAGAGGCTCCGTCGCGCGACGCCGCGCTCGTAGAGGCCGCCGCAGTCCTCGATGCGGCCGTCCCCGTCCTTCCCCTTCTCGACGCGACCGCCTTCTTCGACTTGCGTACAGGGGTCTTCGGCTTCGGTGCACCGAGCGGCGACCAGGAGGCGCCGCGGTCGGCCGAGCGGTAGAGGCCGTAGTTCGTCCCTAAGTAGATGATGTTCCCGTCGCGCGGGTCTTGCAGGATGGTGTAGGCGATGAGGCGCGGCGGCATGTTGCGCGCAGAGAGCTGCCACGTCTCGCCCGCATCGTTCGAGACGTAGAAGTAGCCGCCACCCGTCGCCGTGTTGATGGTCGTCGCGTAGACGCGCCCCGGTTTCTCGCGGTCGGGCACGACCGTGTAGGCGCGGCGCCCGGAGTAGCCGCCGTTCGACGGCAGGAAGTTGCGCCCGCCGTCGTGCGAGACCATCACGCCGTAGTTGTTCGTCCCGATGTAGACGAGGTCAGGGTTAGAAGGATGGACGGCGATAGTGTTGACTTCAAAAATCTGGCGGCTGGTCGTCACTTTCCAGTCGGCGCCGCCGTTCGTGCTCATCCAGAAGCCCTCGGTCGTGCCGGCGTAGATGGTGTCGGGGCGCCCGGGGTTCTGGAGGATGGCGCGCGTGCGGCGCGACTGCGAGGGGATGCCGTTGACCTTGCGCCAGTTGCCGCCCGCGTCGCGCGTCTCGTAGATGCCGCTGCATGCAGAGGCGATGACGTGGTCTGGGTTGCGGTCGTCAATCTCGATGGCGAAGATGTCTGAATCGTCGATGATGCCCGTCTTCGTGATGTTCCAAGTCTGCCCGCCGTCCGTTGACTTGTAGGGCAGATACCAGGTGCCGGCATAGACGACGCTCGTGTCGCGCGGGTCAACGGCCAAAGACTCGACGTTGATAAGGCCGGGCGTGGCCGACGTGTTGAGCTGCTCCCAGTGGTCGCCCGCATCCGACGAGCGCCAGATGCCGCGGTTCGTGCCTGCGAAGAGCAGGTCAGGGTTCTTCGCGGACTGTGTCAGCGAGTGGATGCCGTCGCCCTTCAACTGCTCCGCCTCGCGCCACGTGCGGCCGCCGTCGGTCGTCTTGAAGAAGCCGCCCGCCTCCTTGTGCCGGTGCGCGGCCGCGTAGATGACTTTAGAGTCGCGCGGGTCAACGATGATGTTGTCGATCAGGAGCCCGGGGCGGTTGAAGCCCGCGACGCGCGACCAGTTATCGCCGCCGTCGGCCGAGGTGTATATCTGCCCGTCGATGGTGCCGAAGTAGAGCCGGCGCGCGTCCTGCGGGTCGATGACGAGCGAGCGCACGTCGCCGCCCAGAGGGCCGGTTGCCTCCCAATTCAAAAGTTTCTCGGCGGCCGAGTCGGCGTCGTTGTCGGCGGCGCGCGCCAAAGTGACGGCGGCGCCGTTCGAGGCGAGCAGGAGGGACAGGAGCACGAGCGCGGAGGAGAACTTACGAAACAAGCGATTCTTCATTTTTTACACCACGGTCTTCAAATTCTACGAACTGCGCGGCGGGGGGTTGCTGGGAACCGCGCGGCTATTATCCTTATCGATTGCAACTTTGCAAAGCCCAGCGCGCGCAACGCCGCGCGTGCAGAACGTTAAGATGCCTTACTTAACAGCGGCAGTTGTACAAACGCGCGGGCGGGAAGTCCCCCACACCTGAGCGAGGCGACGCGGAGGATTCGAGGCGGGCGCCGCATTCATGGCGTCAGGAGTGGCAGTTCGTTGCGACCGTTGGCCAGTAAATCCTCCAGCATCGGCGGCAGCCCCCATTCGCCGTCGCCGAGCTTGTAGGGTTTAAGCTCGTCCGGGTTGATCAGCCGCTTCATTAACGCCAGCTTCTGTAGAATGATGGCCGCCGCCCTGACGGACAGTCCCAGATGCGTGCCCTTGTTCATCCGAAAAAAGATGTCCGTCAGGAGGTAGTAGTAAGCATCCCGCTCAAGGTCGTACAGGTTGATGTTGCCGATGCTGATGACGTTGTAGTGGAAGTCGAAGACCAGTTTCTCGCCGTACTCTCCCTCGATCTCCAGCACCTTCACGTTGCCGTTCATCTCCGGGAAGCTCTCGGAGCCGAAGATGCCCTTGCCCACGTAGGCTTCCCCCCTGATCGGTCTCTCGGCGTTGTCCTCAAACTCGAACTCGATGGCCGCGAACGTCTCGCTGTTTATCTCGGCCTTCGCCCCCGGCTTGAAATCGACGCCCGTGTATATGCCCGGGCGCACCGAGAGAACTTCGATTGTCTCGGGGTCGCCGAAGTATTCGAGCACGCTCAGCACGTGGGGCATCAGGTCGAGGATCAGCCCGTACCTCAGCGCGTCAACGCGCCCCTCGTTCTCGATAGGGCCGTTCCTGTTCTTGAACTTCCTCCCGCGCGCCTTCTGCTTATTCAGGAACTCTTCGTCCGTCCCGCTGTGATCTTCGAGGAAGTAGAAGCGGAAGCTCTTGAGCCGTCCCATAATGGAGAGCAGGTTGCCCATCTGCTCGGCGTACTTGAAATGCGAGTGTACTCGGCCGCGGTAGTGGTCGAAGACCAGAACGCGCGCCTTATCCTTCGGGTTCAGCTCCAATAGCTCGACCCACTCCAGCGCCTCGTCAAGCGCCAGATGGGTCGTGAGGGGCTTCTCGATGAAGATCCACTTGCAGTTGCCTTTGAGCCAGTATTGAGCGAGTTTGATGTGGGTGCGGTCGGGCGTTTCGATGAGGACGGCTTCCACCTCTGCGTCGAGCAGGGCTTCGTACTTTTTCAAGTGACGCCGCTTGGACTTGTCTAAAAACTCCGCCCCCCACTTTTCGATGAGCTTGATCGTTCTCTTACGGTCTCTCACCGTGTGGCGGTCAGTCCAACTCTTACTCTGATCGGTGAAGATGACGCGCAGGTCTGGGATATCAACCTTGAGCTTCTGAGCGGCGAAGGCAACGGCCCTACTGGTAATATCGCCGATGCCTTCTATGACCAGAATTTTCATCGTGAGGGTTCCTAAGAGCCCCGCGCATACCTCCCGCGGTTATGATTTGAAGGCGGAATTTATCTGACGCTCAGGCGAAGAGAGCGTGCGGGAACGGGCCGCGCCGGGTCTCTCAGCCGGAGGAACGCCGCAACGAGCTTCTGGAGCGCGCCTCGCTCCGAAGTCTCTCCTGCTCAGCCTCCCATTCCCGCTTGGCCTTTTCCTGAGCGGCGCGATTCTGGGTGACGCGCTCCTGCCGCTCGTGCCAACTCTTCAGGAAGGTAGAGATGTATTTCCTAAGCTCGCTGTCTGGCTTGTTCGATATTTGGGCTTGGTCGTCTGAGATGAGGGGTTCACCCATGATTGCCTCCTGACTCCGAAGCGTGGGGGAGACGACTAGGTAAATAATCCCTTATGCATTGGGCAGAATGCAAACGAGCGAGGGGGATTATCCGCCAGAGTCGCGGAACCACGGGGCAGGTTATGATCAAGAGCGACCAGTTCAACATTCTTTCAAAAAAATGCACTGAAAATGTTGTCTCGGTCTTGCTCCGACGGTTTGAGCGGAAGGTTACTGAGCGCGGGCGATACTTCCCTGTAGAAGTATCGCCCGCGCTCAGTAAGAGGGTCGGTCTCCTCAATGGAGACGCGAGCGTTAGGTTGGATTACTCTTCGTCGTCGTCGCGGCGGCCGCGGTGGCGCACCGGCGCGCGACTCGCCTTGACCTCCGACGGGTCAACCGACGGCGTGCTCTGCGGCGGATTCGCTCCCGAAGGCACCACCCACAGCTCCACCGTCAACTCCTCGCGGAAGCCTCCATCCACCGTCACGATCCGCGCCGCATCGATCCCGCGCGTCGAGACCAGATAGTTCTTCGCACGGTCACAACGACGCTGCGCCTCTCCTGTCCGCCCTGTCCGTCCACCGTAGCAGACCAGGTAGCCCTGCGCCGTCGGGTCGTTCTGCAACTCGATGGCGTAGTTGTCAAGCCGCGCCTTCTCGTCGTTGAACTTGATGTTCCCGTACTCGTCTACCTTCCGCGCCAGCGGCACCGCCGGGATGCTCACCGTGCAGCTATTCGAGGTCGAGCAACTGCGGTCGTACCCGCCCACGTCCACAGTCGCCGTCACCGTGCCGGTGGCGCCCGTCGTATCGACCGTGATCGAGCTCGTGCCCTGTCCGCTGCTGATCGTCCCCGAAGAGACCGTCCAGTTAAACGTCGGCGTCACGTTCGGGTCACCACCAGAGACATTCGCCGTGAAGGTCACCGGCGTCCCGGCCGTCGTCGTATCCGGGCAGCTCACCGTCACCGTCGGGCAGGTGATGACCGGCGGCGGCGTGATGCACCCACAACGCTCGACCGTCACGGTCGTCGAGTTGAAGGCAATACAGCCACAGCCGTCGTCAACTTCCACCGTCACGGTGTAGGTGCCCGGTGCGACGCCCGTCAGATCGAGCGTGGCGTTCGGGCCGTCACCTGAGACGCGACCACCGGTGGTCGAGTAGGTGTAGAGCAGCGTGTCGCCGTCCGGATCGGTCGCCGTGGACGAGAGCTGCACGGTGCCGGCCGTCGGCGTGCAGGCTGGGTCGGGTCGCTGGTCGCCCGTGCATTCGGCCGCCAGCACTACGCGGCTCGAAGAGGCCGAGAGCGTGACCGTCGGCGGCTGGTTCGGGAAGATCGTCGGCAAACGCTCGTTGCGACGCCCGGCGAAGACCTGGAAGATGAACCCGTGCGGGTCATCCGAGGTGCGGAAGCCCGCGGGGAAGCCATCGTTGGCCTCGTCGTCGCCCTTGAAGATGTCCGTGAACGTCTTCCCCTGCTGGTTCAGGTGGCCGCGGTAGGCCGCCGAGAAGCCGAACCAACGACGCGGGAAGATGCGAATGCCGCCGAGGAAGTCCACCGGGTTGTTCTGGAACGCGTTCGGCGTGCGCCCGCCCGTGTAGTGAACCGACTTCAGCTCGGTGATGATCTGGAAGTGCTTGTTGACGACGAAGTCCATGCCGAGACCCGCGACGAGTTCGTCCGGGCGGTCGAGCAAGGAGACCTTACCCGTGCCGAAGGCTTCGGACTGCGGGTTCGAGTTCAGGATGTAGCCGAAGTTGGCCGACAGGCTGACCGAGCGGCTCAGGCGGCCCGAGACGAAGCCGACGAGGCCGAAGTCGCCGATGTCGCCGCCGGGGCTCGCGCCGCGCTGAAGCTGGTTGAAGCCTTGAAGGTCGTCGGCCTTATCCAGATACCAGCGGTAGAAGGCGACGAAGCCGACGCCGAGCGGATTGTTCGGGCTCGTCAGGCGCACTTTAGCGCCGGCCTGCATCGTCCCGAACGTCGATTCGCCGTAGAGCCGGTTGATGAACGGCGCGTCGGCGACGTAGCTCGGGCAGATGGTGAACAGGTCGGGCACCGTCAGCGTGTTGAAGGTCAGGTTGGCCGGAATCGTCCGCGTCGTCAGCACGACGCCCGGCAGAATCGAGCCGCAGGGCGAGCCGACGCCGGGGAAGTTAGAGGCCGCGGTAAAGTTCCCCTGCTCCTGCCCCGTCGGCGTGCCCAGACGCGACGTGAAGGGCGGAGCGATGCGGTTACCCGTCAGCCCGAAGTTGGGGCCGGGGCCGCCGACGAACGGGAACTGCACGAACGGCTGGTTGAAGGCCGGACGGAAGAAAGTTCCGCCGGGGTTGATGAAGGTCGTGCCGCTGACGCCCTGAGGCCCTTGGATGATAGCCGGGCCGCTGCCGAGAAGCGTCGCACCGAAGAAGAGCTGCGAGTTCGGCAGATAGAAGCTCGACAGGTTCTTCGGATTGTTGACCTTCACACCGCGGTAGCCCTCGGTGCTGAAGAACAGCTCGACGTGGTCGCTGAGACCGACGTTGAAGCTGAGCGGGATGACCGAGAAGTCGACGTTGCCGGGGTCGCGGTCGTAGTTGCTGTAGGCGATGCTGAAGGTGAACTCACCTTTGCGCAGCGTGTCGCCGTCGTAGATGGTGAAGAGCCCGGTCGGGCCGCCCGGAGTGCCACCAGTACCGACAGTCGGTGCCTGGTTACGCGGGTCGTTACCCGGCCGCAAGGTCTGCGCCGTCGCCGCCGACAGCAGGACCGATATGGCGAGCGCGGCAAAGAGCGCTCTTCTCGCGAGTCTCATCGCATTCCTCCTGCGAAATGAGTTTAATTTTTGCGGAAGGGGGCGACCGTGCTCCCCGAAGTCGCGTGCCGGCCCGCGTGCGTGGCGCCGCTGGCCGCGACCGGGCGACCCTTTTTAGAGCCTGGGGCGCGGACGCTCCAACTACAAGCGTAAACCCTTTAAGTCAAAGAAACTGCTACCGCCCGCGAACTCGAACGTCTTGTAGATGGAGCGGAGCAGCGAGAGGTGCCTGAACACCTGTCTGGTGTTCTTTGGGCGCTCTTGCAATGCCTCTACAGCGCCTCTCAACTGAGTGTAACTTTGTGCTTTGTTTAGCGCACCTGCTTATACAAAACGGGTGCGCCGCTGTCAACACCTTGGGCGGAACGCCCGCGACCCCCCTTTGAAAACCCTACACGGACGGATGCCGGGGGTGTACCAAGTTCCGCCAGACCATACACCTCTTAAGCGCGGAAATCAAGAGTTTTTCGTAACTTAGCCCGAAAAAAAGGTTAACATTTCCGTCACGCGTAGATGCCGCGCATACGCGTGTCGTAGGCCACGCGGTCAATCGCGAGCATGTAGGCGGCCGTGCGCGTATCGACGTTGTGATTCTCTGCATACTTCACAACGTCGTTAAAGCTCGCCACCATCACGTCCGACAGACGCTCGTTGACGACCTCTTCTTTCCAGAAGTAGCCCATGCGGTCTTGCACCCACTCGAAGTAGCTGACGGTGACGCCGCCGGCGTTGGCGAGGATGTCGGGGATGACGAAAATCCCGTTGTTGTGCAGTATTTTGTCGGCATTCGCCGTCGTCGGCCCGTTCGCACCCTCGGCAAGAATGCGGCACTTGATGCGGCCTGCGTTCTCCGAGCGAATCTGATTCTCGGTCGCGCAGGGGGCGAGCACGTCACACTCGATCTCCAAAAGCTCCGAGTTCGAGACGTGCTCGACGTTCGGAAACTCCTGAAGCGAGCGCGTCTGCTGTAGGTGTGCGAGCGCGGCGGGGATGTCGATGCCGTCGGGGTTGTAGATGCCGCCGAAGATGTCCGAAAGCGCTACGACCTTGTAGCCCGCCTCGTGCAGCAGCCGCGCGCCGATGCCGCCGACGTTGCCGGAGCCCTGCACGACGACGCGCGTCTGTGGCGGCGAGAGCTTGAACTTTTTGATGGCCTCGTTGATGACGAAGAGGAGGCCGCGCCCGGTCGCCTCGCGCCGCCCGCGCGAGCCGCCCAGCTCGACGGGCTTACCGGTGACGACGGCGTTGACGGTGTGGCGTGCGTGCATGGAGTAGGTGTCCATGATCCACGCCATCGTCTGCTCGTTGGTGTTCATGTCGGGCGCGGGCACGTCGCGCTCGGGGCCGATGAAGTCGATCAGTTCGGCCGCGTAGCGCCGCGTCATGCGCTCCAGCTCGCCGATGGACATCTGCGCGGGGTCGCAGATGACGCCGCCCTTGCCGCCGCCGAAGGGGACGTTGACGACCGCGCACTTCCAAGTCATCCACGCCGCGAGCGCCCGCACTTCGTCAAGCGTGACATCGGGCGCGTAGCGGATGCCGCCCTTGGCGGGCCCGCGCGCGAAGTTGTGCTGGACGCGGTAGCCCTCGAAGACCTCGATGCGGCCGGAGTCGAGGCGGACGGGGATGTAGACCTTCAGCTCGCGGTTCGGCACGCGCATCACGGCGTAGAGGTCGGGGTTGAGGTTGAGCAACTGCGCGGCGCGGTCGAAGCGCTCCATCATCGACTCGAAGGGATTCTCCTCCCTGATGCGCCGCGGGTCGTCCATCATTGCCTTAGTCATTCTTCATCTCCGAAAGCAGTGACCAGTGACGGGTAACAAGTGATAAGAAAAAAGACGAGCCGTCCGACTCGTCACTCTTCACTGGTTACTCGTCACTGCTTTTAAAACTTCGTTCATCGCGCCCGTGCGATAGCCGTGCAGGTCGAGCGTGACGTAGCGGAAGCCGAGCGCGCGGAAGCGCCGCGCCAGCTCGTCCGTGACTTCGCGTTTGAGTGCCTTGTCGAGTTCTTCGGGCGCGACTTCGAGCCTGACCAGCTCGCCGTGGTGGCGCACGCGAAACTCGCGGAAGCCCATGTCGCGCATGACCTGTTCGCCCGTGTCCACGGTGCGCAGGCGCTCGATGGTGACGGGCGTGCCGTAGGCGAGGCGCGAGGAAAGACACGGGCTCGCGGGCTTGTCCCAAGTCGGCAGCCCTGCGCGCTTACTCAACAGGCGCACTTCGCGCTTGCCCATGCCGGCCTCGACGAGCGGGCTGCGGACGCCGCGCTCGCCGGCCGCGGCGCGCCCCGGTCGATAGTCTCCGAGGTCGTCCGTCGTCGAGCCGTCCACGACTGCGCGCAGGCCCCGCGCCTCGGCCAACGGTGCGAGCTTCGAGTAGAGTTCGGACTTGCAGAAGTAGCAGCGGTCGGACTCGTTGCGCAGGTAGCGCGGGTCTTCCATCTCGACGGTCTCGATTGACTCGTGATTAAGACCCATCCGCGAGACGAGCGCCGCGACCTCTTCGCGCTGGTTCGAGGCGAGGCTCGGCGAGATGCCCGTGACGCAGAGTGCGCGCGCGCCGAGCACTTCGTTGGCGATGTGCGCGAGGTAGGTGCTGTCCACGCCACCCGAGAAGGCGACCAGCGCCGAGCCCATCTCTTTGAAGATGGCGCGCAGCTCCGCCTCCTTCAAAAGGGCTTCGGACTCCTCCGTCGCCCGTGCCCCGACGACCTCCCCGCCCCGCACCTCTTCTTCGACGACCGGACTGTTCACGCTTACCTTTCAGACCCGCGGCGCGCACGAACGTCTGCGCCGCCGATGAAGTCTCACAACTGCCCTGAACTGTTTTGGTTTTAAGAAGCTTACCGGCCGCGAATGTTATCTCACGCGCGCGGGCCACGCAACCCGAAGCCCTTCGCTGTGCGAAGTCGCGCGCGGCGTGGAACGTGATGGACGACCGCGCGCGTGCGTGCTATATTCGGCGCGAAACTCACGCTTGCGTCTCCCATCGTGAGCAGTTTCGGTCTGATTCTTTTCCCCGTGACAATCGCTCCGATGCTCTGCGGCTTTCGACATCGACGGCTCGTCTTCGCGTTGGCCTTCGTGCTTGCGCTCGTGTGCGCGCACGGCGTCGCGGCGCAGGACAG
>JBJMGQ010000420.1:0-3929 GCA_045807845.1 Pyrinomonadaceae bacterium | reverse complement strand
CTCGCGCCACGTCCTCGTCGAAGAGTTGTTCGAGGGGCGCAACTACCGCGTGCTCGTCGTCGGCGACAAGATGGTCGCGGCGAGCGAGCGCATTCCGTGTCACGTCGCGGGCGACGGCGAGCACACGCTCAGGGAACTGATTGACCTCGCCAACCTCGACCCGCAGCGCGGGGAAGGGCACGAGAAACCGCTCACGCAGATCGTCGTCGACGAGATCATGCTCGCCTGTCTGGGGAAGGCCGGTCGCAGCCTCGAAGACGTGCCGGAGGCGGGCGAAGTCGTCTACCTGCGCGAGAGCATCAACCTCTCGACCGGCGGGACGGCGAAGGACGTGACCGGCGTTGTCCACCCGAGCGTCAGGGACATGTGCGAGCGTGCGGCGCGCGTCGTCGGGATGGACATCTGCGGCGTCGATCTCGTCCTGCGAGACATCTCGGAGCCGGTAGGTAGCGGCGGCGGCATCATCGAACTCAACGCCGCGCCGGGGCTGCGCATGCATCTCTTCCCGAGCGAAGGACAACCCCGCGACGTGGGCGCGGCCATCGTCGAGATGCTCTACCCGCGGGGCGCGGACGGGCGCGTTCCCATCATCTCCATCACGGGGACGAACGGCAAGACGACCGTCACGCGGATGATCGGCCACGTGCTGGGCGAGTCGGGCCTCACGGTCGGAGTGACGACGACCGACGGCATCTACGTCGGCGGTCGCCGCGTCACGGAAGGGGACACGACCGGCCCCCAATCGGCGCGCACGGTGCTCTCCGACCCGTCGGTCGAGGTCGCCGTGCTTGAGACGGCGCGCGGCGGCATCACGCGACGCGGCCTCGGCTACGACTGGTCTGACATCGCCGTGCTGACCAACATCCGCCCCGACCACTTCGGGCAGGACGGCATCGAGACGTTGGACGACCTCGTCTACATCAAGTCGCTCGTCGCGGAGCGCGTGCGCGACGGCGGGACGCTCGTCCTCAACGCAGACGACCGGGAGGTCGCGCGCCTGTTAGAGATTCCGCGCGTGCGCGAAGGCGAGAAGAGGGTCGTCTACTTCTCCGCGCGCGAAGACCACCTCTTGATTAGGCGCCACCTCGACGAAGGCGGGACGGCCTATTTCGTGCACGACGGCTGGGTCGTCGAAGCCGAGGGGTCGTCGCAGCGTCGCGTGCTCGAAGTCGCGTCCGTGCCCGCGACGATGTGGGGGACGGCGGAGTATCAGGTGTCGAACGTGCTGGCGGCGGTCGCCGCCTGCCGCGCGCAAGGGGTCGCGGTCGAACAACTCGCCGCGTCGCTCGCGGAGTTCCACAGCGCCGAACACAATCCGGGCCGCGGCAACCTCTTCCGCATCGCCTCGGGCGGCTACGTGATGCTCGACTACGGCCACAACGCCGACGCCTTCGCGGCCGTCTGCCGGATGGCGGCGCTGTGGGAGGGGCGGCGCGTGACCGGCATCATCGGCGTGCCCGGAGACCGCGACGACGCGATCATCGAAGAGGCGGGGCGCATCGCCGCGCGCGGCTTCCATCGCCTCGTCATCAAAGAGGACGAGGACACCCGAGGCCGCGAGCGCGGCGAGGTGGCGCGGCTGCTGTGCGAGGCCGCCAACAGGGAAGCGCCGGGGCGTGAGTGCCGGATCGTTTTGGACGACACGGAGGCTCTCTCGCAGGAGCTTCGTCAACTCCGTGGTGGCGACGTGGTCGTCATGTTCTACGACAAGCTCGAACCACTCCTGCGCGTGCTCGAAGGCTTCGGCGCGCGCGCGGCGACGACGATTGAAGGTTTAGGGACGCAAGCGAAAGGGGCGGAAGCGTCCGTCACCCGAGCGTCAGCCGCGCCGCGCGAAGAGATGCCTGCGCGCTCTACTGGCAAAACAGGCTTGGGCCATCGGCCCGAGGAAGCCGCAGGAGACCTCCGGCGCCACGTCTGGCGTTGAGTGAAGCCCGCTTATGGACGCGCGAATGAAAGCTCTGAATGCTCCCGGCCCCGCGGTGCTCGTCGAAGTGACGCGCGGGGCGATTGCCGAGTCGAGTCACCGCGGACACGTCGTCGCGGTCGAGCCGGACGGGCGCGTCGTCGCCCACTTGGGAGAGCCCGAAACTGTCACGTACCTGCGTTCGGCCTCAAAGCCGCACCAGGCGATTCCGCTCGTCGAATCAGGCGCGGCAGACCGCTTCGGTTTCGACGAACGCGAGATCGCCATCGCCTGCGGCTCCCACAGCGGCGAGCCGATGCACACGGAGACGGTCGCACGGATGCTTCGCAAACTCGGCCTCGACGAGAGCGCCCTCAAATGCGGCGCGCACGAGCCGTACAGCGAAGAGACGGCGCGTCTCCTGCGCGAGCGCGGCGAGAAGCCGAGTCAGCTTCATAACAACTGTTCCGGCAAGCACGCGGGCATGCTCGCCGTGGCGCTTCAACTCGGCGCGCCCGTCGAAGGCTACGACGACCCTTCCGGCCCCGTGCAGCTCGCCATCGGTCGCGTCATCGAGCAATTCTCAGACACCCCTCTCAAAGAGATCGCGGTCGGCACGGACGGGTGCGGCGTGCCTTCGTTTGGCGTCGCGGTGCGCGCGATGGCCCTCATGGCCGCGCGCCTCGTCAGGCCGCGCGAGACTTGGGACGCGGGCACGCGCGAGGCTTGCGGTCGCATTGTCTCGGCGATGCGGCGGCACCCCGAAATGATCGAGGGCACGGGCGAGATGGACACCGAGATTATGCTGCACGCGAAGGGGAGGCTCGTCTCGAAGGTCGGAGCGGAGGGCGTTTACACTGCGGGCGTGTTGCCGTGCGAAGAGTGGCCGCGCGGCCTCGGCGTGGCCTTCAAACTCGAAGACGGCGACCGCGATGAACGCGCGCGCCCGGCCGCCGCCGTCGAGACGTTGCGCCAACTCGGGGTTCTGCGCGCAGACGAACTCGACGCGCTCTCCCGCTTCGCGGGCGCGGAGTTGTGTAACCACCGCGGCGACCGTGTGGGCGAAGTGCGTGCGGTATTCGGATTGAAAAGGGTCGCGGACTGAACAGGGCATTGGCACCATGAGGTGTTAGTTCCGGGCTCTGATTATCCGGCGGGTCATCTTGTCTTTCGTCGGCCGCTGAGCAGGCGATCAAACTCGGCCTTGACCGCTTCAGCTCCTTCTTCAACTCCCCCGTCTCCATCCGCATCGCGCCGTCCACGATCTGCGCGATGGCGTGGTTCTGCGCCACGTCGTCGCCCACGCGTTTGTCGTCGTCGAGGCGAGCGCCTCCGGCATCCTGGTCTATGACCCGCTGCACGGTGAACGCACGCTGTCAGGCGAGACGTTTCGCGCGGCATGGGCGCTCATGCGCAACGTCGCGGTTCTCGTCGCGAGATGACGAGGACTTGCCGTCGCACCTTGATGACAAAAATTCTCCGAAGCCTCGTCAGTCGTGACTTGTGACCAACAAGTGACCGGAATTTCTGTCACGGGGTGGAGAATCACGATACTCTTTGCACTGTCCGAGCGGCTGCAACCTGTCAGATTTGATAACAAACGCCATCATTTGTTACTATGCTTCACTCGCGGAGAGGTCGCATAGTGGTTTAGTGCACCGGTCTCGAAAACCGGAGTGGTCGAAAGGCCACCGTGGGTTCGAATCCCACCCTCTCCGCCATCATTCTTAATGACAGACGGGGCTCCGAAAAGTTTCGGAGCCCCGTTCTCTTTTGGTGGTCGCTTCCCCGCGCCGCGCCCGCGCGACGGATAAGAATTTCAAAAAAACTCCCGCCGTGATAAGTTTCGCGCTTCACTTGTGCCTTAAAAGTCGGAGGCCGAAACGCACACGCGAGGGGATTCGATGTCGGTCGAGAGCGGAGAGAATACGCGCGGCGAAGTGACGACGATGAGCCCCACGAGGCTCCTCAAAATACTCGTGTCTCACGTCCGCGCGCACTCTTCGCGCGCCGTCCTGCTCGT
>JBJMGQ010000419.1:0-5996 GCA_045807845.1 Pyrinomonadaceae bacterium | reverse complement strand
GCTGGGTGCGTTGGCGCTCGTGCTTGTCGCCGTCTCTTTCGTCGTGAGGGGGTTCTTCTACGGGCTCGCGGCGCGGCAGCAACAGCCCATGCTGGTGCAGGGCGGCTTCATCCTCTCGATGGCGCTCTGCGAGGCGGGCGTGCTGATGGGGCTGGTGGGCGTCTTCGTCACGCGCAACGACGCCGCCTACCTCCTCTTCGCGCTCGGCGCGCTCGGGATGCTGCTGCACTTCCCGCGCCGCGAGCAGTTGGAGGCCACCTATCGCAAGGGCTTGTGATGAATCGCCGGGGTCAGTTGGTAGAAGGGTTGTAGTCTAAAGGATGTCAGCGACAGTCCAACAGTTTCACGAGGAGGAGACGCTCAAGCAGTTCGACCGCGGGAGCGTGCGGCGTCTGCTGCGCTACCTGCGGCCGTACAAGCGCCTGATCGTGCCGGCGCTCGTCCTGACGCTCTTCGTCAATGCGCTCGGAGTGGTCGAGCCGAAGTTCTTCCAGTACGCCATCGACTGGCACATCGTCCCAAAGAAACTCTCGGGCTTGCAGTGGCTCGCGCTCGCCTTCCTCGGGGTCAAGCTCTTGCAGATGCTCGTCTCCTACTTGCAGGCCGTCTTGCTTCAGTCGGTCGGCCAGTACGTCATGTACGACCTGCGCGCCGAACTCTACGACAAGCTCCAACGTCAGGAGGTCGCATACTTCGACCGCAACCCCGTCGGCCGCATCATGACGCGGCTCACGTCCGACGTGGATGCGCTCAACGAGCTCTTCACCTCGGGCGTCATCGAAGGCTTGGGCGACGTGTTGATGGTCTTCGCCATCATCGGCTTCATGGCGTGGATGGACTGGCGCCTGACGCTCGTCGCGCTTATCACCGTGCCTCTGCTGTTTGCGGCGACGACGTGGTTTCGCAAGCACGCGCGGCGCGGCTACGACCTCGTGCGGACGAAACTGGCGCGCATCAATTCGTTCCTGCAAGAGCACATCTCCGGCGCGCAGACCGTCCAGATTTTCAACCGCGAGGCGAAGTCTCTGCGCCAGTTTCACGATGCCAACGACGACTATCGGCAGGCCAACGTCCAGACGATCTTTTACTACGCTGTCTTCTTCCCGCTCGTCGATTTGATCGGCTCGCTCGGCGTCGCGCTCATCGTCTGGTACGGCGGTTGGCGCGTGATGCAGAACACGCCGACGCGCGAAGTGCTCTCCATCGGCGCGCTCGTCGCCTTCATCCAGTACTCGCAGCGTCTCTTCCAGCCCATCCGAGACATCTCGGACAAGTACAACGTCTTTCAGGCGGCGCTCGTCGCCTCGCAGCGCATCTTCCGCACGCTCGATCTGCCCATCGCCATCACGACGCCGGAGAACCCGAAGCTAAACTCGCGCGCGCGCGGTCGCGTCGAGTTCCGCAACGTCTGGTTCGCTTACAAGGGCGAGGACTGGGTCTTGAAGGACGTGTCGTTCGTGGCCGAGCCCGGCGAGACGGTGGCGCTCGTCGGCCACACCGGCTCGGGGAAGACGACGATTACGAACCTCCTCATGCGCTTCTACGACGTGCAGCGCGGGCAGGTGCTTCTAGACGGCGTGGACGTGCGCGAGTGGGACTTGAAGTCTTTGCGAGAGAACTTCGCCGTCGTCCTTCAAGATGTGTTCCTCTTCAGCGGCACGGTCGAAGGCAACATCCGTCTCGGCCGCGAGGACGTGCCGGACGAGCGCGTCGCTTGGGCCGCGCGCGAGGTGCACGCCGACGGCTTCATCGAGCGTCTGCCCGAAGGCTACAAGTCCGAAGTGCGCGAGCGCGGCGCCGGCCTCTCCGTCGGCCAGAAGCAGCTCATCTCGTTCGCACGCGCGCTCGCCTTCGACCCGGCGCTTCTCATCCTCGACGAGGCGACCAGCTCCATCGACACGGAGACCGAGCAGCTCATCCAACAGGCCATCGAGCGCGTGCTGCGCGACCGCACCTCCATCGTCGTCGCTCACCGCCTCTCGACCGTCCAGCGCGCCGACCAGATACTCGTCCTCCATCACGGCGAGCTGCGCGAGCGCGGCTCGCACCAGCAGCTCCTCGCACGCCGCGACCTCTACTGGCGCCTCTACAAACTCCAATACGCCGACGACTCGCGCCGCGACGCGCTGCCCGACCCGACGCTGAGCGACAGCATGCAGTATGGCGATTAAGACGGACGAACGACAGGAGCGAACCGATGACTCTTCCCGAAACGCACGGCACCGCCAACACATGGCCCGCGCTCCCTTTCGAGCAGTGGCGCGAGACTCTGGCGACGCTGCACATGTGGACGCAGGTGGTGGGCAAGGTGCGACTCGCGCAGGCGCCGCTCGTGAACCACTGGTGGCAGGTGCCGCTCTACGTCACGTCGAGGGGGCTGACGACCTCGCCGATGCCGTACGGGCAGAGGACGTTTCAGGTGGACTTCGACTTCATAGACCACCGCCTCCGCATCGCGACGAGCGAGGGCGACTCGCGCGAACTCGTGCTCGCGCCGCGGACGGTCGCGGACTTCTACCGCGAGTTCACGTCGCTGTTGAAAGAGCTCGGGTTGGAAGTGAAAATCTGGACGACGCCGGTCGAGATCGAGAACCCCATCCCCTTCGAGCAGGACGAGCAGCACAAATCTTATGATCCGGAGTACGCGAATCGTTTCTGGCGCGGGCTCGTGCAGGCCGAGCGCGTCTTTCAGCGCTTCCGTTCGGGCTTCGAGGGCAAGTGCAGCCCCGTCCATTTCTTCTGGGGCAGCTTCGACCTTGCCGTCACGCGCTTCTCCGGCCGCCGCGCGCCCGAGCATCCCGGCACCCCCGGCGTCGCCGACTCCATCACGCGCGAGGCTTACTCGCACGAAGTCTCAAGCGCGGGCTTCTGGCCCGGCGGCCCGGCGCTGCCCGAGCCCATCTTCTACTCCTACGCCTACCCCGAGCCCGAAGGCTTCAAGGAGACGCGCGTCGGCCCCGAAGCGGCTTACTACAACACGGACTTCAAAGAGTTCGTCCTCCCCTATGACGCCGTCCGCACGTCCGAAGACCAAGACGCCGCGCTCCTCCGCTTCCTTCAAGACACCTACGAGACGGCCGCCACCCACGCCCACTGGGATCGCGCTTCGCTCGAACGTTAGGAAAGGAATAACCACCGCAGACACAAAGACACGGCTTGAAGCAATCAGACTTCAAGCCGTGTCTTTATGTCTGCGGTGGTTAATGCCTGAGCCGCGCTTCCCTACTTCTGCGATGTTCCCGACGCGGGCCGCTGCGGCGTAGGTTGAGCCGAATCGCTCCCGCGGTTCTTGTACTGCATGAGCCCTTCGACCGACGAATAAATCTGTAGGTACATCTGCGTCTCGCGCGGTATCAACGTCTTCCAGGCCGTGCCGCCGCGGCGCAGGTATTGCGGCAGGCGCGCGGGGTTCGAGTTGTAGCCTGCGGCCATCAACTCGGCGCGCGTCGCCGTCTTGTTCGTCAGCGCGTCGAGCACCTCCTCGCTGAGCGCGAGGCCGTTCCAAGTGTCCTGCATGTAGAGCAGCATCGCTTCGAGCGCGTTGCCGTGATTGCGCATCCCCGCGACGAAGTCCGGGTTCAGACCGACGGCCGGGTGCGCGCGCCGAACCATCTGGTATGTCGAGGGAATCATCTGCACCATCCCACCCGCGCCCGCCGTGCTGACCGAGTAACGGTACGTGTCCAGCTCGTTCAGAGAGTAGAGCGCGTAGACCTCTTCAAAGAGCCGCTTCCTATCCTCTCGGCGGAAGCGGTCGTGGTCTATGTGCTCGACGAGGCAGAGACGCTCGGCGATGTCCACCGTCTCGGGCGAGATGGTCTTGCCTTTGTCCTTCAGACGCTGCGCCGCGAGGTCGAGCATGTTGCGCACATAACTCTGCCCGTGCTTCGACACCTCCTGCGAGACGAGCGCCGGGTGCACAGAGGTGTAATAGGCCATCTCGCGGAAGCGCCCGAACTTCTCAATCGGGTACTCGACGACGAGCGGCGTCAACTGCTTACCCGTCGCGGCATCCGAGATGACGACCGCCGTGTTGACGTAGTTCGAGCGCACGACTTGGAAGCGCACGTTCAACCCTTGCGCCGTCGTCAGCACCACGTCGGCCCCGAGGTTGAGAAAAGTCTCCTTCGGCAGACTCAGCGTGTGAATCTTCGACGAGCCCTCTTCGAGCGCGGCGAGCGTGACGAAGGCCGTGTTGGGCGTCGAGGAGGTGAGCGTCAGGCGCGACTTCAAAAGTTTCTGCGCCTCTGCGGCGCGCTCGCGGAACTTGGAGAGCGACGGCGGGTGCGCGGGCTGCAAAGGGACGGCCGGCACCACGTACTGCGGCATGGTCGGTGTGGAAGAGGGCGCGGGCGAAGCAGTCTGCTGACTCGCGCTTGACGGCTGCGTCTGCGGCGGACGAGCCGGCGCGGGCGTCTGCGTCACGGCGGGCGCGGCCTGAGCCGTAGACTGCTGCGATGCATTAACGACGCGCGGGCGCGTGAAGGCCGGCGACGGCGCGGCCTGCTGCGCGCGCGCGTCGAGCACGGGCGCAAACACTGCGGCCGTTAGACTCAAGAGCAGAAAAGAGCGGTTGTTCATCTTCTTAACTTCAGGGCTGAATGGTTCCACCGCACTGGGGGGCGGCGCTTGCTGCCCTTAAGATTCTCGCGACCGCGGCAACGTTGTCAACAACACTTTCGCCCTTCGCGTCAAATTGGCAGCCGTGGACGGTAATGAAGCAGTAGGCAGTAGGCGGATAGCAGTAGGCAGTAGGCTCCGCCTTAAAGGAGTTGAAAGTTGATCCGAGATTCTAGACAGCGGCGCTTTCAACTGCCTACTGCTATCTGCTTACTGCCTACTCCTCTTAAAACTCGCGGAGACTGCCGGAGAGAGCACCGGCGGCGGAGGCGGCGAGGTCTTGGAGCGCGCCATCGCGCCTGTGCTGTGCGAGGCGGAAGCGCGCGGCGAGCGCGTAGCCCACGTCGAAGCCTGCGTCGGCGTCCAACTCGTATAGCTCGCGCGTGAGCGCGTCTTGCGCAACGCGCTCGACCAATGGGCGCAGCTCGTCCGCCGCCGTGTCGAGCCCTTCGACGAAGACGACCTCTGTCTCGCTGCCTGCGCGCGAGCGTCTGCGCGCGTGCTCGCGCAGACGCGCTCTTGCCTCGTCGTGCACCTTGCCCGCGGCGACCACGACCATGCGCGTGGCCTGCGCCTCCGCCTCTGCATCGACCGCGCGCCGCGCGTGCGCGGCCGTGAAGTCGCCGTCGCGCAGCACGAAGAGAAAGGGCTCGCCCGAGACGTGCGCGACCAACTGCGCCTCGCCTTCGGCCTGCGCCGTGCGCGGCGCGGTCTGCCCCTCGGGGACGCCCAGCCCCGCGAGAATCGCGCGCAGGCTGCTGACGAGCCACGCACCGTCCTTTAACAAGGAAGAGGCGAGCGGCGTCGGCGTCACAAGCTCCTCCGCGCGCTCGTCGGCCACGGCCGAGCCGCACTCGCTGCACACGGCGTTGCTCGCGGTGACGATGGCGAGCGCCTCCGTCGAGGGCAGGCGAAAGAGCGAGCGCCCATCCTTGCGGCAACTAATCTGCACCTCGCGCCGCACGAGCCCCGCGCCCGCGAGCCTCGCCACCAGAGACTCCTGCTCTGGCCCGCGCCCGCCCGCGACGAACTCGGCGGCGCGTCCGTCCGTATGCGCTTCGCCCAGACGTTGCAGGAAACCGCGCGTGGCCGCGTCCTCAAGAATCTCGACTCCGCGCGCACGCTCCGGCGTGACGGAAGCGCGCGGCGGCGTCGCGGTTGAAGAGTCTTCGACTCCGCCGTGACTGTTGGAGTCGTTCGTCTGTCCCTCGCGCGCCTGCCACTCGAAATGTTGCGCCGCCTCCGAGCCGTCGGACGCGCGCGCAGCCCCTTCGTAAGCCTCTTTGACGTTGCGGCAGAAGGCTTCGAGCCGCTCGCTTGGTGCAACCGTCTCGGCGTCGTAGACGATACCTGCGCGCAACCCCGCGCCGCCGAGG
>JBJMGQ010000418.1:0-9815 GCA_045807845.1 Pyrinomonadaceae bacterium | reverse complement strand
CTGCCCAACGGTGGCTGGGGCATCGAAGGGCCGACGCTCTACAGCACTACTTGGGAGACGTTCTATCCAGAGCCGAACTGGAAGAAGGACAACGTCTTCGACACCGTCCGCACGAGCCAAGACGGTTGGCACACGCTGGTCACGCAGGTGTCAGACGGCAAGGTAAAGTATTTCGTTGACGGCAAGCTGTTAGCCGAGCACGGCGGCAACTATTATCCTGAGTCACTCATGTCCATCAACTTCAACCTCTGGTTCGTCAGGGATGGGATGGTCAAAGCCTCAGACGTGCGGACGTATCAGGAGGACATTGATTGGGTCTTCCACGAAGCGAAGGCGGCGCTGACGCCCGCGGAGGTTGAAGCAAGGGTGGCAGAGATGCGACGGCGCTCCGTTAAGTTCAAAGACACGGTGGCGGCGCCCTCACCCGCGCTGAAATCGCCCTGTGATTTTTAAGGTCGCATGAAACCGCTGAAGATAGGCATCACGGGTGTGCGCGGGGTCGTCGGAGAGACCTTTACGCCGGAGCTGGCCGTGGCCTTCGCGCAGGCGTTCGGGACATACCTCGACGGCGGGCGCATCCTCGTCTGCCGCGACACGCGCCCCTCGGGGCCGATGGTGCGCGCCGCTGTGCTCGGCGGGCTCCTCGCCTCCGGTTGCGAGGTCGTCGATCTCGGCATCTGCCCGACCCCTTCGATGCAGCTCGCCGTCGTGCGCGAAGGCGCAGAGGGCGGCATCGCCGTCACCGCGGGGCACAATCCTTCGCAATGGAACGCGCTCAAGTTCGTGCGCGCCGACGGGCTCTACCTGAACCCGTCGCAGGCCGAAGAGTTGTTGGACATCTTCCATCAAGGCGAGTTCACAAAGGCGACTTGGGATAAGGTGTCGCGGCGCGTCGAGGAGGCGGACGCCGTCGAGGGTCACGTCGAGACTCTCTTGAAATCTTTCGACGCCGGGGCCATCCGCGCGCGGCGTTTGAAGGTGGCGGTTGACTGCTGCAACGGCGCATGCTCGCGGCTGATCCCGCGCTGGCTCGAAGAGTTGGGCTGCGAAGTGCTCGCCGTCAACGACGACCCCGCCGCCCCTTTCCCGCACAGCCCCGAGCCTACACCAGAGACGATGGCGCAGCTTCGCGCCGTCGTCAAAGCGGGACGCGCCGACGTGGGGTTCGCGCACGACGCCGACGGAGAGCGCCTCGGCGTCGTCACCGAAAAAGGCGAGCCGCTCTCCGAAGAGGCCACGCTCGTGCTCGCCGCCGAGATACTGCTTCCGCGACGGCCCGGCACCGTCGTCACAAACGTCTCGACGAGCAACGCCGTCGAGCTCGTGGCCGCACGCCACGACTCGCAGGTCGTCCGCGCGCCCGTCGGTCAGGCTTACATCTCCGAGACGATGATCGAGACCGGCGCCGTGCTTGGCGGCGAAGGGAGCGGAGGCGTCTCGCTCCCCTTCGTCCACCCGACGCATGACAGCGCCGCGGCCGTCGGCCTCATCCTCGAACATCTCGCGCTCTCGGGCGAGCCGCTCTCTGAGGTGGCGGCGCGTCTGCCGCGCCTCTCCATGATTAAGCACAACGTCAAGGTCGAGCCCAATCAGCTCTACTCGCTGCTGCAACAACTGCGCTCGGAGGTTGAGAGCGAGGGCTACGCGCACGACCTGACCGACGGCATCAAGTTCAACGCGTCCGGCGGCTGGCTCCACGCGCGCGCCTCAAACACCGAATCGATGATTCGCCTCATCGCAGAGGCCGAGGACGAGCACGCCGCCCGCGACCTCGTTGACTGGGCGCGCGATAGATTAAGGAAGTAGACAGTAGCCAGTAGCCAGTAGGCTCCGCTAAGCGGGCGTTGACGCTGACAACTGTAGAGTTCGCAATAAGGAAGTTGTTCTACAGACTACTGTCTACTGTCTACTGACAAACCATGCGAGCGATTCCGACACTCAAGATAAGCATCTCAGGCGTGCGGGGCGTCGTCGGCGAGTCGTTGACGCCGACGCTGCTCGTGCGCTTCGCACAGGCGTTCGGCAGTTACACAGGCTCGGGCACGGTCGTCATCGGGCGCGACACGCGCACGTCGGGCGAGATGGTCAAGCAGTCGGTCGTGGCGGGGCTCCTCTCCTCGGGCTGCCGCGTCGTGGACGTGGGGGTCTGCCCCGTCCCGACCGTGCAGGTGCTCGTGCGTCACCTGCGTGCGCAGGGCGGCATTGCGATTACGGCGAGCCACAACCCCGCGGAGTGGAACGCGCTCAAGTTCGTCGGCGCGGACGGACTCTTTCTGGGCCCCGGGCCCGCGCGCGAGCTGCTCGACATCTATCATCAGGGCGAGTACACAAAGGTTCCGGGCGCGGAGATGCGTGCGGTCGAGGAGTTGTTGGGCGCAACCGGCATACACGTCCGCGCCATCCTCGATGCGCTGGGGCCGCTGCCCCGGCGTGCGCGCAGGCCGCGCGTTGTGCTCGACTCGTGCAACGGCGCGGGCTCCGTCGTCACGCCGCACCTGCTCGAAGCGCTCGGCGCCGAAGTCTTTACTATCAACACGACGCCCGACGGTCTCTTCCCGCGTCCCGCAGAGCCTCTGCCCGAGAACCTCGGCGGGTTGTGCGCGGCCGTTCGCGAGCACGGCGCGGACGTAGGCTTTGCGCAGGACATGGACGCCGACCGGCTCGCGGTCGTGGATGAACGGGGCCGCCCCGTGGGCGAGGACTACACGCTCGTGCTCGCCGCGCTGTACGTGCTCGACCGCGAGCCGGGGCCGGTCGTCGCCAACCTCTCGACTTCGAGCGCGCTCGCAGCGGCCGTTGCGCGCTTCGGTTGCCCGCTGACGCTCTCGAAGATTGGCGAGGCGAACGTTACAGAGGAGATGCGCCGCGTCGGCGCGGTCGTCGGCGGCGAGGGTAACGGCGGGGTGATCTATCCGCGCATCAACTTCGGCCGCGACAGTCTGGTCGGCGCCGCGTTGATTCTGCATCTACTGGCCGAGTCAGGACAGATGGTCTCCGAGATACTCGCGTCGCTCCCGCCGTACGCCCTTGTTAAAGAGAAGCTGGCCTGCCCGTCGCACAAGATTAAGGACGCGCTGCGCATGGTCGAGCGCGAGTACGAAGGCTACCCGTTGGACAAACGCGACGGCGTTAAGGTCATGCTTCCGGACGGCTGGTTCCTCGTGCGCGGCTCGAACACAGAGCCCATCATCCGCGTCGTCGCCGAAGCCCCGGCGGAGGAGAGGGCGCGCGAGATAGTCAACCACGTCTTCACGCAGGTGCGCGTGGCCGTCAACTCTTGAGGGCGACTGAGTCTACACACTTACCCACGGCTCACCCGCTGCCGAAGCTCACCTGTTGTAGCTCCTGCAAGAGTATGTCTCTATAGTTGTCAAACTCGCGCCAGCTCTCGTACTTCTCTAACTCGACGATCTTGGCCTCTTGGCTGGCCCGGTATTCGTTTATCTTCTGGTACACCTCGAAGCCGGGCGTCCAGCCCGTCTTATGGCGCGTGTAGATGGTGTGCCACCAGTTCGCCATCCGGTTGAGCCACTTCTGCCAGACCCTTGAGTAGCGCGCGTAGCCGTAGAGGCTGCTGCGCCAGAGCCAGTAGAACTCCTCGCCTTCGTCCTGTCCGAACTTGCCCTTGAGCGTCCTTCCCTTTATCTCAAGGAAGTCTTTGTAAGTGACGTTGTCGAGCCTCCCTGTCTTGTGGTCGGTCGCGATCAGCCTCGTCCGGACTTTGTCGAAATTTTTCTCGTCGTGGACGATCTTCCTGACCGGCAGCCCCAGCCCGAGTTGAAGGCGCTTGATGTTCGCGCGCCGGCTGCTGAGCAGATCGAAAGCCCTGTGCGCGAGGCGGCCCGAGCGACTGCCGCCCGCCACGCCGAGGAACCAGTCGCCGCGCACGGAGAAGTGTCCGGGCAGGCGGACGGCCACGAGGCTCTCGGAAGACCCGGTCTGGTCTATCAGGTCGCACGCGCTCTGATACCAGTGGTGCGCGGCGACCGCCTGCGGGTTCGACTGCCGCGGCTTGAAATCGAAAGAGAGATTGCTGGGCGTGCTGACCAACTCCTCGAAGCTCATCACCTCGGTCAGCAGCAGCCACGCCTTGTAGAGCTCGATGGAGTAGCCCGGCACACGGCTCTCTCCTTCCCCCTCCTTCCTCTGCCTGAGCAGCGCGCTGAGTGTCTGCCCCTGTTCGCGTTCGAGCGCCCTCAGCAGGCTCATACTTTCGTGCACCTGCTCCCTCTTCCCGCCCTTAGCCGGGACGTTCCCGACGTGCGGGGGAGTTCGAGACTTTTCCTCGCGCCCCTGCTGCCGCTTCCAGACTTTGGTCGAGAGTGCCTGCGCGAAGTCGAATGCGTCTTCACCCCCCTTCAAGACCTTCCGCGTGTCGTAGGTCTCCGAGGCCCACAATTCGAGGAAGAGACAGGAGAAGGACTCGCCGTCGCTCGTCGTGAAGTCGAAGGCCGGGATGTGGGTCGAGGTTCGCGCCGAATGATACTCGGCGACCTCCTTGCAAGCTTTGAAGAAGTCGAACCACGAGATGAGCTTTTGGTGGCCCCCGCGCTTGCCCGCAGCTTTCTTATCGCCGTCGCTCTCGCTCTTGGCCTTTTTGATGTTGTTCCACACCTCTTCGACGTTCTTGTACTTCTCAAGCTTGTTCTTGTACTTCTTGAGTTGGTTCGAGCTTTTCTCCATCTTGAGGTACTCGTTCCAGAGGTTCTCCCTGCACAGCATGAAGGCAAAATCCCAGTGGAAGGGCACGCGGTCAATCTCGTCGAAGGGGTGGCCCTTCTCCTCGTCCGCATCACCGATGCCAGCCGCCGGTTGCTTATCGTCGAAGGCTTCCCCGAAGCCGTACTCCAATCGCTCGTCGTCGTAGAAGTCGCGCCGCCGGGATTCGCGCGCAGACTTCGTTGCGGCATCCTCAACGTCCTTGCCGTCCTTCTTACCCGCGCGCAACTTCAAGTCGTCGTACGTCTTCTGAAAGAGGTGGTAGGCATCGGCCGCCGGGTCGGGGTCGCCGTTGTGGTCTACGGTGATGGTGTTGAGGTAGGGCCACTGTTGCTGGAGGACGCCGCCCTTGCGCATGCGCGACTGGCGTGTCAGCCACGTCACCCAGAACTCGTCCACCTGAAAAACCAGTGTGTAGTCGAGCCGCGTGTCGCGCTGAAGGTAGCAGAACTCGCGGAGCGACTCGTAGTTGGGCGGGTCGAAGCCGACGATGATGTCCTGCTTGGGAGGGTTCGGCACGAACAGCTCTCTGAAGAAGACGTTCTCCTCCTCGATATATTTGACGAGCGCGTGCGAGCCCGTGTAGAGGCGGATTTCGAGCGGGACTGGATGCGGGAGCCCGCGTTCGAGCCCTGCGTACAGCTCGAAGTGCGGATCAACGGTGAGCTGCCTGTCCTCGCGCTGAGCCTCCGCCTGCATGTAGCCGTGCATGCCCTGCCCGCTCAGCTCGCGGATGAGGCCGCGGCTGTTCGTCGAGATGGGCGGGATGGCCGTGATGGCGATGCGCGTCTCACCGTAGAAGGGGATGCGCCAAGTGTAGAGCCGGTAGTCGGCGGCCTCACGCAGCGAGCTTTCGAAGCGCTCGGCCAGAGCGATGTCGGGCTTGCCGCTCTGCGTGTCGATGACGAGCGTGGAGATACCCTCGCGCCCGAGGTTGAAGAGGATGAAGGGCACGAGCAGCGGGTCGTTGTGCATGTCGGGGAAGGTGTTGCGGAAGGCGTTGAAGTCGTCGATGACCATCCGTATCCGCCAGGACTCTTTGTAACGGCCGCTGGTCTTCATCCCCTCGACACTCCGACCGAGGAGCATGGACTGCGCCGCCTGTATGTTGCGCCGGAAGATATGCGCCAGCACGGGCGAGCTTACGTCGTGCACCTCCATGCGCCGGCAGATGGTTCTCTTTTCGATGAAGCCCTTGAGCACCTCGACGAACATGTCGGCGACATCGCCCCCCATGCTGCCGAGCAGGCTCTTGGGGTTGAGCCAGCGGATGAACTCCTTGGACAGGGTCTCGACGTGCGTGTCCTGCGTCGTCATCAACAGGGCCACGCCGAGTTTCTTCCTGACTTCCTCATCCTTGAGCAGCTCATCGCCCATTTGCTTTATGTACTGCCTGAACTTGTCCACACCCTCCGCTTGCGCCCTCGCCAAATACTCCGGCGGCTCCTCGTTGACGCGTTTGGCAAGGGTGCGGGCGAAGGAGTAGAACGTGCGGCTGAGGAAGGCGCGGCCGAGCACGCCCTTCTGCGTCAGGGCGTCGCCGATGAGCGCCGTGACGCTGCTGCATGGCAACCCCCTCGTGTCCGACCCGTCATCCTCCGGCCGCAGCTCGCCGTCGCCGCCGAGCATCGTGTCGAGGTAGGGGATGCCGAAGGCCGCGTACTTGTTCGGCGGCGGCTCGTTCTTCGGCTCGCCGCGCTGCTCCATCAGCTCGCGGCTCAAATTGTTGATCGACGGGAAGACGTGCACATAGCTCTGCGTCTCGCCATCGTTCGCCTCCGCCTCCGTATCGGCTTTCAGCACCACGCCGTACTTGAGCACACGCGGGTCGTCGTGGTTCTCATACTTCATGTTGCCGGTGGTCGAGCCACGGCCGTCGCGGATGACGAACGGATGCTGGCCGCGCGTGTGCGTCTGCCCGCGGGTCTTCTCGACCTCGACGGTGCGGCGAATGTAGCCGTTACTCTCGACGTTGCGGAGGCGGATGACGGCGTCGGTCACGAACTCTTCGGGCAGGCGCTCGTTCTTAACTTCTTCGACGACGAAGAGGAGGTGACACTTGTTCGCCGCCAGTCGCATCACCTGCGCGATGCGAGAACGGCGTGTGGACTTGTCGCCGAAGGCATTGATGTCGCCGACCAGCGTCTCGAAGCCTTCGACGGCGTCGAGCAGCACGAGGTCGCGGGGCGCGTTGGGCTCACTGCGCGGCGTGAGCACCGACAGCAGACGGTGCACGAAGCCCCAGTCGTCGCCGGCCGTCGTCTGCGCGAGGTCAACGAAGTAGACCTCGAATTCGTCGCCGCCGGCCAGCACGCAGCTCATCTCGCCGGGCGTCCTGTCACACAATTCGAGCGGGTCGCCGACGGGGTTCAGCCGCGCGCCGTCTTTCGTCGGATTGCCATCCTGATCTCTGAGTCGCAACGGCTGGTTGACGCCGAAGGGCTCTTTCCGCAGCGACGGGCGGTAGAGATCGAAATTGCCCCAAATCTTGTGCGCCATGCTGTAGGTGAGGTCGGTCGAGATGTAGAAGACCTTCGGCAGCACGTCCCTATCCTTCTGCTCTTCGCGACAGTCCGTCATATACCGCGCGGCGAGATGGAGCGCGAGGACGGACTTGCCCGTGCCGTCCGGCCCGGTCAGGCAGATGCTCGTGGTAGGGCCGATGCCCGACGATTTCTTGTCGCCATCGGCGACGACCTCCTTGCCGTCATCCACGACTGACTTCTTGCCGTTCTCGGCATCGGCCTTCCTGTCGCTCTTTTCGATGTGGAGGCCATGGTCGCACTCGTTCGGGCCGAGGAGCTTGTCGAGAGATTCGATGCCGAAGCGTAAAGTTTTAGGCATGTCAGGCTCCTTGTAAGTCCCACTCGATGGCTCTGGTCGTGAGGGCCTTCTTGAAATTTGAGTCGGGGATGCGCGCTTTGGCTCGTTCGAGTAGAACTTCGGCGAAGTATGTACGGCCGAGGCTGCTGCACGGCCTCTTCTCATCGCTGTGACTGTGCGGCAGGATGGAGGCGAGCCCCTCTGCGGTCAGCGAGTTCACACCGCGCGGCACACGGCGCCAGACGGCCGGGACGAGCACGTCGCAGTTCTCATAACCGGCGACCTCCGCACGTTTGAGCTGGATGACGGCGAGGAGGCGGCTGGCGATCTCGTTGCGGTCGGCGGGCGTCTTCGCCTTGGCGGCGAGCAGAATCTTGTGCATCGCCTCGATGAGCGACCCGGCGTGGGCGGTGGTGATAACAAGGTGTCCCGTGGCGGCGAATTCAATCAGCCGCAGCCAGTCCTCTCTCCGGCGCGTCTCGCCGACGAAGAAGACCTTCGGCGTCTGCCGCAGCGCATCGTGGAGCGCGTCGTCGAGGTCGGCGGCGTCTGCTCCCTGCTGGCGCGGCGTGTAATCAATCTTCTCTGCCAGCGACCCCACGTCGCCCGTGTCACCCGGCTCGAAGATGAAATTTTTCTCTATCGGGTCTTCAAAGGTGACGAGGTGCGGGCGCCGCTTCGGGTTGTTTCGGATTGCTTCATCAAGGTAGAGGTGGATGAGTCCCCGCGTGATCAGGCTCTTCGCAGAGTTGGTCGAGCCGGCGACGACCACCAGCCCGCCTATCTCGGGGAGCTTCTCAGCCCCTTCCACATTCGCGTGAGCGGTCGCTTCGCTCCGGCTGACAACGTGGAAGATCTCTTCGTAGAGGACATCACACAGCTCCTCGATAGAGTTCAGCGTCCCGTCAATCTTCTTGGAGGGGGCGTAGCCGGAGCCGGTCTCCTGTTTGCGAAAGGTGATGCTCCAGTACTTGCCTTCGTAGGAGAGCGCAGCCAGCACTCGTCCCCTCCTGATGCGCGACTCGATGGACTTGACGGCGTCTTTGAAAAGGGAGCTGAAGCGGAGATAGTTGCTCAGCCTCATCCGCGCGCCGGGGTCATCCTTCACCTGTGCGACCAGCTCTTGTTCATACGGCGTCAGAGTCTTTTCCAAGAGTTCCTCTGAGATGTCGCGCGCCAGCAGGTCGTTCAGTTCTTCGATGACTCTTTCGTCGAGCGGCTTCTTGTCCGCGTGCTCCTCTCCGTCCAAATCTCCGCGCGTCTCGACAGTCAGCACCGACAGGAGCGCTGTGTAGTGAGGGCCCGGCGGTCTCCCGTCTTTAGCGTCGCGTAGATTTTTAAGAAGAACTAGCTCCTTCTCCACCTCGACCAACTCGTCCTTGATGAATTGTGAGCGAAGAACGTTGATGCGACACGGGAAGCTGTACTCCTGCTTTGGCGTCGCGGGCGACTCCTTTAATTGACCGGAGAGCGTCTCCGTCAAAGGGCGCCGAGTCGCCTCGTCTTCGTCTTCGCCCTCAACCACGTCCGGCGGCTTCTTGCGGTCTGCCCGCGCCCCTCCCTGCTGTAAAATCCGGCACAGCCTCTCTGCGTCCGGCTCTGCTTTGTCTCGCTGATAGAAGGTGAAGTCCGACCCGGCCTGATCTACGAGAAAGATGTGCTCGACGCTGTCGTCTTCGCGAGGTGTACCATCTATGCGAATCGTAAGCTGGAGGTGGTGATTTTGTTGGTAACTCATGGCGGACGGCCTCCGGAGAGTGAGACGGCAAAGTGCCGGAAAGGATAGTCCCGGCGACGCAGGCGGTTCATTTTACGGCTGCATGCGAACGCCGGAGGCGGCGAGGAGTTCACGAGTATTAAAGAAAGATTCGGAGAAAGACTGCGACCCTTGATTGAGTTCGTTAGAGGTAGATGAGCACCTTCGGAAGCCGAGAAGCCGCCGGCAGGTCGTTGCCTTCCCTTGGAGGACTAGAAGGTATAATCATTGCCGATGCCCGTCAAGGTAATTTATAAGTGATCGCGTCCTGATGTTCTATGCACAAGGCTTTTCCATCATCATCGGGCCGTGCCGAAGTGGAAAGGATTCGCGCCGTGAATAGGTCATGAAGGTATACGTCACCATCTTGCTTCTCCTCCTTCTTGCGCCCGCCGCGGCGCGCGCGGGGATACGCCCTTCCTTCTCCATGGAGCATTGCGCGTGGTTTGCCACGCACGTCGTGGTCGTCACCGAAGGCGAGAAGATTGACGGCAGCCTCAAGGTGCTCGAATCTTGG
>JBJMGQ010000417.1:0-9373 GCA_045807845.1 Pyrinomonadaceae bacterium | reverse complement strand
GCGAGGCGGTCGCGCAGGGCACGCAGAACCCTGAGCGTGAGCGCGAAGGGCGCGAGCTGCGCGAAGACGGCGAGCTCTAGCTGGAAGAGCAACGAGAGCAGTAAAGCAATAAAAGGTAGAGGCCGGGCCGCCTCCGAAAGGGGGCGGCCTTTTTCACACACGTCCAACGCTCCCCAAAACACTGTGCCTCGGCCGTGCGCTTTGTTACAATCCCCGCCATGAAATCCCCCGTCACACGCCTTCTATCGCTGCTCCTCGTCACACTCTTCGCTCTCTCGCCGGCCTTCGCCACCTGCGGCGGAGGCGGCGGAGGCGGCGGGGGCGGCATGTCCTCCGGTGGCTCTTCGACTCAGCAGACCTATCCCGTGCCGTGGCGAGTCCGCGAGCCGAAAGACCCGCCGGCCGCGGGGCTTGTCCTGTACTGGTTCCCTCTAACCAAAGACGAGCTGAAAAAGTCGAGCCTCCGCGAGTCGCGGACGCTCTCGCTCTACGCTTCGCAGTGCATCTCGATGGAGCTGGCCGACTACCAGACGCCCGAGGGCGCGAAGTTGGTCGGCGACGCGAAGCCACCCGTGGCCGTGCTCGCCACTCCCGACGGCGCGCCCATCGGTAAGGCCGAGAACGCGAGCGGCATCCTCAAGGTCGCGCAGGTCGAGAAGCTCGTCGAGTCTGAGGTCAAGCAGCGCGAGAGCGCGCTCGACGCGAAGCTGAAGGAGGCGAAGGAGAAGGCGAAGGCCGGCGACGCGGCGGCTGCCGTCGAGCTGCTCCGCCCCGTGCTCGAACAGAAATGCATGTTCCCGGGCAAGGCGAAGGACGCGGCGAAGGAGTTGAAGAAGCTCGGCGCGAAAGATGTCGCGGCGATGACCTTCGCCCCCGTCCCCGTCTTCGACCCGGTCAAGAGCGCGCGCATCGAACGCATCATGCACGACGGCTTAAGCGCAGAGGTGGCCGCGCGCTACGTCGAGGCCGAGAGGCTCTACAGCCTCGCGCACCGTCTCGACCCGGCCGACGCCACGCCGCTGCGCTACCTCGGCGAACTGTACCGGCACCACACGGGCGAGTGGGGCAAGGCGCGCGCGGTCTTCGAAGCTATTCTTGACATGCCGGCCGACCCGCTCTCGCGCGCCGTCGCACAGCACGGGCTGGGGAAGATGACCATCCACGACGGCAACTTCAAGAAGGGGCTGGGGCTGATAGAGGCTTCAGTCAAGACCTACCCGCTGCCGCTGGCCTATCGCAACCTCGCCGTCTTCTGGAACTCCGAGGGCGACCGCGCGAAGACCGGGCGCTACATCCAGCAGGCGCTCGCGCTCGACCCGGAAGACCCTTACAACCTGATCTTCGCCGCCGCCTTCATGGCGGGCAGCGGGCGCGGCGACGAGGCTTTGAAGATCGCGCGCGAGAACGAACAGCTTCTCTCCGCCTCGTACAACCTCGCCGCCATCTACGCGCAGCTCGGCGAGCGCGAGAAGGCGCTCGCGATGCTCCGTCGTCACTTCTTCGAGTTCGAGCGCTACCGCGCGGTGCGTGCCAAAGAGATGATGGAGGCGCGCGTCGATGCCGTCTTCCATTCGCTGCGTGAGGACGCCGACTTCATCGCCCTCACGCGCGGCGCAGACGGCAAACTCCCTCTGCCTTCCGGCGGCGGCATGAGCGGGGGAGGCAGTAGCCAGTAGGCAGTAGGCAGATGGCAGCGGGCAGTTGAAAGGCAAGAAGCCTTTCTTGAGGCATCCGTCCTAAAGAAGATGCGTCTGCCGGAAAGAATCGGAGGCGGCGAGTTTATTGACTCGCCGCCTCCGATTCTTTAAGACCTGTTTCTTTAAAGTCTTCCTGCCTTAACAGCCTACTGCCTACTGCCATCTGCCTTCTGCTCCCCTCAATCCCCCGTCTTCTCGTTGGCCTTGTCGATGGCGGCGCGAATCATGTCGGGGATGCGGTCGCTGAAGCCACGGAACTTGGTGACGATGCGACCGCCGGGGGCGATGACGAAGGTCTGCGGGATGCTGCCGTTGCCGTTCATCAGCGCCAGCGAGACCTCGCGGGGCGACCAGCCGAGCTTGTAGTTTATCTTGAACTCTTTGGCGAAGTCGCGCACCTTCGCTTCGTCTTCAGACGGGTCTTCGGTCGTCAGGCCGATGATCTCGACGCCCTTGGCGCCATACTCCCTCTGCAAATCGACGAGGTGCGGAATCTCCATCCGGCAAGGGCCGCACCAAGTGGCCCAGAGGTCAACCACGACCACCTTGTCCTTGAAGTCCGAGAGCCGGAACTTCGCGCCGTCCACCGACTGAATCTCTGTGTTCCAAGCGGCGGCCGGGACGCTTTCGAGTTGCGGCTGCTGCTGCGGCGGCTGCGCGCCCGGTTTTGAAGTGATGGTGATCTGCGGCGTGGACTTGGCCTGCGGCCTGCTGTTCGCCGTCAGGTTCGCCGTGTCGTTTGACTTGCAGTTGGAGGCGACGAGCGCCACGCCGCCGAACGCCGCGCACGCGAGCGCGACCCGCGCGCCCGTCCAGAAACGTCTCTCTTTACCAGCCTGATTCTTCATACGAATGATTGCCTTAAAACTTTTGAGTTGATGAAAAGCTATCGAGCCTCAACGCTCCTCGCGCACGAGGCGGAAGCCGAGGACGGGGTCGCGAAAGTCACGCGGAAGCCAGCGGCGCGCGGTGACGGTGACGGGCTCGTCGCCGTCGGGACGACTCTTAAAGGAGCCGCCACGCGCGACCACCTTGCCGCGGTCTTCCGGCGCCAGCGCCGTCCGGTCGTTACCTTTGTACATCGAAGCCTCGGAAGACGTCCACTCCCACACGTTGCCGATCATGTCGTCGAGTCCCTGCGGCGTGCGCCCGAGCGGGAACGAGCCGACGGGAGCGGGCTCTGTGCCGCCAAGATTCGCGTACCCCTGCGTCCACGCGGCGCCCCAAGGGTACATGCGCGTCGAGTCTCCGCCGCGCGCGGCGAACTCCCACTCCTCCTCGGTCGGCAGGCGATAGGTCGCGCCGTCGCGCTTCGAGCGCCACGCGGCGAACTGCGTCGCGTCCCCATAGGAGACGTTCGAGACCGGCAGACGCTCCTCGCCCGCCTTCGGGTGCGTGCCGTCCCAGATGCCGGGCGGGGGCGCGTGCCCCGTCGCTTTGACGAACTCGGCGTACTCGGCGTTGGTCACCTCGGTGCGGTCAACGGCAAAGGGGCCGACGGTCGTTTCATGCGCAGGGTACTGGGTGTACATCCAGAGCAGGTATGCCGCGCGCTTCGCCTTCAGCTCATCGGTGATGGGCGGCACGTCGGAGCGACCCATCTGGAACGTGCCGCCGGGAATCCAGAGGAGGTCTGCGCGCGTCCCGTTGTCACCCGGCACCACAGTGTTCTGGTTCGAGGGGCCGGAGTTGTTGTTCGCCTGCGCGTTGTTGTTGACTCCTGAGTTCGTGTTGACGATGCCGTTTGTGTTCTGCGCGCGGAACTTTTTAAGTGCTAAGTAGCCGACGCCGATGACCCCCGCGAACAGCCCGAGCAGGATGACCACGCCGACGATGATAAGCGGCGTGCGCGAACTCGTCGTCGTCGCATCGGCCGGAGGCGGGACTCCCGTCGGAGCGATGCCCGTTGGGATGACGTGCGGTCGCGTGGCCGCCGCGTTGGCACCCGCACTCGCCGACCCGGCGGCAAGACTCAACGCCGCCGCGCGCTCGTCCGCCTCACGCCTCTGGCGCTCCTCTGCCTCTCGTCGCTGACGCTCTTCAAGCTCCCGGCGCTGTCTCTCTTCAAGCTCGCGACGTTGCTGCTGCTGCTCCGCCTGTTCACGGCGCGCGCGCTCCTCTGCCTCGCGCTGCTGCCGCTCGGCTTCGAGTCGCTCGCGCTCTTCCCTCTCGCGGCGCCCGCTCTCCTCGGCCTGCCGCTTCAGCTCCTCCTCTTCCTGCTGGCGGCGCAGAGACTCTGCGCGGCGGCGCTCCTCCTCGACCGCGAAGGTGTCGGGCGAGAGCGGCTCGGTCAGCGCGGCGTGCGGGGGCGGCTGCGTGGAGTCGGGTTGGGCGGCGCCGAACGGGCCGGCGGTCTGCGCAGGGCTCTGGCGCCCCGTGTCCGAGCCGGACGCGGGCGCGGAGCCGGCGGGCCCCGAGACCTCTTCGAGCGCGCCCAACGAGAACGAGTCGGACACGCCCGCGATGGTCTTCAAACTGTCGGCGCTCTCCGCCTGCGTGCTCGTCCGCATGCCCTGTTGGTTCTTGAAACCCATCGTCTCGCCGGGGCCGATCTGCACGGTCGTCGCGCCGGGTTCGCGCAAGTCCCCGTCGAGCTGCGGCATGGCCTCGCGCAGCTCCGCGACGAACTCCTCGACCGACTGCGGGCGCTTCTCCGGTGACTTTTCGAGCGCATGCTGGACGGCGCGGTCGAGCAGCGGCGGCACCTCGATGCCGCGCTCGGCCAGAGGGGCGGGCGCGGTGTTGAGGTGCATCTGCATAATCGAAGGGACGGACTTGCCTTTGAACGGCACGTCGCCCGCAATCATCTGGTAGAGGATGACGCCTATGCTGTAGATGTCGGCGCGCACGTCGATGTCGTCGTCGCTCCACTGCTCGGGCGCCATGTAGAAGGGCGAGCCCATCATGCCCTGCGTCTGCGCGGCGACGAACGAGCCGAGCAGCTCGCCCGACTTAATCTTCGCCAGCCCGAAGTCCAGCACCTTGAGCGTCTCGCCGGGTGGCTCGCCCGGTCGGAACATGATGTTCAAGGGCTTGAGGTCGCGGTGGACGATGCCCTGCCGGTGCGCGGCGGCCACGCCCGCGCAGACGGCGAGGATGATCTCGACGGCCGCGACGGGCGACAGGCGCTTCTGCTCGGCGAGAACTTCGTGGAGCGAGCGCCCCTCGACGAACTCCATGACGAGGTAAGGCGTCGTCCCTTGCAAGACGCCGTAGTCGGTGACGCTGACGGTGTTCGGGTGACGGATAGCGGCGGCGGCCATCGCCTCCTGCCGGAAGCGCGCGGCGAGCGAGGGGTCGTTGCCGACGAGGTCGGGGAGGATGACCTTGATGGCGTGCTGCGTCTTGATGAACTTGTGATGCGCCTTGAAGACGAGCCCCATGCCGCCCTGCCCGAGCTTGCGTTCGAGCAGATAACGCTCGTCAAGCGTCGTGTCGAGGTTGATGAGAAACTTCAGGCGGTCACCGTCGCTCGGACAGTGATTGACGTGGTCTGCGAAGCAGCGATGGCAGGCCGGACACTCTTTCATTCAGACGGCTCGCTCGTCACCCCTTACGGACTCTCGGGACTCGAACTCTTAACGGGAGACGTAAACGGCCAAGAGGCGGTTCCGTCTTCGGGGCAGTACGCGAAAAATATTAACAACTAGCCAAGGGTAAGGCAAAAGCAAAAGAGCAATGACGAGTGACAAGTGACGTGTGACGAGTAAAAACTTCGACTTACTCGTCACGCGTCACGCGTCACTCGTCACTACTTTTCCGCCTTCCTTCAGCGCTCGCGCTGCGAGCCGTTGCTGACGGTGGTGACGCGCTCCATGTCCTCCTTGGCCTGATCGGAGGCGGAGCGGATGCCTGCGACGCGCAGGCGGAACTCGTCCGGGTTCGACGCGCCGCGCAAAGCCTCCTCCATCGAGATGAGCCCCGAATGGTGGAGCGTGAAGAGCGACTGGTCGAAGGTCTGCATCCCGTACTGACTGGTGCCGGCGGCGATGGCGTCGCGGATGAGCGAGGTCTTCTCCTCGTTGATGATGTAGTCGCGGATGAGCCCGGTCGAGATCATGATCTCGGCGGCGGGCACGCGACCCGCGCCCTCGGCCGCGCGCACGAGCCGCATCGAGATGACCGCGCGCAGAATGCCCGCGAGCTGGATGCGGACGGACTTCTGCAAGTGCGGCGGGAAGGAGGAGACGATGCGGCGGATGGTCTCGGTCGCGTCGAGCGTGTGGAGGGTCGAGAGGACGAGGTGGCCGGTCTCGGCGGCGGTCAGCGCCGTCTCGATGGTTTCGTGGTCGCGCATCTCGCCGACGAGAATCACGTCCGGGTCTTGCCGGAGCGCGCCGCGCAGAGCCTCCGCGAACGAGCGCGTGTCCACGTCCACCTCGCGCTGCGTGACGAAGCACTTCTTGTCGCGATGGAGGAACTCTATCGGGTCTTCGATGGTGATGATGTGGCCGCCGCGGTTAGAGTTCATGTGGTCGATCATCGCGGCGAGCGTCGTGGACTTGCCTGAGCCGGTCGTGCCGGTGACGAGGACGAGGCCGCGCTGCTCCTCTGCGATGCGCTCGATGACGGGCGGCAGTCCCAGCTCCGTGATCGAGCGCACCCTGTCGGGGATGACGCGCAAGACCATGCCGACCGAGCCGCGCTGCTGGAAGACGTTGGCACGGAAGCGGCCGAGGCCCGAGACGCCGTAGGCGATGTCGGCCTCGGAGACCTCTTTGAAGCGTTGCTTCTGCCGGTTCGACATCATCGAGAAGGCCATGTCGAGCGTGTCCTCCTGCGTGAGGCGCGGCGCGGTCGAGATGGGGCGCAGCTCGCCGCCGATGCGCATGAAGGGCTGCGAGCCGGCCTTGCAGTGCAGGTCGGATGCGCCGAAGGCGGCGGCGACGCGCAGGAGTTCGTCGATTTTGACTGGCATAAATTCTCTTCGGAAAAAACTTCGCGGGCAAAGGGCGAACGGAGCGTGGGCACACGTCTGTCGGCGCGCTTCGCTCGGGCTCGAAAGTGTCTCGGGTTGTTTCGCCGGGTGGATTGCGGCAGGGGCGGCGCCTCGGCGGCGTGTGCGGCCGGCGCGTAGAAACATTCTAGCCGTCAGCCCGAACGAGCGTCAACAACGTTTTCGTCATAGAAGTTGTTGCCAACCCCCGCCCCGCATGATATACGGGCGCGACACCGACGGAAGGAGAACCCATGACTGACCATCGCGATATTCTCAAAGGGCAGCGGACGAAGTTTGAAGAGAAGGCACGCGGCCTCAAGTGCTATGTCAAAGAGTTGACGGAGACGGCCGCCAAATGTGGCACGGACGAGGCGCTTTTCGAGGAGGATTTGACGAAGGCGAAGGGCGACCTTGAGTTCTACGAGGGGCAGGTGGGCCACTGCACCGAAGCGTTGGGCGACGCGGACGCCCACAGAACTTTCAGTGTCTACAAGGATGCCGGGGGCGAATGGCGCTGGCGGCTCGTGGCGGGCAACGGTCGAATCATCGCCGCGTCCGGCGAGGGCTACCAACACAGGCAGGACTGCCTCCACGGCATCGAGCTGGTCAAAGACTCGAAGGATGTGAAGGTCGAGGACGGGGACTAGGCCGCCCGCTATGCTCTCAAAATTCGAGTGGCCGGAGGCGTCGCTGCTTACGACGCCTCCGGCCACTCTTCATTTCCTCAAAGAGTTCTTCGCCGGCTACTACTCCGTGAGCGTGACGTGGATGGCGTCGCGTGTGTCGCCGGCCGTCGATTGGGTTGCGGCCTTACGCACCTCTTCAACTTGGGCGGCGTGGTGGCCGTTGGGCTCGGGCTGTGGGGCCGACTTGTGCTCGCCGACGAAGGTCAGCCAGTCGCCGGGGGCCTCGCGCTCGCCCGAGGTGATCTCGAAGAAGAGTTTCTGGATGCGCTCGGTGACGGGGCCGCGTCGGCCTTCGCCGACGGTGATGCGGTCAACGCTTCTGATGGGCGTAATCTCGGCCGCCGTGCCCGAGAAGAACAGCTCGTCGGCGACGTAGAGCGAGGCGCGCTGGAGCCCCGACTCGACGAGCGGAATTTCGAGCGCGCGGCAAATCTCGATCACGCTGTCGCGCGTGATGCCCGGCAGGATGGCGGAGGAGAGCGGCGGCGTAATCACCTTGCCGCCGTGGACGAGAAAGATGTTCTCGCCCGAGCCTTCGGAGACGTACCCGCGGTCGTCGAGCGCGATGCCTTCGGCGTAGCCGTTCGTGAGCGCCTCCATCTTGATGAGCTGCGAGTTCATGTAGTTGGCGCCGGCCTTCGCCATCGCGGGCATCGAGTTCGGCGTCAGGCGATTCCACGAAGAGACGCACACGTCCACGCCCTGCTCGATGGCCTCCTCGCCAAGGTACTTGCCCCAGTCCCAAGCGCCGATGTAGCAGGCCATCGGGTTCGGAAACGGGTTGACGCCGAAGGCCGGGCGCTCCTCGTCGAGCGCGCGGAACATGATGGGGCGGACGTAACACTGTTGGAGCCCGCTGCGCCTGACCAGCTCGACCGTCGCGTCGCACAGCTCGTCGAGCGTCCACACGTGCGTCATGCGATAAATCTTCGCCGAGTTGAGCAGCCGCTGCATGTGCTCGCGCAGGCGGAAGACGGCCGGGCCGCGCCGCGTCTTGTAGGTGCGGATGCCTTCGAAGACGCTCGACCCGTAGTGCAGGACGTGCGACATGACGTGGACGCGCGCGTCGTCCCACTTGACGAACTCGCCGTCGCGCCAGACCTCGGATGCAATCTCCGGCTTCTTAAATTCCTTCTTACCCAGATCGTCTTTCGACATTGCTTTATAGCTCCTTAGACTCTCCCCGGCCGCAGGCGGCGACGGACTTGATATGACATGATGCGCACGGTTCGGCGGGCGGCGAGGGATGCGATTACGACGGCACGCGTAAGAATCGGGCTGGCGTCAATGCTTGTGTTCACGGGTTTCAAGAAGGCACCATACCTTAAATCGCACGCGCTTGGCAAGAAACCCGACGCGCTTGGCACGGCCGCGAAACTCGTGCAGAATACGGCCGCGCCGCGCCTTTTCAAGAGACCTTTTCCGCATCGGAGAGACGCCTTTGCAGAGTGCTACGTGAGCCGCGGGCGAAGCGCGCTATACTCAAGCGGAAATTTATCCAGAGCTTCTTGCATCAAGTGATGACATTGACCGCGCACACAACTCCGAACGACGAAACGCTCTCGATTCACCGCCGCGCCGTCGCCGTGGACATGCACGCCGACACGGTGCAGTTCGTCATCGACGAGGGCGCCGACCTCAGCAGCCGCGTCGAGACGACGCACCTCGACGCCGTGCGGATGCGCGAGGGCGGGCTCGACGCGCAGTTCTTCTCCGTCTGGGTCGAGCCGGAGTTCTACGGCATGGGCGGCGAGGAGGCCATCGCGCGCGCCGACGCACAGGTTGAAGCCGTCCACGCTTTGGCCGAACGCCACCCGGAGATTTGGACTTTCGCCACCACGGCCGCCGACATTCGCCGCGCGCACGCAGAGGGTAAGCTCGCCGCGCTGCTCGGCCTCGAAGGCGGCTACGCGATTGACGAGCGGCTCGAACGCGTCGAGCACTACTTCCGTCGCGGCGTCCGCTACATGACGCCGACGTGGACGCGCAGCCTGAGCTGGGCCGGCTCTTCGGGCGACGGCTTGGGCCGGAAGGTCGGGCTCAACGACTTC
>JBJMGQ010000416.1:0-4456 GCA_045807845.1 Pyrinomonadaceae bacterium | reverse complement strand
GTGTAGTTGAACATCTGGCCGGGGACGGGGATGGTCTCGCCCTCGATCTTCGTCGCCCAGCCGGCGAAGTACTCGAAGTTCTCGACGACCTGCGGCAGATCAACGTAGGAGGTCTCTTTAATGGGCTTGCCGTTGTCGGCCGTCTCAAGCGCGGCCAGCTCGGGCGTCTTCGCCTCAATGAGCTGCGAGAGCTTGTAGAGCATGCGTCCGCGGTCGCGCGCGGAGACCTTCGACCACGAGCCTTCGAAGGCGCGGCGGGCGGCGGCGACGGCCTTGTCGATGTCGGCCTTGTCGCCTTCGGCGACCTCGGCGAGCGTGGCGCCGGTCGCGGGGTTCGGCGTCGTGAAGGTCTTGCCCGACTCGGCGTCTACCCACTTGCCGTCGATGAAGAGTTGGTATGTGCGGGGTGTCTCGGATGCCGACTTCGCTGATGACATAAAATTTTTCTCCCGTTCCGGATGAAATCTCGGTGTGTGTCTCGGTCTGTTGGAATGTGTTTCGGTCTGAGCGTGCGCCTACTTTAACACCCGCGCTTCAAACTCGGAAGTATGAACGCTGAACGATGAACTGAAGGCATCTCGTCTTACAGTTCATCGTTCAGCGTTCATCCTTCCGAGTTTCCTCACGCGGCTCCTCCTTCCCTTCGTCGGAGGCGTCTTCGAGGTCGCGGTCGCCGGTCACTTCATCCCAGTCGTAGCCGAGGTGGAGGGCGAGGCGGCGCAGCTTCGACTCCCACTCTTCGCGCTGCGCGCGATACTCCTCCCAGCCCTGCTCCGGGTCGCGGCGGATGCCGATGCCCGCCTCGCGGAGGCGCGTGAGCGTCTGCTCGTAGCGGCGGCGCCAGCGCTGTGTGGTCTCCTGCTCCTCCTGCTCGGTCGGGCGGCGCGGCCGTCGTCGCCGTTCGAGGTCGAGCGAATCGACGAGCTGCGTGAGGACGTGGCGCACGCCCGCGTCGAGCGTGCGCACCTCGGGGTAGTTGCGCAGGTCTTTGTTCTCCTCGCGGTCGAGCGCGGCACGAATGACCGTGCAGGTTTCGAGCAGGAGGAAGAGGACGCGCGGCGTGCTTTTGTAGACCTCGACGGGGTGAAAGTAGTGGATGACGGGGTGATCGATGTGCGATTCGAGCAGCCCTTGCAGGTCGCGCGTAACGGTGCGTAGCGCGTCGCGCAGCCCGTAGAAGCGACCTTCGACGAAGTGATGAATGAGGAAGCCCGCCACGTCGGCGCCCTCGCCCGCCTGATGATAGAGCGAGACGGCGACGGCGCGCTTGCGTTCGAGCGCGCCGTAGACCGTCAGCATGTAGGTGATGGCGAGCGAGATGACGACGAGCCCCGACGCGGCCTCGAAGAGCGCGAGGAAGCGCAGCGGCGCGAGGCGCGGCACCACGTCGCCGTAGCCGACGGTGGTGAGCGTGACGCCGCTGAAGTAGACGGCGTCCATCCAGCCCGGCTCCGGATGCTGGACGCCGAAGGTGAAGCCGCTGGGGACGTGCGGATAGTAGACGAGCGCGAAGGCGAGCGTGAGCAGGACGACGTAGACGACGATGAGCAGCGGGAGCAGAAGCGGCCCGATCATGTTGAGGAGACGGTGCCGGTTCGGGCGCGCGAGCCTGAAGGAGATGCCGCGCGCCACGCGCCAGACCGAGCGGTTCAAAGACTCGCCCACGGGGCCGTAACGCGCGCTCGAATGGAGCACCGTCGCGTAGATGTCGAAGATGATGAGCACCAGCAGGACGAATCCCGCCGTTGTGTAGATGAATAATCCCATCGTCGCTTTATCTTACAGTAAAGGAGCGCGGGCCTCGTGCCCGCGCTCCCTTGTACGCTCCTTTATCAAGTCCTCCTTTGAAGTCAGGAGGACTGCGAGATTAACTGCCGGAGCACGAAGGGAAGGATGCCGCCGTGCCGGTAGTACTCGATCTCGATGGGCGTGTCGATGCGCAGGGTGACGGGCACCTCCTGCTCTGAGCCGTCGGCGCGGCGGATGCGGAGCGTCACGTCCTGACGTGGAGTGATTTCGCCGCCCTGCAAGCCCGTGATGTCGATGGTCTCCGTGCCGTCCAAGCCCAAGGTCTCGGTGTTGACGTGGTTCTTGAACTGGAGCGGGAGCACGCCCATGCCGACGAGGTTCGAGCGGTGTATGCGCTCGAAGCTCTCGGCGATGACGGCCTTGACGCCCAACAGCAGAGTCCCCTTCGCTGCCCAGTCGCGCGAAGAGCCCGTGCCGTACTCCTCGCCCGCGAAGACGACGAGCGGCACGCCCGCCGCCTGATAGTGAACCGACGCATCGTAGATGGGCATCTGCTCGCCGGTCGGTTGGAGCATCGTCACGCCGCCCTCTGTGCCCGGAGCGAGCAGGTTCTTGATGCGGACGTTGGCGAACGTGCCGCGCACCATCACCTGATGATTGCCGCGGCGCGAGCCGTACGAGTTGAAGTCCTGATGCGCCACTCCGCGCAGGAGCAGGTAACGGCCGCCGGGTGTCTTCACCTTGATGGCGCCCGCGGGCGAGATGTGGTCGGTCGTCACCGAGTCGCCGAAGACGGCGAGCGGGCGCGCACCGAGGATGTCGCAGAAGCTGCCCGGCTCCATGCTGAACTTCTCGAAGTAGGGCGGCTCCTGAATGTAGGTTGACTGCGGATCCCATTGATAGACCTCGCCGGTCACCGAAGGGATGTCGTTCCAGAGCGGGTTCGCTTCGGAGAAGTCGCTGTAGAGTCTTCGATAAGTCTCGGGGTCGGTCGCGGCGCCCAGCACCTCGCCCACCTCTTCGAGCGTCGGCCAGATGTCGCGCAGGTACACGTCCACGCCCTGCCCGTCCTGCCCCAGCGGCTCGTTATTCATGTCGATGTTGATGCGACCCGCGAGCGCAAAGGCGACGACGAGCGGCGGCGACATGAGGAAGTTGGCGCGCACCGATTGATGCACGCGCGCCTCGAAGTTGCGGTTGCCCGAAAGGACGGAGGCGGTGACGAGGTCGTGCTCGTTGATGACCGCTTCGATGCGCGGGTCGAGCGGGCCGGAGTTGCCGATGCAGGTCGTGCAGCCGTAGCCGACCGTCTGGAAGCCGAGCCGGTCGAGGTAGGGTTGCAGTCCCGTCTTCTGGTAGTACTCGGTCACGACGCGCGAGCCGGGGGCGAGCGAGGGCTTGACGGTCGGCGGCACTTGCAGGCCGCGCTCGACGGCCTTCTTTGCGAGCAGGCCGGCGGCGAGCATCACGCCCGGATTCGAGGTGTTGGTGCATGACGTAATCGCGGCGATGACCACGTCGCCGTGGCCGAGTTCGGCTCCGCCTTCCGGTTGGATGATGAACTCGGCTGTCTGCTCCTCGAAGTCAACGCGGTCGGGCGTCGGGCGGTTGTTCATCATCTCGAACTCGGTCGCCGCGCTCGTGTTCCTGTCGCTGCGCGAGCCGAGACTGCCGACCGTCTCGGTGGCGACGACGTTCGGCGCGGACTCCTGCTCCTGCCCGCCGCCGCCCGAGTGCAGCGCGCCGGGGAGCACGGGCAGAGAGCGCGCGACTTCGTGCACCTCGCGGCTCAGGTCAACGCGGAAGCGCTCGCCGATCTGCTCTTCGGGACGGTCGTAGCCGTTCTCGCCGACGGGCTTGCGCAGAAGGTCTTCGAACTTATCTTTGAGCCCCGAAAGCTCGATGCGATCCTGCGGGCGCTTGGGGCCGGCGACGCTCGGCTCGATGGTCGAGAGGTCGAGGTCGAGCGTCGTGCTGTAATCAATCTCGCCCGCGCGCGGGATGCCGAAGAGACCCTGCGCCCTGTAGTAGGCGCGGAAGATTTCGACTTGGCTCTCGTCGCGCCCCGTGGCGAGCAGATACTCGCAGCACTTCTCATCGACGGGGAAGTAGCCCATCGTCGCGCCGTACTCGGGCGCCATGTTGCCGATGGTCGCGCGGTCTGCGACGGGGATGCTCGCCGCGCCCTCGCCGTGGAACTCGACGAACTTGCCGACGACCTTCGCCTTCCGCAACATCTCGGTCACGCGCAGCACGAGGTCGGTCGCCGTCACGCCCTCTCTTAAACTGCCCGACAGGTTCACGCCGACCACGTCGGGCGTCAGGATGTAGACGGGCTGCCCCAACATCGCGGCCTCGGCCTCGATGCCGCCGACGCCCCAACCGACGATGCCGAGCCCGTTAATCATCGTCGTGTGCGAGTCCGTCCCGACGAGCGTGTCTGGATAATAAATTCCGTCCTTCTCCATCACGCCGCGCGCGAGATATTCGAGGTTGACCTGATGGACGATGCCGATGCCGGGCGGGACGACGTTGAAGCTCTCGAACGCCTGCATGCCCCACTTGAGGAATTGATAGCGTGAGCGGTTGCGTCGAAACTCCGTCTCCATGTTCAGGCGCAAGGCGTCCGCGCTCGACCAGAAGTCCACCTGTACGGAGTGGTCGATGACCAAGTCAACGGGGACGAGCGGCTCGATTATCTTCGGGT
>JBJMGQ010000415.1:0-15124 GCA_045807845.1 Pyrinomonadaceae bacterium | reverse complement strand
GTTCTTGCCCTCGGTCTGAAACCGAATCGCGCCCGACTCCTTCATGCGCTCGAAGGCGTGCGACCAGAGGAAGTGCAGAACTTCAGACTCGCGCGGCAGGAGGTCGTACGTGATGCCGAGCCGACGCATCGTGTCGAGGTGGCAGTGGACGATGCGCGTCGCGACGTAGTCGGCCAGCTCGGCCGTCGCGTTGCCGCCCTCTTCGAGCGCGTGCAGCGTCTTGACCCGCAGCTTCAGGCGCTCCTTGTCCTCCTTCGCGTCCGGGTCGCCGTCGCGATAGAAGAGGCCGACGCGCGCGTACAAGTCCCAGCAGTAATAGTCGAACGGATAGTCATCCTTCAGAGAGGCGTCGAGCGCGCGCACGTCCGCGAGCGACATGCCTTCGAGGTGTATGAAGCCGACGACCACGTCGGCAACCTGCACGCCCGTGTTGTCGATGTAGTTGTGCACCTCGACGCGGTCGCCGTTGGCATGGAGTATGCGGACGAAGGTGTCGCCGAGCACGGAGTTGCGCAGGTGCCCGATGTGCGCGGCCTTGTTCGGGTTGACGCTCGTGTGCTCGACCATGCGCTTGGGTCGGGCTTCGGCAGATTCCGTCGGAGTCGAAGAGAGCCCTGCCAGCAGACGCGCGCGGTCGTAGAAGAGATTGAGATAACCGGCACCTGCAACCTCGACGCGCGCGACCGCCGCATCCGCTTCGAGCACCTGCTTCAGCTCTTCGGCGATGACGCGCGGGTTGCGCTTCTCGCCGGTCGCCTGCTTGATGCGCTTCGCCAGCTCGAAGGCGATGGGGAAGGCGAGGTCGCCCAGCTCCGTGCGCGGCGGCACCTCCGAAGGCAGTTGTTCCAACTCAACTCCGAATTTCTCGGCCGCGGCGGCGCGCACTCGCTCGCGCAAAGACTGTTGCAGTTCGATCAGGTTCAAGGCGTATGTTTCCTCTGACACTTTCTCGGTTCGCCGGAAAAGCTGAGAGTATAGCTCAGCCGATTCGCGCGGAGCTAATGAGCAGTAGGCAGTAGACAGTAGACAGTAGAAAAGCAGAGACGGTGCGTCTTAAGTCTTTAGGGCGAACGTGCCGCTTTGTCTTTCTACTGCCTACTGCCTACTGTCTACTGCCTACTCTTCTTGACACTCGCCCGACGCGCTCTGCTACCATCCCTTGAGTTTTCAATGCACGCCAACCAACATCTGGAAATCCCCAAAGAGCTGCGGGAACGGCTTCGTTCGGCGCGGAGCGTCTTTGTGCTGACCGGCGCGGGCGTCTCGGCCGAGAGCGGCGTGCCGACCTTTCGCGGCGGCGGCGACGCGGCCGTCTGGAAGGGCATGCCGTTCGAGGTCATCTCTTCGGCCGGGATGGTCAGGAGCAACCTGCCCGAGGTCTGGGAGTGGTTCGACTATCGACGCGGCGTGCTCTCAACTTGCCGGCCGAACCCCGCGCACGGAGCAATCGCGCGCTGGCAGGAACGCTTCGAGCATTTCACGCTCGCCACGCAGAACGTTGACGGCCTGCATACGGAAGCGGGCTCGCGCGAAGTGCTCGAACTGCACGGCAACGTCTGGCGTGCTCGCTGCTTGAGTTGCGGGGGCAGGGAAGACCTGCGCGAGAAGCCCGCGGACGTGCGACCGCCCGTGTGCGTCGCGTGCGGAGGACAGATGCGGCCCGACGTTGTGCTCTTCGGAGAGATGCTGCCGGAACGCGTCTGGATTTCAGCGGCCGAATGTGCCGCCGCGTGCGACCTCTGTTTCGTCGTGGGCACTTCGGCCATCGTCTACCCGGCGGCGGGGCTGCCCTTAGCAGCGGCCGATGCGGGCGCGTTTCTGGTCGAGGTCAACCCGGAGCCGACGCCGCTCTCCGAAGCCTGCGACGTGACGCTGCGCGGCGCGGCGGGCGAGATTCTGCCCTTGCTGGAAGGGAAGGAGTTTAGTTGAAGACGCTTTACTTCGACTGCTTCGCCGGGATTAGCGGCGACATGACGCTCGGCGCGCTCGTGGACGCGGGCGCCGACGCGCGCGAGTTGACGGAGCGTCTCGCGCTGCTCGACGTTGAAGGCTTCGAGATAAGTTTCGAGAAGGTTGACCGCAGCGGCATCAGCGCGACGCGCGCGATTGTGCGTCTCACGCGCGAGGAGAAGCAGCATCGGCACCTCTCGCACATCGAGAAGATAATCGACGGCTCTCGCCTGAACGACTCGGTCAAGGCGCGCGCGCGAAAGATTTTCCGGCGGCTGGGCGAGGCCGAAGCGCGCGTCCACGACGTGCCCGTCGAGCGCATACACTTTCACGAGGTCGGCGCCGTTGATGCCATCGTGGACGTGGTCGGCGCATGCATCTGCTTTGAGCTTTTACAGGTCGAGCGCTTCATCGCGTCAGCCTTGCACGTCGGGAGCGGCATGGTCGTGATGGCGCACGGGCGTTTCCCCGTGCCGCCGCCCGCGGTCGCAGAACTGTTGCGCGGAGCGCCTGTCTATTCGACGGACATCGTCGGCGAGCTGGTCACGCCCACGGGCGCGGCCATCGTGGCGAGCGTGTGCGAAGGTTTTGGCCCGATGCCTCTCATGCGCGTCGAGGCGACGGGCTACGGCGCGGGAGGGAGGGAGTACAAGAACTTTCCCAACGTGCTGCGCGTGCTCGTCGGCGAGACTGAAAAGGCAGAAGAGACGACGGCCGTCGTCGCGCAGGAGGGCGATGAAGAGTTGTTGATGTTAGAGACGAACGTTGACGACGTGTCGCCGCAGGTTCTCGGTCACTTGATGGAGCGCGCCTTCGAAGGCGGCGCGCTCGACTGCTTCCTGACGCCGGTGCAGATGAAGAAGAACCGGCCCGGCGTGCTCGTCTCTATCCTGTGCCGGCCTACGGACGGCGAGGCGATGCGCGAGCTATTGTTTGCGGAGACGCCGACGCTGGGCGTGCGCTCGTACACGGTTGCCCGCAAGACGTTGGAGCGAGAGGCCGTGACTGTCGAGACTGAGTTCGGTACGATTGCCGTCAAGGTCGCGCGCAAGGAGGGGCGGACACTCGGCGCGACGCCGGAGTATGAAGACTGCCGCGCGGCTGCCCGCGCACACAAAGTCCCGCTGCGCGTCGTGCAGGAGGCGGCCATGCGCGGGTTCCGTAGTTCTGAAAGTTAAAGGGTTCGAGGATTCGGGAGGTTTACGATGGCTACCATCTTCTCCGCGACCGAGCCGGACGAGGGCTCTGAAGAGAGCGGCGCGCGCGAGGTTGACCTCGAAAAGATCGAGCGCGGCGTGCGGCTCATCCTTGAAGGCGTGGGCGAGGACGCGGAGCGCGCCGGTCTTCAGCAGACGCCGCGGCGCGTGGCGGAGATGTACGCGGAGCTGACCCTTGGGATGCGCGAAGACCCGACGGAGCACGTCCACCCCTTACCGGGCGACCGCCACAACGAGATGGTCATCGTGAAGGAGATACACTTCGCGTCGCTGTGCGAGCACCACCTCGCGCCCTTCGTCGGCAAGTGCCACATCGCGTATATCCCGAAGGAGGGGCGCATCGTTGGTCTGTCGAAGCTCGCGCGGCTCGTCGAGACCTTCGCGCGGCGTCTGCAAGTGCAGGAGCGTCTGACTTCGGAGATAGCCGACACGCTCTTCGAGGGCTTAAAGCCCTTGGGCGTGATGGTGGTGATGGAGGCCGAGCACACCTGCATGACTATTCGCGGCGTGAAGAAACCGGGCGCCGTCACTATCACGTCGGCCATCCGCGGCGGCTTCCGCAAAGACTCGCGCACACGCGCCGAGGCGATGGCATTGATCCGCGAGAAGTGAATGATGAGAATGTTGCTGTCGAAAATCGCTCTGGTTGCATGCGTGCTCTTTGCTTCGGCGCTGACGGTTGAAGCGGGCGGGCGCGCGGGTGCCGCGGCTCAGAAGAGAAGCACGAGCCGCACAGCTCAGCGTCGTAAGCCTCGCCTGCGCGAGCCGGACGTGATCTTTGTTCCGACTCCGCCCGAGACTGTTGACGAGATGTTGCGGCAGGCTCATCTCAAAAAAGGTGACGTGCTCTTCGACCTCGGGAGCGGCGACGGGCGCATCCCGCTCGCGGCAGCGAAGCAGTACGGCGTGCGCGCGGTCGGCATCGACATCGACCCGAAGCTCGTCGCGGAAGCGACCGAAGCGGCGAAGCGCGAGGGGCTCGACAAGCTCGTCACTTTCCGCCTCGGCGATATGTTCGCGGCCGACCTGCGCGGGGCGACGGTCGTCACGCTCTATCTGTCGGACACGCTGAACGTCATGCTGCGCCCGAAGCTTCTGCGCGAGCTGCCCCCCGGCTCGCGCATCGTCTCGCACGACTTTCGCATGGGCGACTGGCCGCCTGAGAAGGCGGTGCGCGTGCCTTGGAAGAATCTCTATCGCACGGTCTACGTCTGGACTGTGCCACGCGGCGGACGTTATAAGAAGAAATAAATTTAGCTGAATGAGGTGATGCGGCCTTCGCTTACATGAAAACTTTCTACGTCACAACCCCTATCTACTATGCGAACAGTCTGCCGCACATGGGGCACCTGTATACGACCGTCGTCGGCGACTTCCTGAAGCGCTACTACCGGCAGCGCGGCTTCGAGACGTACTTTCTGACGGGGACGGACGAGCACGGGACGAACATCGAGCGCGCGTCGGCGAAGGCAGGGCGCACGCCGCGCGAGCACGTCGATTACGTCGTCGGCGAGTTGCAGAAGATGTTCGCCGCCTTCTCTCTCGATGGTGAGCACGGCGGCTTCGACGTTTTCATGCGGACGACCGAGCCGTTCCATTATGAAGGCGCGTCCGAGTTCTGGCGGCGCGCGGCAGCGCGCCAGACGCCGAAGGGACGCGAGAACATCTACAAGGGTTTCTACGAGGGCTGGTTCTGCGCGCCGTGCGCAACGTTCAAGACCGAGGCCGAGATGATACCCGCGGCCGAGGAGGGCGGCTCGCCTCTGTGCCCGATACACGAGCGCCCGCTCGATAAGGTTTCGGAGGAGAGCTACTTCTTCCGCCTGTCGGACTACGACGAGGCGCTGCTCTCGCTCTACGAGTCGCGCCCGGACTTCGTGCGCCCCGACGCGCGACGCAACGAGGTCATGAGCCTCGTGCGCGGCGGGCTCGAAGACGTGTCCATCAGTCGCTTGAAGTCTTCGGTGAGCTGGGCCATCCCCGTGCCCGACGACCCGCAGCACACCGTCTACATCTGGTTCGACGCGCTCACCAACTACATCACGGCGCTCGGCTGGGGGAGCGAGCAGCGCCGCGCGCAGTTGGGCGAAGACCTCTACGCGAAGTTCTGGCCCGGCGTTCACCTGCTCGGCAAAGACATCCTGCGGCAGCACGCGGTGCTGTGGCCGGCGATGCTTCTGGCCGCGGGCGTCGAGCTGCCGCAGGCGGTCGTAGCGCACGGGCTGTGGCTCGACCAGACGGGGCGCAAAGGCTCGAAGACTCTCGGCAACGCGCTTGAGCTGCCCGTCCTGCTGCGCTACTTCCGTGTCGATGCCGTGCGCTACTTCCTCCTGCGCGAGATGTCTTTCGGGCAGGACTGCAAGGTCGATTACGAGGTCATTCTCGAACGCTCCAACAGCGACCTCGCCAGCGGGTTCGGCAACCTCGTCAGCCGCACGCTGACGATGATTCATAAATATTTCGACGGCGTAGTCCCTCCGCCCGACATCTCCGAAGGGCGGCGGCTGCTTGCGAAACGCGCGGGCGTCGATTCAGACGCGCAGGAGCTTTCGAGCAGCCTTGAGCTGATGCGCGACCAGTTCGTGCAGCACGTGGAGGAGTACGCCTTCCATCGTGCGCTCGAAGCGGCGTGGGGCATGATCGCGCGCGTCGATAAGTTCATCTCCGAAGCGAAGCCCTGGGAGTTGGCGCGTGACGAGGAGCAGCGCGAGACTCTGGGGGCGGTGCTCTATCGCTCGGCGGAGACGCTGCGTTGGCTCGCCGTCCTGCTCTACCCGGTGATGCCGGAGTCTGCGCGGGCGGTCTGGAAACAGTTGGGATTAGAGGGCGACCCGCAGGAGCTTGACCCCGCGGGATTGAGTTGGGGAGGCTTGCGCGCGGGCGAACGCGTCGGCGAAGTTGGGGCGCTCTTCCCGAGGATAGACAAGGCGAAGACGATGGCAGAGATTGAGAAAGAGCTGGCACAACGTAAAGAAGCTCAGACGGCTGAAGGCGGTCAGGCTTCGACTCCGGAACAGACGGGCGCGCACGCCACGCAGGCGGCCGTCGCCGGTGCGCCGACCACGGCCGGCACACAACCCGAACAGCCGCCCCAGAAGGGCGCGACCGAGGCCGGAGCGACGCCCGAGGGCGTCGCCACATACATTTCGATTGAAGACTTCGTGAAGGTCGAGCTGCGCGTCGGGCAGGTGCTGACGGCCGAGCGCGTGCCGAAGTGGGACAAGCTCCTGCGCTTCACCGTGGACGTGGGCGAGGCTGAGCCGCGCCAGATTCTCGCAGGCATCGCCGAGCACTACGAGCCCGAGAAGATGGTCGGCCGCAAGCTCGTCATCGTCTCGAACCTCAAGCCGCGCAAGCTCCGCGGCTTCGAGTCACAGGGCATGGTGCTCGCGGCCTCCGTCGGCGACGAAGGCCGCCCCGTCCTCGCCACCTTCACCGAGGACGTGCCGAATGGAACTAGACTGAAGTAGACAGTAGAGAGTAGTCAGTAGCCAGTAGGCGCTCCGCGTGCCATGGCCTGACGTTCGTAACCTTGTCGCGGACAAGAAGGGTTTTCTACTGGCTACTGACTACTGACTATTGTCTACTATGTTTGTTGATTCCCACGCGCACATTGATGGTGAAGAGTTCGACGCTGACCGAGGCGAGGTCGTGGCGCGGGCGCGGGAGGCGGGCGTGCGCGCGATCTTGAACGTGGGGACGGGCGACCCTCATGGAGACAATTTCGAGCGTGCGTTGAAGGTGGCGCAGACGTACGAAGATGTTTACTTCGCCGCCGGTGTTCATCCGCACGACGCCAAGCTCTACGACGACACCGCCGAGAGTTATGTGGCCGACCTGCTCCACGGCAGTTCCCATGCTGTTGCCCTCGGGGAAATAGGGCTCGATTATCATTACGATAACTCGCCTCGGGAGGTGCAAAGAGAGGTCTTCGCGCGCCAGTTGCGGCTGGCGAAAAGCCTCTCACTCCCCGTTGTTATCCACTCGCGCGAAGCGGATGAGGAGACGCTGGAAATCCTTCACGCGGAGTACACGGGGACAGAGCGCGGTGGCGTCATGCACTGTTTCGGCGGCGGCCCTCAGTTGGCTGAAGGAGCACTCGGGCTCGGCTTCTACATCTCATTCGCCGGGAACGTGACGTTCAAGAAGGCCGATGCTTTGCGCGAAGTCGCGCGCACAGTGCCCCTCGAACGTCTGCTGGTCGAGACGGACTGCCCGTACCTCGCGCCCGTGCCGCACCGCGGGCGGCGCAACGAGCCGGCCTACGTCGTCGAGACGGCGCGCTTCCTCGCGGAGCTGCGCGGCGTCAGTCATGAAGAGTTGGGGCACGCCACGTCGCAAAACTTCTCGACTCTCTTTCGCGTGGAGTTCGACTGACTGCGACCGCGCGACCCCGTGCGACCCTGCGCCAAGCGTCACAATCAACTTTTCCTCTCCGCCCTTAAATGTTATAAAAGCCGTGGCGGGTTGGCGGCGACTTTTACACTTCTTATGGCTCAACAGAACTCATTCGACATCGTTTCCAAAGTAGAGATGGCGGAGGTCAAGAACGCGCTCGACCAGACGATGAAAGAGGTCAGGCAGCGCTTCGACTTCAAGGGCAGCCACGCCGAGGTCAAACTCGAAGGCGAAGAGGAGCTGATACTCACCGCCGAGGACGAGACCAAGCTGCGCAACATGAACGAAATCCTTCAACAGAAGCTCGTGCGCCGCAGCGTGCCGCTCAAGGCGCTCTCCTACGGGCGCGTCGAGCCCGCCGCGGGCGGTACCGTCCGCCAGCACGTCGCCATCCAGCAGGGCATCCCTTCAGAGAAGGCCAAGGAGATCGTCAAGTTCATCAAGGAGTCGAAGCTCAAAGTTCAGGCCGCAATTCAGGGCGACACCGTCCGCGTCACGGGGCGCGACCGCGACATTCTTCAGGACGTAATCGCCCAGCTCAAGTCGAAAGACTTCGGCGTCAACATGCAGTACACGAACTACAGGTCGAACTAAGTGATAAGTGATGGGTGATAAGTGATAAGAAAGAACGACAGAGGCTTTTTCTTATCACTTATCACTCATCACTTATCACTCCTCACATATGAACACTTCCGGTAACACAGCGGCGGTCGAGGAGCAGCGGCTGACGGCGCGGCGCATCTTCAATCTGGTCTCGGCGGAACTCGCGCTCGTCGAGTTGGAGTTCGAGCGGCAGGCGCGCTCGAACATACAGGTCATCGCCTACATCGGCGACTACCTGCGCGCGTCGGGCGGCAAGCGTGTGCGACCGGCGTTGACTCTGCTCTCGACCTACGCGGTCGGCGGCGACGCCGCGCGCGCAAACGTCGTGCGGATGGCGACCGTGATGGAGTTCCTCCACACGGCCACGCTCGTCCACGACGACATCATCGACAACGCCGAGACGCGCCGCAACCGGCCCTCCATCAACTCGCGCTTCGGCAATCAGGCCGCCGTGCTGATGGGCGACTGGCTCTACATGTCGGCCTTCGAGACGAGCCTCAAGGAGCGCTCGCTCGACATCCTCGACATCCTGACCAACGTCACGCGGAAGATGACCGAGGGCGAACTGCTTCAACTCACTCTGCTCGGCCGAGCCGACGTGACTGAGGAGCAGTACTTCGATGTGCTTCGTCGCAAGACCGCGTACCTCTTCAGTGCTTGCTGCGAGATTGGCGCCATCCTCGGCGGCGCGAACCCTTCGCAAGGCCGCGCGCTGCGCGACTACGGCATGAACCTCGGCACGGCCTTCCAGCTCGTGGACGACCTGCTCGACTTCACCTCGGACGAAGACTCTCTGGGGAAGGCCGCGGGAGCTGACCTTTTGGAAGGGAAGGTGACGCTGCCTCTCATCCACCTGCTCGCAGAGGAGCCGCGGATGAAGGCCGGCGTGCAGTCCGTCATGCGCGAGGGCGCGTACGGCGACTTCACACGCGACGCCTTCGTGCGCGCCGCGGAGAAGAATGGGGCGCTCGAACGCACGCGCGCCGCGGCGGCCTCCTACGCCGAGGCCGCCGTCAAAGCGCTCGAAGAGATTGAGCCCTCCAAGTTTGCGGACGGGCTCCGCTCAATCCCTACATACATCCTTGAAAGGCAGATGTAACTGGGAGACTTTCGCTCATGCCTGACGAAAATCTGCTCGCCACACTTGAGAACGGGCTGAGGCAATCGCGGACGACGCGTTCGCGCCTCAACGCGCGGCTGGCCGACCTTGAGGCCGAGGCCGAGCGCGTCCGCACCGAGCTGAACGAGATGGACGCCATCATCAGCCAGACCGAGGCGGCCATGTTCCGCATCCTCTCGTCCATGTTCGGCGCGGCGCAGACGGCCGCTCCGCCTTCGGACGCAGAGATTGAGTTCGCTCTGCGTCGCGACGCGGCGGCCAACGCGCGCGCCTCGCAGCAGGCACCGCAGGCGCATGCTTCTTACCAGCAGAGCCAGCCGTCCGCGCACGAGCACCATTTCCGCCACCACATCCCGCCCATCCGCTCAGACATCGCGCCGAAGAGTGACCGCTTCTTCGAGCGCACCATCCCGCACGCCGCGGCTGTCCTGCTGCGCGAGTCGGGTGCGCCGCTCCACGTCAACGAACTCTATAACCGTCTGCTCGAAGGCGGCTTCCAGTTTACGGGTCAGAACCCGACCATCAGCATCGCCGTCTCTCTCAACCGCAACCGTCGCTTCCGCAAGGTCGCCCCCGGCACCTTCGACCTCACCATCCGCGACGCCGCGCAGGCTTCATAAAACGCAGAACGCAGAACGCTGAACTGAAAAGCCCTCCGCCCTCAGTTCAGCGTTCTGCGTTCCTACTTCATACTTCCATTCGTCTTACTGCGGCGCGGCGGCGAGACACTGCTTCTCTTCCTGCTTGGCCTTCGCCTGTGCCTCCTTGTGCTCCTTGCCCTTCAGTGTCTTGGCCGCCTTGAGTGCGGCGCTGTAATCTGCGTTGCACTTCTTCACGGCCGCGACGTGCTCGGCGCTGTGCTTCGGCTTCTTCGGCTTGGCGAACGCGGCCGGCGCCCCGGCCGTGGCGGCCAGCGCCAGCGTCAAAATAGTCTTCGTCAGAACGTTCTTCATCGTCGTCTCCTCATGTACAAGTTTGCAAACCGCGGGTAAGGTCAAAAGCCCTCCCGGCCTTGATGCAGGGAAGGATGGCAACCGACGCGCCACGCCGAACGCGCCACGTTCGTCGAGCGTCAGCACCATTTTTTCAATCAAACACTGTCTTATGAGAGTGCCGCCCCGGCTCCGGCCGGAGCCCGCGGTTGTGGCGTTTTTGCTTGAGCCCGCAAATCGGCCACGGGAGGAGCCTTGGGGCGGCCCTTCACCGAGTGTTGCTTTCACGCATGGCGCGCAACTATGTTAAGTTCTTCGGACTTGCTTCCGTCAAAGACTGAAAGAGAGGCTCCGAAGGCTTCATGCGCGCGATGATTCTTGCCGCGGGCTACGGGACGCGCCTGTGGCCGCTGACGATTGACCGCACCAAGCCCGCGATCCCGTTCATGGGTCGGCCGCTGATCGGCTACGTCGCCGAGTATCTGGCCGGTTACGGCTTCGACGACATCGTCGTCAACCTGCATCACCAGCCCGACTCCGTCCGCGCCGCGCTCGGCGACGGCAGCGCATTCGGCGTGCGCTTCCACTACGTCGAAGAGCCGGTCATCCTCGGCACGAGCGGCGCCATCGGCAACGCGCGCCAACAGCTCGACGGCGACGCCTTCGTCGTCATCAACGGCAAGCTCGCCACCGACATCGACCTCCGAGCAGCCCTCGACACGCACCGTCGCACCGAAGCGCTCGCGACCCTCATCCTGCGCCCGAACCCTCTGCGCGAACGCTACAGCACCGTCAACGTCCGCGACCGCCTCGTCGAAGGTTTCGGCGGCTACCCCACGTCCGCGTCCGATAAGGCCGGCAGCGCCCCCGGCGCTGCTCAAGAAGAGGAGGGGACAGACGTGCCTCTCATGTTCACGGGCATTCAAATTCTCGACCCGAGGGTCTTCGAGCTCATCCCTCCCGGCGTCTTCTCACATTCGGTGACGGACGTGTACATCCCGGCCATCGCGCGCGGTGAACGCGTCGCGGCACACGTCGCATACGGCTCCTGGTACGAGCTCTCCACCGTCCGCCGCTATCTTGAGACGAGCGTGACGCTCTTGAAGCGCGAGGGGCGAGACGTAGAGATCGGTGAAGGCTCCTTCATTGAAGACGGCGCGAGCGTCACGGAGAGCGTGCTCTGGGAGAACGTCTACGTCGCACGCGGCGCGCGCGTCCGGCGCTCGGTGCTGGGCGCGGGAGTCCGCGTCGGCCCTGGCGAGCTTTTCGACAACGTCGTCGTCGTCCGCGCCGACCTCGCGCGCGGCGTCGAGCGACCGGAGAAGGGCCTGCGCGGCGAGTTCCGCGGCTCAAATTTTGTGGCGCCAATACCGGAGTGATACAATTCACACGCGCCGAAAATTGCAGCTAAAGACAGATTAAAGACCGCAGCCGCCGAGAAGAAGCCGGAGAGGGCTCGCCCCCAACACTCCCTCCCGCTCAAGCTCGTCTGCACCTTTAACGCCGCCCCGACGTTTCGCCCGATGCATCACCCTTCGCAGATCACCCCGAACGCCTTCCGCACCTCGGCGCTTGAGCGCCTGACGGAGTACGTCGCGCGGCTTGGGGGCGACACGGAGCAAGTGCTGGCGCTCACGCCCGACGCCTCGACGCGCGAATACTTCCGCATCCCTTGGAAAAACTCGAAGGCCGTCGCCGCCGTCTATCCAGAGCCGTTCGACCCCGAAATACACCCTTTCATGGACGTGACGCGCCTCTTTACGGAGGCGGGGCTGCCCGTCCCTTCCATCCTCGACGTTGACCCTCTGAACGGCATCATCGTCCAAGAGGACTTCGGCGACCGCCAGCTCCGCCGTGTCTTCGAGATTGCTTCTGAGGATGACCGCGAGTCATACCTTGAGCAGGCCATCACAGTCATCGCCGACATACAGGCCGCGACCGCGCTCGCGCAAGAGCGCCAGTCCATCGCCAGCCGCCTCGCCTTCGACGAGGCCAAGCTCTCCTGGGAGCTTGACTACTTCTTCGAGCACTACTTCAAGAGCCTGCGCGGCGAGACCATCAAGCACGGCGACGAGGCGCAGTTGAGGGCCGAGCTGAACGACGTGGCGGCCGAGCTGTCGAACCGCCCGCGGACGCTCTGCCACCGCGACTTTCATCCGTCGAACCTGATGGTGGACGCGAAGGGGCGCCTGCGCATCATCGACTATCAGGACGCGCGCATGGGGCCTGCGAGCTACGACCTCGTCTCGCTCCTGCTCGACCGGCGGACGACGATGCCCTCGCTCGCAGAGGTGCGCGAGCGCCGTCTCTACTTTCTTGACGAGCGCCGCGCGCGCGGGCTCGACCCCATCGACCCGGACGACTTCGCATACGAGTTCCGTTTGATGACCGTCCAGCGCTGCCTGAAGGCCGTCGGCACCTTCTCCTACCAGACGGCCGTCGCCGGCCGCGGCGAGACGTACGCGCAGTTTATCAACCCGATGCTTGAGATCGTCGTCCAAGCCGCCGACTGGCTCGGGCGCTTTCCCCTTCTGCGCTCGACGCTGCGTGCGCGGCTGAGTGGAGGCGAGCCGTCGAGCCCTGAGAACCGCAACACCTGATTCAACGACCCGAAGGAGGCAGGGCGGCCCGCCAAAGCTTTCGCATCGGCGCCGCTCAAGTTTTAGAACAGAGATGCAAAAGGTCTACATCAACCAGCTCTCGCGCCACGTAGGCGAAGAGGTCAACGTGCAGGGCTGGGTCTACAACACACGTTCGAGCGGCAAACTCATGTTCCCGCAGTTGCGTGATGGCACGGGCGTCGTCCAGTGCGTCGTGCTGAAGAAAGCGGTCGCGCCCGAAGTCTGGGAGACTCTTAGCCACGCGGGACAAGAGTCTGCCGTCACTGTGCGCGGCTCCGTGCGCGCGGACGAGCGAGCGCCGGGTGGCTTCGAGATTGACGTGGCCGATGCAGTGGTCACGCAGAGCGTCGAGGGCTACCCCATCACTCCGAAGGAGCACGGGACGGAGTTCCTCATGGATCACCGGCACCTCTGGCTCCGCTCGCGCCGGCAGCACGCGATTCTGCTGGTGCGACACACCATCATCAACGCCGTCCGCGACTTTCTCAACCGCGACGGCTTCGTCCTCTGCGACACGCCCATCCTGACGCCCGCCGCGTGCGAGGGCACGACGACGCTCTTCGAGGTCGATTACTTCGGCGACGAGAAGGCGTACCTGTCGCAGTCCGGCCAGCTCTACAACGAGGCGACGGCCGCAGCCTTCGGGCGCGTCTACTGCTTCGGCCCGACCTTCCGCGCCGAGCGCTCGAAGACGCGCCGCCACCTGACCGAGTTCTGGATGGTCGAGCCCGAGATGGCCTACGCCACACTCGACGACGTGATGAGCTTGAGCGAGCGCTTCCTCTCTGCCATCGCCGCGCGCGTGCTCGAAGAACGTCAGGAGGAGTTGAAAGTGCTTGAGCGCGACACCTCGAAGCTCGAAGCCATCACGCCGCCGTTCCCGCGCGTGCACTACGACGACGCCGTCAAGATTCTGCACGAGGGGCATGAGCGCGGCGAGTTGGAGCAGAGGTTCGAGTGGGGCGGCGACTTCGGCGCGCCCGACGAGACGTACATCTCTGCGCGCTTCGACAGACCCGTCATGGTTCACCGCTACCCCGCGGCCGTCAAAGCCTTCTACATGAAGCGCGACCCTGAGCGCGACGACCCTGCGCTCGGCGTGGACGTGCTCGCGCCCGAAGGTTACGGCGAAGTCATCGGCGGCGGCGAGCGCGCGACCTCGCTCGAATTCCTCGAAGAACAACTCAAGAAACATGACCTGCCGCGCGAGTCGTTCGAGTGGTATCTCGACCTGCGTCGCTACGGCAGCGTCGCGCACGCAGGCTTCGGCATGGGCATCGAGCGCTGCGTCGCATGGATGTGCGGCATCGAGCACATTCGCGAGACTATCCCATTCCCACGGATGCTCTACAGGCTGAGACCTTGAAGGGGTGATAAGTGATGAGTGATAAGTGATAAGAAAAACCGGAGGCTTCTTAACTCTTATCACCTCTCATCACTCATCACTTATCACTTATCACTCATGGAAAAGATCGTAACGATATTCGGCGGCTCGAAGTGCGGCGAGGAGAGCGAGGAGTACGGGCAGGCTTTGAGGCTGGGACAGCTCCTCGCGGAGCGCGGCTACACCATCTGCACCGGCGGATACCTCGGCGTGATGGAGGGCGCGAGCCGCGGGGCGCACGAGCGCGGCGGGCGTGTGCTCGGTATCGTGATGAACCAGTTCAAGTCCGAACCGAACCGTTACCTGACCGAGAAGGTTGCGAGCGCGCACTTCTACGAGCGACTACAGAATCTCATCGAGCGCTCGGTCGGCTTCATCGCGCTGCGCGGCGGCATGGGCACCGTGACCGAGTTGTCGCTCGTCTGGAATAAACTTCAGACGAGGGTCATCGAGCCGCGACCGCTCGTGCTGCTCGGCGACTTCTGGCCGAAAGTCATTGAGTCATTCAAGGAGAATCTTGTTGTGAGCGAGAAGGACGTGGCCCTCCTCAACTTCGTCAGCACGCCGGAGGAGGCCGTGCGGGTTATCGTGGAGAGCGCCGAAGGAGAGAGCGTATGAACTGTCGAAGTTGCGGGGCCGGCCTCGTGCCGGGAGCTAAATTCTGCGGTGCGTGTGGCACCACCGTCGCGGCGGCCGAGGCGCCGCCGTCCCAGTACCAAGCCGCGCCGACCGGGGGCGGAATCAAGATTGATGCTGACGCGCGCGGTGAGGGTCGCGGCTACTCGTTCGAGATACTGCACCAGCCCTCGTTCGCGCTCGCCGTCGTCAAGCTCGCGGCCGAGCAGTCGATACTGGCCGAGGCGGGCGCGATGGTCTCGATGTCCGCCAACGTGGAGTTG
>JBJMGQ010000414.1:0-2957 GCA_045807845.1 Pyrinomonadaceae bacterium | reverse complement strand
TCGGCGCCGGTCGGGATGACGAGCGCGGCACGGCCGCCCGCGATGCGCACCGCGTGCGAGTAGAGCACGCGCCCTTCGGAGACTGCGTCAACTATCACGTTCATGCGCTCGGTGCCGGACATGAGCTCGACCTTGACGGGCTCGCCCGGGGCGTAGATGGCCTTGTCCGTCTCGACCCGTATCTCGGGCGTGTCGTGGCGGTAGTAACCGAGCCAGAAGTCGTCGTCGTGGTGCCCCATGCGTCCCGCGCGGTCGCGCGCGACGAAGCGCAGCGAGAGATTCCCGCGCTCCTCGTCAGAGCGCACGGCCGGCCCCAGAACCTTCGCCACGCCGTAGCGGTTCGTGCGCACGGTGACGAGCGTGCGGTCGGGCTTCTTCACCTCGTGCACACGCTTGTCGGCGCCGACGCTCTGCTCCGTCTCACCCTCTTCGTAGACGGTCACGTCGCACTCGGCCGGCGTGCCGTCGGCGTAGAAGGTGGCGAGGTAGAAGGCGAGCGGCAGACCCTTCGCCTGCTGGTAGCGCCCCTCGCTGACGTAGAGGTGGACGGGCTCTTTCGTCAGGCGCACATTGAAGCGGCGCTGCTCGGTGCGATTGGTCGTCGGGTCGGTGACGTAGGCGACGAAGTCGAGATCGCGGAAGCGCTGGTAGCCGGAGTCGGCCAGCTCCTTCTGCTCGTCGGCGAGGTTTAACTGTGCGACGTAAAGACCCTCTTTCAACTCACCCTCGACGGCCGGTTGCTCCTCGGTCTCGTACTTCTGCTCCTTGTAGTTCCAGTGGCGCTCGGTCTGGCGCACGACGCGCACGTGGCCGCGGCGGACGGGCTGGCCGAAGAGATAGTCGGCGCGCACTTCGACCGAAGGGTTCTGTTCGTTGAGGTAGTAAGGGCGGTCGGGCTTCGTCGTGACGGAGAAGTTCGGCAGGTCGTAGCGGCTGATGCGGAAGTCCGAGACGGCGCCGTAGTCGATGTCGTACTTGTCGCTGTCCATCACGAGCTTAAGCTTGTAGGTGCCGAGCTTCGTGCTCTCGGGCACGCGCCAGTCGGCCGAGGCGACGCCGAAGCGCGAGGTCTTGAGCGCCGCCGTGAAGGCCGTGGACTCATCCTCGTCCTCTACCTTGAAGGTCACCTCCTCGCCGTCGAGCGCGTGGCCGCTCTGGTCGAAGACGAGCGCGCGCATGTGCACGGCCTGCCCCGGCTGGTAGAGCGGCTTGTCGGTGGTGAGGAGGACGCGCGGATTCCCCTCGATGGAGACATCGGTCTTGGCCTGCTCGACAAGGAGGCCGCGCCGCGCCGTGACCTCCAACTCCGCCCCGTCGTCGGACGTTTTAACTGTGCGAGGCAGCTCGAAGTCGAGCGTGGCGAAGCCGTCGCCGTCGGTCGCTCCCGTCGTCTTGAGGACGGTCTGCTTGTCGTCCGTGTCCTCTAAGGTGAGCGTGGCCTCGACGGCGACGCCTTTGAGCGGGCGCTGCGTGACGGGGTTGGCCGTGCGCACGCGCGCGCCGTAGTGCGAGCCGGCGCGCGCGGCGGGCGCCGTGATGACGCTCAGCTCGAAGAGGTCGGGCGTGACTTCGGAGATGGAGACGATGCCTTCGAGCGCCGCGGGCGCGTCTGTCGTCGAGACCGGCGCGACGCTGTAGCGCAGGCGATACCAAGGGAACTCTTTGCGCTCCGAGTCGAGCAGCTTCGCGTATGGAAGGTCGAGCGCAACGTCGAGCGCGTTCGTGCCGCGGCGCAGGCGCACGTCGGTCGAGGAATTGGTGCGCACGCTGTCTTGCGGGTCGAGTACCTCGACGTGCAGGCGCGCGCCCAAGTCGCGGCCGGTGCCGTTCTCGACTTCGAGGCGGAGGCGCGCGCTGTGTTCGTCGAACGAGAGCCTGATGCGTGACTCGTCTAAGTGAAAGGCGGGCGCCGCGCTCGAAAGGTGGGCGGCCAGCAGGCACACGAAGAGTCCCAGAAGGGCGGGGGCAGACCTCCGTACCATTAACGTTTCCCTCCTCTAAGTTGTGCCCGTGTGATGCGAACGAGTTGCCCGACGGTTGGAGAGGGTCAGAGGAAAATTTTGTACTTTCCGAAATCAGAATGGACGGGCGGCCTCTTGTAAACGCTCGCGGTGTTCGAGGATGTACTCGATGAAGACGCGGGTGGGCGAAGGTTGGAAGCGGCCGAGGGCGATGACGGCGACGGCGCGCTTGAGCTGGTGTCCCGAGACGCGCAGCCACGAGAGCCGTCCCGCTTCGACCTCTTCACGCACGGCCCAAGAGGGCATGACCGAGACGCCGAGGCCGCGCTCGACCATGAGCTTGATGAAGTAGGTGTCGTTCGATTCGAGCGCTAGGTCGGGGCTCAAGTCCACGCGCTTGAAGAAGGCGTCCGTGGCGCGGCGGATGGAGGCGCCCTGCTCGAAGAGGATGAAGCGCTCGCGGCGCATCTCGACGACGCTCGTCTCGCGCTCCTTGGCGAGCTTGTGGGGGGCGCCGACGACGACGCCCAGCTCGTCCTCGAACAGCTCGGTCACTTGCAGCGCGGGCGAGTAGACGGGCAAGGAGGCGAAGCCCACGTCGGACGAGCCGTTGAGGATGTCGGCCACGGTCTGCTCGGTGCTGACGGTCGTGCGGAAGGAGAGCTCGATGCGTTCGTGGTCGCGCATGAACGACTCGAAGAGGTGCGCGAAGAGATGAACGAAGGCTTGCGTGGCGGCGGCGGCGCGCACACGTCCGCGGGGCTCGTGGTCGTCGCCGCTGATGCGCTCGCGCAGGGCGTCGGCCTCTTCGAGGATGCGCTCGGCGTAAGAGAGCGCGAGCTGTCCGGCGTCGGAGAGGCGCACGCCGCGCTTAGCACGGATGAAGAGCGGCTCGCCCAGCTCGCGCTCCAGAGCCTTGATCTGATGGCTGACGGCCGACTGCGTCATGTTAAGTTTCTGTGCCGCGCGTGTGAACGAGAGTGCCTCGGCGACCTC
>JBJMGQ010000413.1:0-5265 GCA_045807845.1 Pyrinomonadaceae bacterium | reverse complement strand
TCGGTCGGCATCACGGCGCGCGTGCTGCGCGACATGGGGCGGCTTCAGACGCGCGAGTCGCGCATCATCCTCGGCGCGGCCGTCATCGACGACGTGATGGGTTTGCTCATCCTCGCCGTCGTCGCGGGCGCCATCCGCGCGTCGGCCGCGGGCGGCGCGTTGGCCCTCGCGGACGTGGGCTTCATCGCGCTCAAGTCGGTCGCGTTCCTCGTCGGCGCCATCCTCGTCGGCCACTTCGTCGTGCCGCACCTGTTCCGCGGCGTGGGGCGCTTCAAGAGCCGCGGCGTGCTGTTGACGATGTCGCTGGCCTTCTGTTTCCTCCTCGCGTGGGTGGCGGCGGGGGTCGGCCTTGCGCCCATCGTCGGCGCGTTTGCCGCGGGGCTCGTGTTGGATGAAGCGCACTTCGGGGCTTTCAGCGAACGCGGCGAGCGCGAACTCGAAGACCTGCTTGCGCCGGTCAGCGCTGTGCTCGTTCCCATCTTCTTCGTGCAGATGGGGATGCGGGTTGACCTGAGCGCGTTCGCGCGTTGGGAGCTGCTGGGCTTCGCGGCGGCGCTCACGGCGGCGGCCATCGCCGGCAAGCAGGTCTGCGCGCTCGCCGTCGTCGAGCGCGGCGTCAACCGTCTCTCCGTCGGCTTAGGCATGATTCCGCGCGGCGAGGTCGGGCTCATCTTCGCGGGGCTAGGCGCGTCGCTCATGCTGCCGGACGCGCGCGGTGTGCCGGAGCCGGTCATCGGCCCCGCGACCTTCGGCGCGGTCGTCATCATGGTCATCGTCACGACGCTGCTGACGCCGCCCGCGCTCAAGTGGTCGCTCGGGCGCACTACGGCCGCGCCGGAGCCGGGGCAGGACGAGGTCATCACAGAGGTGGGCGAGGATGCCGCGAGTCGCACGGAGCAATGAAGTGTTTCGCTCGCAGGGCGTATGATGTTCGAGGTGTTGAGTCTTAAGACATTCAAGGTGGCGCTCGTGCTCTGCGCCTTGTTGACCGCGCAGGGCTGCCGGCGGCAGGACGCGCGCGTGGTCGAGGCGCCGCCGCCCGAGCGCGTGCGCGTCGGCGCCTTCATGTCTCTGTCGGGCGACACGGCGCAGTACGGCATCTCTGCTTTGAACGGGATGCGCATGGCCGTCGAGGAGGCGAACGCCGCGGGCGGCGTCAAGGGGCGGCGCGTTGACCTCGTCGTGCGCGACACGCGCTCCGATGCGGTCGAGACGGCGGTCGTCGTCGAAAAGCTCGCGCGCGAGGAGCACGTCCAAGCACTCTTAGGTGAAGTCGTCAGCTCGCGCTCGCTCGCCGCGGCGCGCGTCGCACAGCGCGAGCAGGTGCCGATGCTCACGCCCTCGGCCACCAGCCCCGAAGTGACCACCGTCGGCGACTACATCTTCCGCAGTTGTTATACAGACACTTTTCAGGGCGCGGCGCTCGCGCGCTTCGCCATCGGGAGCCTCGGCGCTCTGCGCGCGGCGCTGCTCGTAGACCGCGACCAGCGCTACTCGGTCGAGCTGGCGCGCTTCATCCGTGAAGACTTCGAGCGGCGCGGCGGCAAGGTCGTCGCCGTGCAGGAGTACCCGGACGGCGAGTCGGACTTCTCCGTGCAGCTCGCCGAAGTCGGCGCCGCGCAGCCGGACGTTGTCTTCATCCCGGGGTATTACTTGGAGGTGGGACTGCTCGCGCGGCAGGCGCGCGCGCTGGGGCTGAACGCGCCGCTCGTCGGCGGCGACGGTTGGGACTCGCCGCGCCTCACGCAGATCAGTGGTGCGTCGCTCACGGGCGGCCTCTTCACCACGCACTTCTCAGCCGCAGACCCAGACCCGCAGGTGCAACGCTTCGTCGCCGACTACCGACGCCTGTTCGGCATGCCGCCCGACTCCTTCTCGGCTACGGCCTACGATGCCGCGCGCATCATGCTCGCCGCCATCGAGCGCGCGCCCACGCTCGAACGCGCGGCCGTCCGCGACGCGCTCGCAGCAACCAAAGATTTCCCCGGCGTCACCGGCACCGTCACCTTCAACCCCGAGCGCAACGCCGTCAAGCCCATCGTCGTCGTCCGCATCGGCGACAACGGCCGCCAGACGGTCGAAGCACACGTCACCCCCGAAGACGTGGCCCCGCCCGCCACACCCACTCCAAGCCCCACACCCAAGCGCGGGCGCAAGCGTGCCTGAACCTCTGCCCCCGCGCATGCTTCAGCGCACGTCTCCGGGGAACTTGAGCGCGAAGTTGGCGACCTTCGACTCACGCACGCCGATGCTCACCTTCATCCTCGACTCCTTAAACTTCTCGTGCCAGACCACGACCTCGTAGTCGCCCGGCGGCAGCCCTTCGATGTAGAACGCGCCGTTGCGCCCCGTCACGGCAAAGAAGGGATGAGGCATGACTGCGACGTAGCCGCGCTCCCAAGGATGCTGGTTGCACCTGACGACGAAGGGCGGCTCGGGCTGCTTGAAGAGAATCTCGAAGCTGCCTCCGGGCGAGAGTGCTTTGTTGTAGATCGGATTCACCGTTGTTTGAAAATAGTAGTTATGAGCCGTCGGGTCATTGTTCGCTACGAGCATGGTCTGGCCGGCCTGCATGGCGAGCACGTGCGGCACCGTGCGGCAGCGGCGCCGCCCGAGCGCGGCCACCCACGGCCGCGGCTCGAACGTGTATGCGTCGAGCGCGGCCGACTCGACATAGACAAGAGCGTTGGCGAGTCGGCCGCGTTCGACGACGATGTCGTCCATCCGCGCCCCGCCTTTATTCTGTGAGGCGCAGACGGGATCAACCTCCATCCTCGGAATCAAGGGTCTGGGCGGCACGTCGCCCGCGACGCTGATGACACCTTGGAGCGTGCCCTCTTCGCCCGTCAGTCTGAAAGGAGTGCGTTCCTGCGTTTGAGGCTTGGGCGCCTCGGAAAGCACGCGCGCGCCGCCCGCGAGCGCCGCGAACAGCACCGAGGCGAACAGTGTCGCCCGAAAGAAAGTGTTCCGCCTCGCTCTCATCGCTTCTGTCTCCGCATCTGAAATGACCCGCGCCTTCAAGGTCATGCTCACGGCGCGTCGAGTGACGCACGCGCCGCGGCCAGCGCCTCGCGCACGCGTTCGGGTGAGGTGCCGCCCGCCTGCGACTTCGTCGCCAAAGTCTGTTCGAGCGAGAGCGCTTCGTACACGTCATCTGAGACGAGCGGCGAGAACTCCTGCAACTCTTCAAGCTCAAGCTCGTGCAGCTCCAACTCCTTCGAGAGCGCGTGCAGGACAATGCGGCCGGCCGCCTCGTGCGCCTCGCGGAAGGGCTGCCCGCGCCGGACAAGGTAGTCGGCCATCTCGGTCGCGTTCATGTAGCCGACCGACGCCGCGTCGCGCGTGCGCGCCTCGCGCAGGCGCACGTTGCGCAGCACCGTCGCCGTCACGTCGAGCGACTCGCGCACCGTGTCGGCCGTGTCGAAGACGGCCTCCTTGTCCTCCTGCATGTCCTTGTTATATGTGAGCGGTAGCCCCTTGACGATGGTGAGGAGCGCGAGCGCGTGGCCGTAGACGCGCCCGGTCTTGCCGCGCACAAGCTCCAACGCATCCGGGTTCTTCTTCTGCGGCATCAGGCTCGACCCCGTCGCCACCGCGTCTGACAGCTCGACGAACCCGAACTCGTTCGTCGCGTAGATGATTAAGTCTTCGGCCAAGCGCGAGAGATGCGCCATCACGAGCGCGGAGGCGGCAGCAAACTCGACGCAGAAGTCACGGTCGCTCACGGCGTCGAGGCTGTTGCGCGAGACCGAGTCGAAACCCAGCTCCTTCGCGACCAGCCCGCGATCAATCGCATAGCTCGTCCCGGCAAGCGCGGCCGAGCCGAGCGGGCAGACGTTCGTGCGCCCACGCACTTCGGACAGGCGCTCGCGGTCGCGCGAGAACATCTCGAAGTAGGCGAGGCACCAGTGCGCGAAGAGGACGGGCTGCGCGCGCTGTAGATGTGTGTAGCCGGGCAGCACCGCGTCCGCGTGCGACTCTGCGAGGTCGAGCAGAGCCGTCTGCGCGCCGCGCAAGGCTTCCGCGCAACGGTCAATCTCGTCGCGCAGCCAGAGCCGCAGCGCCGTCGCCACCTGATCGTTGCGACTGCGCCCGGTGTGGAGCCTGCGTCCCGCGTCGCCGGCCAGCTCGGTCAGACGCGCCTCGATGAACGAGTGCACGTCCTCGGCCGTCTCATCGTTGAAGAACGCTTCACCCTCGCGCTCGGCGCGCGCGAGCAGCTCAAGCAAACCGCGCTTGACGGCCCCGGCCTCCTCTTCATTCAGCACGCCAGCCGCGCGCAAGCCCTCGCAGTGCGCGAGGCTGCCGCGCACGTCCGCCTCAAACAGCCTCCGGTCGAAGCCGAACGAGCGGTTGAACCGCGCGAACCCCGGGTCGATCTGCCCAGTGAAGCGCCCGCCCCACAATTTTTTCGCCTCGCTCATCCATCATCCTCCCGCCCATGATTCTACACAAAACAGGTCACACATGTCCGGTTACCTAAATCCAGTAACAATCCTGATTCTGTAAGATGTTGGCAGCGCTGAAATATAAATTGGCGCAGACTTGAAACAGGTGTCGCACGTCGTTACCTAAAACTTGTAACAAGGGGTACGTATTACTTAAAACTGGTAACAAGCCTATCAGAACTTCAACTTTAATGGGGATGAGGAAGGGAATTCAGTCGAAGCTATTTTTGGAACATGTTTTTGCTCCGCGAGATTTAAAGTGTGAGGAACTATGATTGAACAATGAGGATAAAGATCGTGAGACCCACCAGTGAATTGTAAACACGCCGTCCTCAGTTTTCTGAATTAACCAGTGCGGTTTTCGCCGCCCTCTTATAAAGCCGGAGTGGAGTGAGTAGGTGTTCCTTCTATAAAAAAGTTCGGATAGTAAGAGGCATTCGTGAAAAAGTCCGATGCACTCTAATGTGAAGATTCGCCGTAGCGCCCAGTCAGGGAGGTTTTCGGATGGTGGGTCCCAGTATATTCGAGGGCGTGGATAATCATATGGTCCTTGGTGTGCTCTAAAGAGAACGCTGGGATGATCGAGACCCTCCCAGTACATCTTCCATAAGAGCAAAGCATTTATCGCAGGACAGATAATTTCCCGCCACGTTAGAATATTTTTCGCCCACCGAACGTGCTTACCGCCTCTAGCAATGCACCGACGATGTTGCCGAAGGTAATTTCGGACTAAATATCGACCTACAGCTTTGTAAATTCTGTATAGTTCGATGTCCCATGCCTCAAGAGCCTTCCTAGACAAACTAGCTTTAGAATA
>JBJMGQ010000412.1:0-4634 GCA_045807845.1 Pyrinomonadaceae bacterium | reverse complement strand
GGGCCATCACGCTGCTCGAAGACATCACGCACCTGCGCGAGATAGATCGCCTCAAGTCGGAGTTTATCGCGACGGCCTCGCACGAGCTGCGCACGCCTCTGACGAGCGTGCAGATGGGCGTCCACCTGCTGCTCGAAGGCGCAGTCGGCGAGTTGACCGACAAGCAGCACGAAGTCCTCGAAGCCTGCCGGCAGGACTGCGAACGCCTTGAGAAGCTGATGCGCGACCTGCTCGACCTGTCGAAGATCGAGGCGGGCGAGAGCCAACCGCAGCTCACGACCCTGCGCGCACACGACCTCGTCACGTCGGGCTCGGAGGGCCTGCGCCCGCAGGTGGAGACGAAGGGGCTTGAGTTGCGCGTCGAGGCCGCGGCCGACCTGCCTTTGGTCTCGGCCGACCGCGCGCAGATCGAGCGCGTGCTAGCCAACCTCGTCACGAACGCGCTGCGCTACACGAGCTACGGCGAGATCAGGATCAGCGCCGAACGCCGGGACGGCCACGTCGCCGTCTCGGTCTGCGACACAGGTGTCGGCATCCCCGCCGAGTACCTGCCGCACATCTTCGACAAGTTCGTGCAGGTGCCGGGCGCGCAGACGGGCGGCGCGGGGCTCGGGCTCGCCATCTCGAAGTCAATCGTCGAGGCGCACGGCGGGCAGGTCAGCGTGCAGTCTGAAGTGGGACGCGGCACGACGTTCACCTTCACGCTGCCGGTCGCAGCATGAATCGGAGAGGCCGTGCGAAGGGAGTTTGAAGATGAGCCGTAAACGCATTCTCGTCATCGACGACGAAGAGAACATTCGCCGCGTCACGCGGCTGACGCTCGAAGCCGCGGGCTATGAAGTCGGCGAGGCCGGCGACGGTGAGAAGGGGCTGGAACTCTTTGGCGACGGCTCGGGCTGGAACGTGGTTCTGCTCGACCAGAGGATGCCGGGCATGGACGGGCTCGAAGCGCTGCGCCTGATTAAAGGGCGCTCGCCGTGCGCGCGCGTCATCATGGTCACGGCCTACGCCTCAATCGAGCTGGCGGTGGAGGCGATGAAGCTCGGCTCGTCGGACTTCGTGCGCAAGCCGATGACGCCCGAGATCGTGCGCGACGCGGTGGCGGCGGCGCTCGCGAAGCCGACCTCAATGCCAGCCGCCGCCACGCCTGCGGAGCTTGAGGAGGGCGAAACGCCGCCGCGCTTCCTGATTGAGTACGTCACCATGAACGGCTTCTCCTACGTGCCCGCGCCTGATGCGGAAGGCGCACAGACTTCCGAGCCTAATGAGCGCCGCTTCGTCGTAAAGAACACGCGCGGGCTTGAGCAGGTGGTCGTCGTCCAGATAGACCCCGAGGCGGTCGGGTACGTCGAGCGGATGACGCGCCGGAGGCTCCCGCCGGAAAGCTCGTTCTGGACGGCGCAGGCCAGTAACCTGCTCAGCGCCTTCCTTTGGAACGAAGGGAAGCTCCCAGACGGCAGGCTGATACTCGGAGACGTAAACCGCGACGATCTGCCAATGGCCGAGCGCTGGGAGTAAAATTAAGGCCGGAAACTATCTCGTAAGGAGCCTGATTTGTATGCGGTAGTAGCTCAAACTGACGCCCTCACCTTAGAATAGAACTGCTCGGTGTCATCTCCCAACTAATATTCCGCCGGAGACAGTTAATAAGAGTGCTCGTAAGAAACTTTTTTCTCCTTGTCGTAGTGTGCGCGGTTTCGGCAGTTTCCTCCTACGCGCAAAATTCAGCTTCGACGGCCTCGGTCAGTGGCTTAGTCCATGACGCGGCGGGGCAAGCGATACCCGGCGCGGTCGTCCGCCTGCGTGAACTCACCACCAATCAAACGAGACGGGCGACGAGTGAGGCGGACGGTAGTTACCGTGTGAGCGTGCTGCCCGTAGGGACGTACGAGGTGCGCGCCGAAAGCGCGGGCTTCGCACCTTACGTCAACCCGCAGGTGACGGTCGCGGTCGGAACAACGACGACGCTCGACATCACACTGAATCCGGCAGGCGTCAGTGCCGAAGTCACGGTCTCTGATCGGCCGCCGGCTCTCGACGCTTCGCAGACCGCCTCCACTACGTCCATAGACCCGGAGCGGATAGAAGAGCTGCCGGTCAACAGCCGCAACTACCTTGAGTTCACGCTGCTGGCTCCCGGCGTCGCGCCTTCCAACACGCGGGGGGCGGGCGGCGGCAACGGCTCAACCTCAGGCGCTCCTCTGGCCGACAGCGGGTTTACCTTCGGCGGCCTGCGCCCTCGCAGCAACTCGATCTCGATTGACGGGTTGGATAACACGGACGAGACGACAGGCGCGGCGCGCGTTGCACTCTCGCCCGAAATCGTGCGGGAGTTTCAGATCGTCAACAATGGGCTGTCGGCGGAGTTCGGGGGCGCGGCGGGCGGTGCGATCAACGTCGTCACCAGGACGGGCTCGAACGAGTGGCACGGCGACCTGTTCACCTTCTTCCAGCACGAGCGTTTCAACGCGCGCGAGCCTTTCGCAGACCCGCCGCCCGCCAGCCGCCTGCGCTTCCGCCGCTACCAGCCGGGCGGCGCACTCGGCGGCCCCTTCATACGCGACCGGCTCTTCTTCTACGCCGCGGCGGAACAGGAGCACCTCTCGGCCGCGGCCGAGGCCGAAATCACTCGTGCGGCGCGCGCCCGCATCAACTCACTGCTTGCTTCGGGCTTTGCACCGCGCCTCGCAGTGCGTCGCCTCGCTGCTGGTCGCTTTCCCACGGGGGCCGACGAGACGGAAGCGGCTTTGAAGCTGACCTATCTCGCGGGCACGAACAACACTCTGAATTTCCGTCTGGCCTTCACTAACGCGCGCGACCGGGGCGACGCATTCAACACGGATGTTCTGAGCGACCGCTCGGCGCGCGGCAGTGCATACACGAAGGACTACCAGTTGACCGGCTCGGCCATCTCCGTCCTTTCGCCGCGGCTGGTCAACGATTTTCGTTTTCAGGCCAGCACGCGCCGCGCCGTCACGCGCGCGGGCGACACGGCGGGGCCGGGCGTCGAGATCGCCGGCATTGCTCTTTTCGGTCGCCCCTTCGACGCAGACACGTCGCGCCGCGAGACCCGACAGCAGTTTGTAGATAACCTTTCCCTGACACGCGCCCGTAGCGAGTGGAAGGCCGGAGTGACTGTCAACCATGTCTCTCTCGACGACGACGCGCGAGACGGCACGGGCGGTCTTTACGTGTTTCGCAGCGTTGACGATTTCGCCGCCGGACGCCCCGCGCTCTGGCGTCAATCGTTCGGCGAGTCGCGCACGAACTTCGGCGTGGTTAGCTTCGGCGGCTTCCTCCAAAACCAGTTGAGAGTGACGCCGCAACTGACGCTCAACCTCGGCGCGCGCTATGACGTAGAGCGGCTGCCTCAACCCTTCAGAACTGACGGTAACAACTTCAGCCCGCGACTGGGCCTCGCCTGGTCTCCATCGAATGAGTGGGTCGTGCGCGCGGGCTTCGGCCTTTACTACGACCGGCTCCCGCTCGCCTTCCTCAACCGCGCGATCCAGAAAGACGGCGTGCGCGCCTTTGAGCAGGTGGCGTTAGACGAGCAGGCCGCCGCGGTGTTCGCAACGACAGGCGGCGGGCGTGCGCTTGCCCCTTTCGCCGGGGTTGCCCCCTCTGTCTATCGTGCCGACCCGAGTTTCGTCACCCCTTACAGCACGCAAGGTAACATCGGGGTCGAGCGGCTTCTGTCACAGGACGTGACGTTGCGCGCCGACTACCTCTTTACGCGCGGCGTCCACCTCCCGCGCACACGTAACATCAACCTGCTGCCGCCGGTGGCGCTGACCGCTGCCAACGCCGCAGCGCTCGGCGTCTCGTCACCCACGCCGCAACAACTCGGCCGACCCGTCTTCGGGCCGGGGCGCCTAGACCCCCGCTTCGACGCGATCTACCAGCTCGAAGACTCGGCTAGTTCGACCTATCACGGCCTGACGCTGGCGCTCAACAAGCGCCTCAGCGATGAGTTCGAGTTGCTGGCTTCTTACACCCTCTCGAAGGCAGTTGACGACGCATCCGACTTCGACGAGCAGCCCGCCAACCCTTATGACCTGCGTGCCGAGCGCGTACTGTCGCGTCAAGACGTTCGGCAGAGGTTCGTGGTGAGCGCGCTGTTCGATCTACCTTTCGGGGATGACAAAGAGGAGAAAGGCAGAGGCAAGGAAAATGATAGTCCACTCGCCGAGGTCTTGAGTCACATCGAGGTCGCGCCCATCGTGACGCTAAGCAGTGGGCGGCCCGTTAATGCGCTGACCGGCGCTGACGAAGAGCGCAGTCGTGCTTTCCCGCTCGCCTCGCGCCCGCTCGGCTTGAGGCGAAACGCTCTGCACACGCCGGGCTTCATCAATGTCGATCTGCGCGCGCTCAAGTATTTCCCGTTCGGGGAGAGGCAGAGGCTTGACCTGGTCGTTGAGGGCTTCAACCTGTTCAATCACCCTAACGTCACGTCGGTCAACTCGGTCTACGGGTCGGGGGTGACGCCGCTCGCAACATTCGACACGCCGACCGGTTTCTCCTCTTCGCGGCAGATTCGGTTTTCGATAGACTTTGAATTTTAGAAGGCCGGGACTATGAGTGAGAGGCCGAGTGGCGACACCGTAAACTTGGCCGGTCAATTCTCTCCAGCT
>JBJMGQ010000411.1:0-10118 GCA_045807845.1 Pyrinomonadaceae bacterium | reverse complement strand
TGTCTTCTCTTATCACTTATCACTCATCACTTATCACTCCCAAGGAGGTTCAAGCAGATGTTCTGTCCGAAGTGCGCGACGCCGAACGGGGACGACGCGAAGTTCTGTCGGGCCTGCGGCACTGACATTAGTTTGGTGCCGCAGGCCATGACGGGCGCGCTCGCGGAGCGTCTGGCCGCCGTCGAGGAGACGCGGCACGGCCGCCGCCGAAACAGTCGTTACGGGCCGCCGAGCATCGAGCGCGCGGTCAAGAACGTTTTCATGGGCGTCGCTTTCGTCATGGTGGCCCTCGCCGTCATCATGCGGATGCCGGGCGGTTTCGCGTGGGGATACTGGTTGTTCCTGCCGGCCGCGGGGATGATCTCCAAGGGCGTCGGCATGTACCTGCGCCTTCAGGAAGAGAGGAAGAGACTGGCGCCCCCCGTCTACAATCCCACGCCCGCGGCCATCCCGCCGCCGCGGCATGTGGGCGCGCTGCCGCAGCGAGACACGGGCGAGATGACTCCGCCGCCCAGCGTCACCGAAGGCACCACGCGCCACCTCGGCGTCCCCGTCGAACGCAAGCGGGGCGAGGACTGAGCGCGCCCGCCGCCGTGTGTTAGTCTTCAATCGTCATGCAAGGTATGAAAGAGAGCGGCGTGGGGCGCGTCTGCGTCCCCGTCTGCGTGAAGAGCGCGGCCGAGCTGCCGTCTTCAATCGAGCGCGCCGCCGAAGTGGGTGACATCGTCGAGCTGCGCCTCGACTGTCTCGAAGCGAACGAGCTGGACACGGCGCGCGCACAACTCGGCGCGCTTCTTAAGAAGGCGGGACGACCTTTCATCATCACCTATCGCCCACAGGAGCAGGGCGGTGGCGTCAGCTTGAGCTTGGAGGAGCGCGCGGCCTTCTGGCGCGAAGTGCCCCTTTGGTTAAGCCATCCGGCCGGACGCGAGCGTGCGTTTGTTGACCTTGAGTTAGACCTGCTTGAGTCTTCGCACGCCGAGTCGCTCGACCTGCTCTTCCAGAACTTCACGGTCATCTGCTCACACCACGACTTTCAAGAGACGCCCGCCGACCTCGAACAGACTTACGAGCGGATGGCGCGCACGCGCGCGCGCATCTCGAAGCTTGCGACGCGCGCGAACTCGATTACGGACAGCATCACTCTCATGCGTCTGCTCGAACGCGGGCGGCACGAGGGGCGAGGGGTGATCGCCGTCTCGATGGGCGCGGCGGGCGTGCTGACGCGCGTGCTCGCACCGGCCTTCGGCGCGCTGCTCACCTACGGCTCGCTCGACGCCGAGCAGGCGACCGCGCCCGGACAGATTGACGCGCGCGACCTGCGCCGTCTCTACCGCGTTCAAGAACTGAGCGAGCAGACCGTCATTACGGGAATCGTCGGCTCGCCGGTCGGCCATTCGCTCTCGCCGCACATGCACAACGCGGCGTTCGCGTCGCTCGGGCTCGACGCCGTCTATCTACCGTTCGAGGTCGCGGACGTGTCGGAGTTCGTGCGGCGCATGGCCGACCCACGCACGCGCGAAATGAATTGGAACCTGCGCGGCTTCAGCGTCACCGCGCCGCACAAGCAGACCATCATCCCGCTCCTCGACCGCGTCGCGCCCGTCGCCTCGCGCATCGGCGCGGTGAACACCGTGGTCATCTCCGAAGAGCACGGGCTCGAAGGCTTCAACACGGACGCCGAAGCGTCTGTGGCGCCGCTCGGAAGGTTGGTCGAGTTGGAGGGCGCGCGTGTCGCCGTCCTCGGCGCGGGCGGGGCGGCGCGGGCGCTGTTGTGGGCGCTCGGCGAACGCGGCGCGCGCGCGACCGTCTTCGCGCGCGACGCAGAGCGCGGGCGCAAGCTCGCGTTGGAGTTCGATGCCGACTCCGCCGCGCTCGAAGGCGCGAGCTTCGACGGCTTCGAGGCAGTCGTCAACACCACGCCGCTCGGCACGCGCGGCGCACATGAAACGGAGACGCCCGTTACCTCTGCTCAACTCTTCGGCGCGCGCGTCGCTTACGACCTCGTCTATAACCCGGCCGAGACTCGCTTCCTGCGCGAGGCCCGCGCGGCAGGCTGCGAGACTGTCGGCGGCCTCGGGATGCTCGCCGCTCAGGCCGTGGAGCAGTTCCGTCTCTGGACGGGACACGAGCCGCCGCGACTTGAGGGCTTCATGCTCTCCGTAGCGGAAGAGATATTGTCTAAGCCTCAAAGTTGATGGAACGTTACAGCAGGCAGATTCTATTCGAGGGCATTGGCGAAGAAGGGCAGCGGCGTCTGCGTGCGTCGCGCGCGCTCGTCGTCGGGTGCGGCGCGTTGGGCTCTTCGCAAGTCGAGATGCTCGCACGCGCGGGTGTGGGTCGGCTGAGAGTTGTTGACCGCGACTTCGTCGAGGAGTCGAACCTACAGCGGCAGACGATGTTCACCGAGCGTGACGCGCGCGAGCGTGTGCCGAAGGCCGTTGCAGCCGCGCGTCGCGTCGCGGAGATCAACTCCGAGGTCGTGTGCGAGGCCGAGGTCGCGGACGTGAGCCAGTCGAACGTGGAGCGGCTGGTCGAGGGCTGCGACGTGGTGCTGGATGGGACGGACAACTTTGCCACGCGCTTTCTCATAAACGATGCGTGCGTCAAGCACGGCGTCGCGTGGGTCTACGGCGCGGCCGTGGGGAGCTACGGTGTGACTCTGACCGTCAGGCCGGGCGTCACGCCTTGCCTGCGCTGCGTCTTTCCCGAAGTGCCGGCCGCGGGCACGGCGCCGACGTGCGACACGGCGGGCGTCATCATGCCCATCATCTCAATCGTCGCCGCGGTGCAGGTCGCGGAGGCTCTGAAGCTCTTAACCGGTCGGGTCGAAAATCTGCACGGCCGCCTGATGCAGTTCGACGTGTGGCGCAACGAGTGGCGGGGCATCTCTGCGAGGGAGCGCGCGCCGGGCTGCCCCGCGTGCGGGCTCCGTCGGTTCGAGACGTTGGAGGCGGAGGCGGGCGATTTGACGACCGTGCTCTGCGGGCGCGACGCCGTGCAGGTCTCGCCGCACGGCGCGACGACGCTCGACCTCGACGCTCTGGCGGCGCGTCTGAGCGGCGCGGGCGAGGTGAAGGCGAACGAGTATCTCGTTCGCTTGCGCGCGGGCGCTTACGAGCTGACCGTCTTTCGCGACGCGCGCGCCATCGTGCGTGGGACGGAGGATGCGACGGTCGCGCGCTCGGTCTACGCACGTTACGTCGGGACTTGAGTCGCGCGTTTTGTGGCGGGACGTGGTTTCGTGTGCGGGGCTTTCGGGGTATGATTCATGAAGGCGGGCGTGAACGAACGTCGCCCCGTTGAGCGCGCCGCCGTGAGATTGAAAACGAACCTTCATACTTGATGACAAACAGACGCATGCCCCTTCGCACTCTTCGACTCTTTCTCCTCTCAACAGCAATCGTTACCTTCGTCGCCTTGAACGCACGCGCGGGCGGGCCGGTCGTGTGGGAGACCGACTCGCGCGCGCAGCTCTTGACGGGCGAGTCGCACGGCGTCTCCGTCACGGACACGGGCGCGCTGATGCTCGCGCCGCGCTTCACGCAGCTCTTCGACACCGAGCAGGCTTACGTCTGGTCGAGCGCGGCCGACCCCGCGGGGAACGTCTATCTCGGGACGGGGCACGACGGGCGCATCTTCCGCGTCGGCGCGGACGGCAAAGGTGCGCTGCTCTACGACGCGGCCGAACTGGACGTGACGGCGCTCGTCGTCGGTCAGGACGGCGCGCTCTACGCGGGCACTTCACCCGACGGCAAGGTCTACCGCATCACTTCCGACGGCAAGGCCGAGGTCTACTTCGACCCGCCCGACAAGTACATCTGGTCGCTGGCGCTGATGCCGGACGGCGCCATCGCGGTCGGCACGGGCGACACGGGCAAGCTCTACCGCGTGAGCGCCGCGAATGCTAAACCCGAAACGTCGCTTCTCATCGACACGAACGAGACGCACATCATCTCGCTCATCGCCGACAAGCAGGGGAACCTGCTCGCGGGCACAGACCCGGGCGGGCTCGTGCTGCGCGTCTCGCCGCAGGGCAAGGCGTTTGCACTCTTCGACTCGCCGCTGCGCGAGATACACGCGCTCTCACTCGCCCCCGACGGCTCGCTCTACGCTCTTGCCTTGAGCGACGCGGCGACGAGCCCGCGCGCGTCTTCGACGACGACCACGACGACCAGCGTGACCTCCGCAACGTCCGGCGGCACGGTGACGGGGACGGTGACGACCGACGACGGGAGCGGCGGCCAGACAGTCACCTTCGGCGCACAGCCGCAGGCGGCCGCGCGCAGCCGCAACGAGTTGACGGGCGCGCGCAGTGCCGTCTTCCGCATCGGCGCCGAGGGCGGCTCGGACGTGCTCTGGAGTTCGCAGACGGTGACGGCCTTCTCCATCGCGGCTGCGGCGCGCGGCGCGGGCGTGCTCGTCGGCACGAGCGACAAGGGGCGCATCTACTCCGTGACCGACGACGGGCGCGACACGCTTCTGCTTCAGTCGAGTGAAGATCAAATCTCCTCGTTCGTCGTGCGCGGCACAGACGTGTTCGTGGCCTCGTCGAATCAGGGCAAGCTCTTCCGCTTGGGCGCGGAGCAGGCGGCCGAAGGCACGTACGAGTCGCCCGTGCGCGACGCGAAGTTCGTCGCCTCTTGGGGGCGCGTCTGGTGGCGCGGGCGCGGGCAGGTTGAGTTGCAGACGCGCACCGGTAACACCGAGCGACCCGACATGACTTGGAGCGATTGGAGCGCGCCCTATCGCGACCCTTCGGGCGCAGGCGTGACCAGCCCGCGCGCGCGCTTCATACAATGGCGCGCCGTGTTGCGGCCGGCGGGCGGCACAGACCCGCGCATCGAGTACGTCAGCCTCTCTTACTTGCCGCGCAACGTCGCGCCCGAGGTCTTGCAGATTCAAGTGCTGCCGGTCGGCATCGCGCTTCAGTCGGCCGTGCAGGCGCAGGTTGACCCGAACATCGAGGCATCGGGGCTCGACCCTTCGCTCATCGGGCCGCAGGTGCAGATACCTCCGCGCCGTGCGTTCCAGCGCGGCGCCGTCTCTTTGCAGTGGCAGGCCGAAGACCGCAACGGCGATCAACTGCTCTACACCGTCTACTATCGCTCGGTCGGCGAGACGACGTTCCATCTGCTGAAAGAGAATCTGCGCGACAACTTCTTCTCGGTGGACGGCGCGGCGCTCGGCGACGGCAGCTACGTCTTCAAGGTCGTCGCCACGGACGCGCCAGAGAACTCTCTGGGGCAGGCGTTGACGGGCGACCGTGTCAGCGAGCCCGTTGACGTGGACAGCACGCCGCCGTCCGTGCGTGCCGAAGGGGCACCGCAGGCTGGCTCGGACGGGCACGCGCGCGTCCGCTTCATCGTCGAAGACGCCTCGGGGCGCGTGCGCCGCGCAGACGTGTCTGTGGACAGCGGCGAGTGGCGCGCGGTCTTCCCTGAAGACGGCATCGCCGACGGCCCGCGCGAGACGTACGCGCTCGACATCCCGCTCAACGGCGCGGGCGAGCATACAATATCTCTGCGCGCCATCGACGGCAGTGGCAACGTGAGCAGCGCGAGAATCGTCGTAAGACGTTGAGGAGCCCGCTTCGGGCTTTGAAAACCGGACGCCGCCGCGATTCGCATCAGAACATACACGATACGGTGCGAGCCCTGACCATACGGTGCGAGTTCAACACAGCGACTCTAAAACTCAGGCTGTAAAAGGCGTTGCAGGCGCGAGCGGCCGTCGTGGCATTGGCCTTGCAGACTTTATTCGGCGAGACTCGCGCGTCTCTCCTTCTCCCTCCGGTGCGCGAACGGAGAATGTGAGGAGGCAAAGGCAGGAACCATGAAGTTGTTAAAGAAGCTCATCGTCGCGGTCACCGTCTCCTGCGTGCTCATCGTCAGCGCAATGGCGTTCGAGCCGCAGAAGGAGAACGGGAAGCCGCCGCCGCCGCCGAAGGAGAAGGTTGACGTTCCCCGGCCGCCGAAGGAGTCGCCGCCGCCCCGCGACAACAACAACGGCGGGAACAAGGGCAACAACGACAGCGGTAAGCGCGGGGGAAGGCCCTGAGGCACTGGTGGTTGAGAGCGTCGCCCAGTCCCCTTCAGTGGGCACGCGATTCACGAAGACACGGGTCGTCTACTTTAAGCGTAGGGCCACAGACAGCAGGCGCGCCGGTGGAGGCGTTTCAAACCCCCCGCACGGCGCGCCTGAATCTTTTTTCGAGGGGGTATTAGAGCAGTGAAGTTCAGAATCTTCAGGATCGGAATTTTTGCTTTGACTTTGTGGGGCGCGCTCTTCTCGCAGCTCGGGGATGAGGCCACGGCGCAGTGGAGGCGTAGACCTGCGCCTGTGGCGCAGCAGGCGCCGCAGAGGGGCGCAGACCCGCGTCTCATGTCGCTGGCACAACAGTATTCCGGCGACCGCTTCGAGTTCGAGTCGCAGACGCCGCGCGGCGTGCGCGTCTATGCGGTGAGCCGCCCGCGCCCGGAGGCTCTGCGCGCCATCGACAGCGGGCTCGCGGAGTTGTTCGCCATCGCGCGCAAGCACAACTACAACCAGTTCCTCGACTACACGGACTACACGGTCTTCATCGGCCGCGCCGACCGCAACCGCGACTCGGCCGGCGCATACTCGCCTGACATCGCGGTGGGCGCGGCGCAGTACGCGGGCAGCGTCTACGACAAGGGCGGGTACGTCTACGCGGCCGGGATGGTGCTCTCGATGGAGCCGGGCGCGTTTCTCATCGCCGAGCACGACCGCGACTTCCAACGCATCTCCAACGTTGCGCGCTACGAGGGCGAGCACATCATCCTCTATCACAACGACCGCCGCCTCTTTCAACAGACCTACGACCACAGCCACGGCGGCAGCCATCCGATACTTCAGTAGGCAGTAGGCAGTAGAAAAAGAGCAGGCGGATGGCCGTAGGCAGTTAGTAGGAAAAGCAGGAAGATACAACAATCGTGGGCGGCGAGGTTATCAACTCGCCGCCCACGATTCATTGAGGCAGATTATTTTAAGAAGGGTTCTGCCTTAACTGCCATCTGCCTACTGCCATCTGCTTACTGCCCTTCACTTCGTCGTGCCGGCGGAGAGGATGACGACGACGCTCTTGTCGGCGATGCTGGTGGTGCCGGCGACGACGCGCTCGCCCTCGCGCAGCGAGACGGGGTTGCGGAAGCCGACCGTCTCGTAGACCAGCTTGTCGCCGCCGAGCCAGAGCGGCACCTTCAAATCCATGATGAACTCTTCGACCTGCACGCGCGCCTGCCCGGGCGCACCGTCGAGCGAGACGGCGTGCATGAGGTAGTTGTAGTAGACGGGGCTCTTGTTGGCAGGCGTGTCGGTCGCCATCTTGAAGTCGGCGACGCCCTTGTTCGTGTTCTCGCCCCGCCCCTCTTTGCTGCGCACGATCTGCGAGCCCATCAAGCTGAAGTTCTTGTAGCCGAGCGAGGTCTGGAGCTGCTTGACCACGTCGGAGAGTTCGGCCGGGTAGCGTCCCGGCACCGCCTCGTCGTTCGAGCCGACGAGGAAGTAGACGCGGAATTCGACCGTCGGGCGCGCGGGCTCGGGCATGTCGAGGCGGCGGATGGCCTCTTCGATGAGAGTGATGTTCTCGGGGAAGTCGCGCACAGAGATGGTGCGGAACTCAGGGTTGGCCGAGACGACGGCGCCGCGGAAGCCGCTCGTGAGCGGCGCGAGCACGCGCGCGAGGCTCTGCGGGTCGCGGTTCTTCACGTCGAAGACGCGATTCTGAAACATCTTCTGCGTAACGAAGTTATCCTCTTGCTTCGCCGTCTCCGACTGCGCCAGCGCGGCCGGCGCGGCGAGGAGCAGGAGTGCGAGGGCAAGGAGCTTTGTGTATCTGGGTTGGTGCATAGTCTCTCCTTCTTTCGGGGGCAGGTCTCTTAACGACCGACGCTCGCCTGCCTTACACGCGAGCGCGTCCAAAAGGTTGCAGAAGAATTGCTGTACATGAAAAGTGGTGGACGCCGTGCGATGCCGCACGTACAATGCCCGCACTGGCCGCCCCGTTCACGCGGCGCCGCCAAACCCCATCCATTATTGAAAGGATTGATGTCACGATGTCGAAAGAGCGTTTGATGCGTGGAGTCGTGTGTGCAGTCTTGGCCCTCGCCGCGTCGTTCGTGCTGTGGGGACGTGCGGCGCGCACGTCGGCGCAGGGGCCGCCCAACGGGGACAAGCCCGTCGAGCAGACGCGCAAGAACATACAGGTCTTGAAGGGTCTGCCCGAGTCGCAGCTCTTCCCCGAGATGAACTTCATCTCGGCCGCGCTCGGCGTGCAGTGCGGCTTCTGCCACGTCAACACGGGCAAAGACCCGAAGACGGGCCAGACCAACTGGGTCTGGGAGAGCGACGAGAAGGAGGAGAAGAAGACCGCGCGCGACATGATGCGGATGGTGCTTGCCGTCAACGGCGGCAACTACGGCGTGAGCCGCGGCCAGGTGACCTGCTACACCTGCCACCGCGGGCAGGAGCATCCGCAGAGCCTGCCCACGCTCCCGCTCGCCGTCTCGGGCCACGAGCCGCCGCCCGCCGGCGCGGCGCCTGCTACCGCTGCCGACGCGCACGGCGCCGACCAGCACGGCGCCCCGCGCCCCGCGCAGCCGACCGTGCAGCAGGTCTTCGACAAGTACGTCGCGGCCGTCGGCAAGCCCGAGGCGGTCAGACAGTTCCAGACGCTCGTCATCAAGGGCACGGTCACAGCCTCGCAGAACCGCACGCAGAACTTCGAGGTCACGCTGAAGGGCACCGACAAGGCCGTACTCTCCGTCGAAGGGGCGCAGGGCGGCGCGATGCGGCGGGCCGTCAGCGGCACGACGGGCTGGATGTCCGGCCCGCGCGGCACGCGTGCCTTCGGCCCGAACGAGATCGCCGAAGCGCGGCGCAATCTCGACTACTTCAACGTGGTCAAGCTCACGCCCGCGGCGACGATGCGGGTGGCCGGCCGCCGGAAGGTCGGCGACCGTGACGCCATCGTCGTCGTTGACCGCCCGTCGGAGAACGTCCAGCGCCGCTACTTCTTCGACGCCGAGTCGGGGCTGCTGCTGCGCATCACGACGCTGACCGACGCCATCCTCAACCAGCTACCCGAGCAGGTGGACTTCGAGGACTACCGCGACGTGGACGGCGTCAAGCTGCCCTTCGTCGTTCGCGTCTCGACCATCGACACCTTCAACAGCCGCACGCAGACCATCACCGAGGTCAAGCACGGCGTCCCCGTCGAAGACTCCATCTTCAACATGCCGCCGGCCCCGCCCGCGCCGGCCGCGACGCCGAAGCCGTAGGGGAGTAGACAGTAGACAGTAGTCAGTAGCCAGTAGGGCTCCGCTTGCGAACATTGATGATGACAACCGCCGGGTTCGCAATGAGGAAGGGTTTCTACTGACTACTGACTACTGTCTACTGTCTACCGATTTACATGCGACGCATCGATCTCACGAAGGCGCAGGCTGCGCGGTCGTCCACGATCAGGGACATCAACCGGCAGTTCGTCCTCAACTACATCCGCGACCGCGAGCCCATCTCGCGCGCCGAGATTGCGCGCTCGACCGAGCTGCAACGCTCGACCGTCTCGACCATCGTCGAGGAGCTGAAGGACGAGGGGCTCATCGAAGAGATAGGCGCAGGCGTCTCCACGGGCGGACGCCGCCCGACACTCTTGCGCCTGCGCGCGGCCGGTGCAACCGCCATCGGCGTTGACATCACGCCCTCTGCAACCACCATCGCGACGAGCGACCTCGTCGGCCGCGTCATCGCGCGCGAGCGCTTCGAGAACAGCCCGCGCCCCGACGAGCTGGCCGCACAAGTCATCGACCGCCTGCGCGAGATTGCCGGGCGCGAGCATCAAGGCACTATCGCCGGTGTCGGCGTGAGCCTGCCCGGACTTGTGGACACAGAGACGGGACGCGCCATCTACATTCCCTTCTTCCGCTGGCGCGACTGGCCCATCGCCGAGGAGATCAGTCGGGCGACCGGTTTGAAAGCGTTCGTGGACAACGACGCCAACGCCGCGGCGCTCGCCGAACTATGGTTCGGGCGGCCCGAGGTGGGCGGCGCGCGCGACTTCATCCTCGCGCTCGTCGCCGAAGGCATCGGCACCG
>JBJMGQ010000410.1:0-10459 GCA_045807845.1 Pyrinomonadaceae bacterium | reverse complement strand
GCGACGAAGCCGCTCTGAACGCCGTGCTCGACGCAGAGCCCGACGTGCTCAATCACAACACGGAGACCATCGCGCGCCTCTACAAACGCGTGCGACCCGACGCGAACTACCGGCAGACGTTGACGCTCCTCGAACGCGCCGCCGCGCGCCGCGACCGAGAGGCGCGCGGGATGCTGACGAAGAGCGGCATCATGGTGGGACTCGGCGAGACGTTTGAAGAGGTGGTCGAGCTGATGCGTGATCTGCGCTCGGTCTCATGCGACATCATGACCATCGGGCAGTATCTACAGCCGCACGCGCGCCGTCTCCCCGTCGAGCGCTACGTCACGCCCGAGGAGTTCGAGCGCTGGCGCGAGGCCGGGATGGAGCTGGGCTTCAAGCACGTCGAGTCGAGCCCCCTGACGCGCTCCTCCTACCACGCGCGCCAGCAGACCGACGGCGCCGGTCAGTAGGCAGTAGGCAGTAGGCAGTAGGCAGTTGAAGGCGCTGCCATCGAGACTTGTGGATTAATCTTTCAACGTGCGGAGCGCGGAGCGGCTGCCTACTGCCCTCTGCCTACTGCTTACTATCAAAACATGAAAGCCGTTGTCTTCCACGAACACGGAGGCCCGGAAGTCCTCCGCTTTGAGGAGCGCCCGGAGCCGCCGATGCGCGCCGACGAGGTGCTGGTCGAGGTGCGCGCGTGCGCGTTGAATCATCTGGACGTGTGGGCGCGCGGGGGGCTGCCGGGGATAGAGATTCCTTTGCCGCACATCCTCGGCAACGACGTGGCGGGCGTCGTGCGCGAAGCGGGCGAGCTGGTCGATTGGGTGAAGCCGGGTGACGAGGTGCTCTTGCAACCGGGCGTCTCGTGCGGCCACTGCCGCGACTGCCTCGGCGGCGCGGACAACATCTGCACGCGCTACGACATCATCGGCTATCGACGCGACGGAGGCTATGCGGAGCTGGTCGCCGCGCCCGGTGTGAACGTCGTCCCGAAGCCGAAGAATTTAAGTTGGGCGGAGGCGGCGGCGCTTCCGCTCGTGCTCGTCACCGCATGGCACATGCTCGTCACGCGCGCGCGCGTCGAGCCGGGTGAAGATGTTTTGATTCACGCGGCCGGAAGCGGCGTCGGCTCAATCGGTATACAGGTCGCGAAGCTGAGAGGCGCGCGCGTCATCGCCACCGCGGGGTCGGAAGCGAAGCGCGAGCGCGCACGTGCGCTCGGCGCCGACGAGGTCGTTGACTACACGCGCGAGGACTGGCCGAAGGAGGTCAGGCGCCTGACGAGTAAGCAGGGCGTGGACGTGGTCTTCGAGCACACGGGCGCGGAGACTTGGCCGGGGTCGGTCTCGTCCTTGAAGCGCGACGGGCGGCTCGTCACCTGCGGCGCGACGAGCGGCTACGATGCGCGCACGGACTTGCGGCAGGTCTTCTACCGCCACCTCAACCTGCTCGGCTCCTTCATGGGCTCGAAGGCCGAGCTGCTCGACGCCTTGAAGTTCGTCGAGCGCGGACAGATACGCCCCGTCATCGACCGCACTCTCCCGCTACGGGAAGCCCGCCGCGCACACGAGCTGATGCAAGACCGCGCGCAGTTCGGCAAACTCGTCCTCGAAATCTGAAATGCCGTAAACCATGAGCCGTGACCAGAGGAACAGCCTCCCTCTGGTCACGGCTCACGGTTTACGGCATACGACTCTTACTGCTTGCGGAACTCTTCGCGGCGCTGGCGAAGTTCTTCGCGGCGTGCCTTGCGCTCGGCCTTGAGCTGTTCGAGCTGCGTGCGCTGGTCGGTCGTGAGCACGCCGAGGGCGCTTTCGCGCGCGCGCAGGCGGGCGGCGCGTAGTTCTTCGCGCAACTGCTTGGCGCGCGCCTGTTGCGCGTCGGTGAGCTGTGTGCCGGACTGCCGTTGCTCGCGGAGTAACTGGCGCAGCTCTTCACGCTGCGCACGTGTGGACTGGAGCGCGCCCTCTCGCAGCGAACGCATCTGCGCTGTCTGCTGCTCGGTCAGGTTCAGACGGCGCAGCGCGCGCAGGCCCTCGCGGCGCATCCTTATGCGCGCGCGCATGCGCCGCAAGCCCCTGTGTCTCATCCCGGTTTGCTCGCCCTGCGTCAGTGCGGGCGACTGCTGCTGCTGCGGTTGCGACGGCGTCTCCTGCGCGACCGCCGCGAAGGAGGCCGCGAGCGTCAGCAACGCGGCCGTGAGTGCTCTCCTCATCGTCTTCAAAACTCCTTAACGAAGATGTCTACCGGACTTTAAGACGCGCCGCCCGCCGCGCCGGCCGAAGAAAAACTTGAAGGCGCGGTGACAAGTTCAGACCCTACAGCCATTTCTTTCACCCGCCTTCTTACAGTAGAATACACGCCTGATGAAACTCCTGAATCAGATCGACTCGCCCGCGGACTTGCGTCGTCTGCGCCCCGAACAGTTGCAGGCGGTCGCCGACGAGGTGCGCCAGTACATCCTTGAGACGATGTCGCGCGTGGGCGGCCACACGGGCGCCAGTTTAGGCGCGGTCGAGCTGGCCGTCGCCCTGCACTACGCCTTCGACACGCCGCGCGACCGTCTGGTCTGGGACGTGGGGCATCAGGCGTACGCGCATAAGATTCTCACGGGGCGGCGCGAGCTTCTGCCGACGGTGAAGCAGTACGGAGGCATCTCCGGATTCCTCAGGCGCGACGAGTCGGAGTACGACACGTTCGGCGCCGGTCACGCCTCGACCTCGCTCTCGGCCGCGTTAGGGATGGCGGTGGCGCGCGACCAGCGCGGGGAAGACCACCACGTCGTTGCAGTCATCGGCGACTCGTCCTTAGCGGGCGGCATGGCGATGGAAGCGGTCAACCAGTCTGGACATTTGAAGACGCGCCTCATCGTGCTGCTCAACGACAACGAGATGTCGATTGCGCCCGCGGTCGGCGCGCTCACCGGGTATCTGAACCGCATCCGCGAGGCGCAAGGCTATCACCGCTTCAAGGACGAGGTGGGCGACCTCCTCCACGACATCCCTTCGTTCGGCGAGCGGCTCTACAACGCGGCGAAGACCGTCAAGGATGCCATCGCGGCGGCCGTGCTCCCGGGCGCGCTCGTCAACGAGCTGGGCTTCAAGTACATCGGCTACGTGGACGGCCACAACCCGCGTGCGCTCGTGCGCGCGCTCGAAGAGGCGAAGCAGGTCAAGGACTCGCCCGTCATCGTCCACGCGCTCACGCAGAAGGGGAAGGGCTACCCTGCGCGCGAGAAGCACTACTACGCGTGGCACGCCACCGGCCCGTTCGACTTGAAGACCGGCGCGGCCATCAAGTCTTCCGGCTCCTCGGCGCCGGCCTACACGACCGTCCTCGGGCAGGCGCTCTGCGAGCTGATGGAGCGCGACCCGAAGGTCGTCGCGCTCACGGCGGCGATGCCCGACGGGACAGGGATAGATAAAGTTCTCGAAAAATTCCCCGAGCGCGCCTACGACGTTGGCATCGCCGAGCAGCACTGCGTCACCTTCGCCGCCGGCATGTCCACCGAGGGCCTCAAGCCCGTCTGCGCCATCTACTCGACCTTCCTGCAACGCGCCTTCGACCAGATCGTCCACGACGTGTGCTTGCAGAACCTCAACGTCAAGTTCTGCATGGATCGCGCCGGCATCGTCGGCGGCGACGGCCCGACGCACCACGGCCTCTTGGACATCGCGTACCTGCGCGGCGTGCCGAACATGATCGTGATGGCGCCGAAGGACGAAGGCGAGCTGCGCGACATGCTCTACACGATGACTGAGCACGAGGGGCCGGCCGCGATGCGCTACCCGCGCGGCAACGGCGTCGGCGCCGACATCAAGCGCGAGCCGCGTCTGTTAGAGGTCGGCAAGGCAGAGATACTGCGCGACGGCGGCGAGGTGGCGATTGTGGCCTACGGCTCGATGGCGCACCCGGCGGCGGCGGCGGCCGAACAGTTGGCGAAGGCCGGCATCGAGGCGACGGTCGTCAACGCGCGCTTCGTCAAGCCCTTGGACGCGGGGCTCCTGCTCGCGCTCGCGCGCACGAAGCGGCTCATCGTCACCGTCGAGGAGGCGTATCTCGCGGGCGGCTTCGGCTCGGCCGTCGCAGAGCTGCTCGAAGAGAACGGGCTCCTCGACGCCGTGCGGCTCGTCCGCATGGGCGTCCCCGACCGCATCGTCACGCACGGCGACCCCAAGCTCCTCTTAGCCAAGTACGGCCTCGACGCCGACGGCATCTACACGCGCGTCAAGGAGTGCGTGGAGGAGCGCAACCGCGCGGGGCTCCCCTTCTCCTCGACGCGGTTCGCCTAAGCGGCCCTTGCGCGCCTCGGGAGTCTCACATGTTCAGACCTCAACGTGACGGTCTAAGGGTGCTGGCGGCGCTGCTGGCGTTCGCGCTCCTGCTGTCGGCTTCCGCTCCCGCGCCCGCCTCCCCTCAGCGGGGCGAGGAGGAGCGGTCGGCCCTCTACCAGAAGTTTCTCGACAACTACGCGGGAGGGGTCGAGCAGCAGAAGGTCGCGCACGAAGCCGCCCGCGAGTACCTGCGCAAATACTCTGACCGTGACGATGTCGGGAGCTACTTGAAGAGATGGTCGGAGAAGTACGAAGAGGCGCTCGTGGCTTGGACTAAGGAGAAGGCCAAGGCCGACCTCTACCAGCGCATCCTCGATGGCAGTAAGACCGACCCCAAGACGGCCTACGAGCAGGCCAAAGAGTTCCTGCAAAAATACCCCGACGACAAGTCGTACGCGCCGAGCCTCGGTCAGTGGGTGAAGTCCTACGAGGCCGGCGAGGCGCGGGAGCTGTTGAGGGTCGAGTACGGCATCCCCGTCATGGCGGGCGGCACGGCGGGGGGCGCCGTGGGGGCCGCGCCCGAAAGGTTTTACGCGCTCGTCATCGGCAACAGCAACTACCGCTTCGTCTCTTCGCTGAACACCGCGGACGAGGACGCGCAGGCAGTGGGGGCAGTGCTGCGCGAGCGGTACGGCTTCGAGACCACCGTCCTGCTCGACGCCGACCGGCAGCAGCTCACCTCGGCGCTCAACTCCTTCACGCGCGAGACGGACGAGCAGTCGAACCTGCTCATCTACTTCGCGGGGCACGGCTCCTACGACCAAGAGTCGGACAAGTGCTACTGGCTGCCCGTGGACGCGCGGCCGGGCGACAAAGCCGGCTGGGTCGGAGCCGACTCCGTCACCGCCATGACCCGGGACATCCCGGCCAGACACGTCCTCGTCGTTGCGGACAGTTGCTATTCGGGGACGATCTACAGGGCCGCCGGGGCCGCGGTCTCGACGGCGGTTGGGCGCGACCAGTTCATCGAGAAGGTGGCCGAGCGGAAGTCGCGCACGCTGCTGGCGGGCGGCGCAAACGAGCCGGTCGAAGACGCGGGCGTCGGCCACTCGGTCTTCGCGGCGGCCCTCCTGCGCGGGCTGAGGGAGATGGAGCCGAGGTCGTTCACCGGGGCCGAGCTGTTCCGCGACTACGTGCTGGAGAGCGTGGCCGGGAAGGCGAGCCAGACGCCGGAGTACAGCGCGCTCAAGAACTCGGGGCACGACGGCGGCGAGTTCGTCTTCGTCCGCAAGCAGCGTTAGCGCCGCGCGCGCTGCTCGATGAAAAAGAGGCCGGGCCGCCCGAGAGGGACGCCCGGCCTCCGCCTTTCAGTCTCAACCCTTCTCGCTCAGCGGTCTTGCTTAGGGGACTGCTCCCTGTTGTACTTTCTGACGACCTCCTGATACTTCTGCGCGATGAGGAGGGTGCGGGAGATGTCTTCGTCTTCGAGATTGGGGTAGCGCGTGTAGGTCTTAGCGATGGCCGCGTTGAGGATGCCCTCGGCTTCGCGGAAGCGTTTGGCTTCGACCGCGACGGCCATGTCTCGGATGGCCTGCGCGAGCTGCGCGATGGTGAAGTTCTTGCTGACCTCGGGGTCGCGCAGCGCGTCGGCGGCGGGGCCTTCGCCGATTGAGAGCGAGGCCACTTCGTTCTTTGTGACGCGCCGCTTCTGTTCGAGGTCGTAGTAGCTGAAGTTGACGCGAACAGACGGGCGCGCGGAGTCCGCGGCGCGGCGCGTGGCGCGGAAGCGGAGCAGGACGACTTGAGTCAATCCCTGATTCATGTTGTCGAGCTTTATCTTCAGGCCGCCCTCGGTGCGCTCGGGCTCGTAGCCGTAGACCTGCGCCAGCTCAAGGCCGGGGCCGTACTCGATCTCCAAGTTGGGCTCACTGGCGACGGGCGCGACGAGGCTCTGCACCTCTTTGAGGAAGACCTTGTCGATGTCCTGCGCGTCGGCGACGAAGTGGAAGAGGCCGCGCCCGCTCTTGGCGAGGTCGCGGAGCAGGTCTTTGTTGAGGTCGAGCCCGACGCCGATGGTCGAGAGGTCAACGCCGCGGTCGTTGAACGAGAGCGAGTCGCGCGCAATCTGCGCCGGGTCGGTCACGCCCTGATTGGCGATGCCGTCGGTGAGAAGGACGACGCGGTTCGTCCCTTCGCGCTTGTAGCTCTTGAGTGCTTCTTTGTAGCCGAGCATCAGTCCCGCGTGGATGTTGGTCGAGCTGCCGGGCTCAATCTGTCGTATGAGGCGGCGCACCTCTTCGCGGTCGCCGACCTCGCGCGCGGGGCGGAGCACGGCGGCCTCTGAATCGAAGACGACGATGGAGAGCGTGTCGGTCTCGCGGAGTTGATTGACGAGTGTGAGCAGCGACTCCTTCACTCTTGAGAGCTTATCGGCGTCGGCCATCGAGCCGCTCTTGTCGATGACGAGCGCGAGGTTGATGGGCGGCAGTTGGCGGCGGTCGCCCGCGAGCGCGGTGCTGAAGCCGATTTGCAGGACGGCCTCGGGCTCCGACGTGGGGACGCGGTCGTTGCCCCAGCGCACGTCCATGAACACGGCCTCGCCGGCCTTGGGGCGGCCGATCTGGTGGCGGTGGTAGTTGACGAACTCCTCGACGGCGACCGAGCGCGAGGCGGGGATGAGCCCCATCTCCGCAAGGTAGCGCGTGCGCGCGGCGGCGGCCGTCGAGGCGCCCTCCTGCGCGTGCGCGGGCAGGGCGGCCAGTGCGAGAAGAAAGAAGGAGAGGAAGAAGCTGAAGGTAGAGCGCAAGGTCGCGCGGGGTGTTGTAGGCATACGTCCTCCGAAAGGTTGGGCCCGGTCAATCGTCCGGGGAGACAGAGTCTGACGGCTCGTCACCTGCGAGGGATAAATTCGTCGTGCCGCTTGGCTTCAGAGATGTGAGTTCGGCGCAGAGGGATGCCCGGAAAGAAGTAGGCAGTAGGCAGTAGACAGTAGGCAGTAGAAAAGAGGCGGCGCGTCCGAAGCCTACAGGCCGAGCGCGCCGCTCTGTCTTCCTACTGCCTACTGCCTACTGTCTACTGCCTACTGCCTGCGCGGCAGTCCCTCGACCAAGTGGTCGCCGGCCAGCCAGAGGCTCCAAGCGTGATGATAGAAGGCGATGGGGAAGAGGAGCGCGACGGCGAAGAGGAGCCCGAGCAGCAGACGACCACGGCTTGGGAAGGTGAGCAGGGTTAAGGCCGCCGCGGCCAACACGACCGCCTCCGTCGTGACCACGTTGAGCATGATGGCGCCGACGAAGAAGCCCTCTTCACGCTGAAAGACCGTACCGCATGCGGGGCAGTGTTGCCTGACACGGAAGGGCGACTGGAAGACCGAAGGCCCGCCGCACGCGGGGCAGCACAGCCGCGCACCGCGCACAAGCGTCCTCAAGACGGAACGGCTCTCTTTCGTCAAGCTCCCCTCTACTGCTCCTCGGCCGCCTCGCGCACCTGTCCCTCAAGCCCTTTGAGGTAACGCCGGCGGTAGGCTTCGATGAGGTTCTGGACGTGCGCCTCAAGCTCCTGCTCGGAGACGCCGTTGGCGTAGAGCGCCGACTTCTGGAGGTCGATGAGCGCCATCAGCATCGCCTTCACCTCAATCAACTCGGTCGCGATGATGGTGAACGCCTCAGAGGTTGAACGGCTGCTGTCGAGCAGCGAGCCCATGCCTTGCGAGATGTCCGGCCCGCCGTCCTGTTCCGCCATTTATCCCCCCTCGCACTCGTCGTGTGCAACTGCCGCCCGTTGACCGGAACTTAACAGAAGCCACCTTGATGCGCTAGCCCCCGCCCACTTTGTTTCTGACTCGAATCAACCCGTCGCAATCGTCCCCGCAGACTCAAGCCCTCCTCCGCAATCGACTCAAGTTTTCCTCAAGCGGCCTTAAGTTGTTGAAAAGCAAGGCGCTTAAAAATTCCTTCCGGCGACCGAAAATTTTCCTCCCCGCTCAAGTTTCGCTCAATGGGTCTTGACTATCTTGTAGACGCTGACAACGACAACGTGACTCGCCGCCGAAGTCAGCCGGAACGATTCCCGAATTTCGAGCCCCGACTCTAAAGGAGAAATTTGAAAGCAATGTTTAGAAAACTCTCTACCGCGTTCTTAGGTATCGCGCTGCTCGGACTCCTCGCCATCGCCAACGTCTCGGCGGCCACGCTCGGCCCGTCGCTCAAGGCAAGGCTCAACGGCCTCGCGGCGGACGCGAAGGTCGGCACCGTCATCATCTCTTTCAACACCACGCGCGGCCTACAGCCCGCGCACCTCGACGCGCTCCGCGCGGTCGGCATCAGCGGCGGCCTCACGCTCAAACGTCTCGGCATGGTCGCGGTGATGGCGACCGCGGGGCAGGTTCGCGCCATCGCCGCCAACCCGTCGGTGCGCTCCGTCTGGTTCAACGACCGCCTGAACTACTTCGACTATGAGGCGCGGACGCTGACGGGCGTCGAGCGCCTGAAGACTGACCGCGGATTCACCACCGCCAACGGCGGCCTGCCCGTCTCCGGCAAGGGTGACTTCTCGGTCGTCATCAACGACTCGGGCATCGACGCCACGCACCCCGACCTGCAACTCGGCAAGAACGTCGTCCAGAACGTCCTCATCGCTACGGACGAGCAGACGAACAACACCGTCGTCTACACGCACCCGCTCGACGGCTTCTTCCCGCTGACGACGGTCGAGAACGTGCCCAACACCGACCTCAACGTCGGCCACGGCACGCACTGCGCCGGCATCGTCGGCGGCACGGGGCAGCAGTCGGGCGGCAAGTACGCGGGGGTCGCGCCCAGCGCGAAGCTCATCGGCACCGGCTCGGGCGCGGGGCTCTTCATCCTGAACGCGCTGGGCGGCTTCGAGTGGTCACTCACCAATCAGGCGCTCTACGGCATCCGCGTCATCTCGAACTCGTACGGCGGCTCGGGCGCCTTCAACCCGGACGACCCCGTCGCCGTGGCCGCGAAGGTCGCGTACGACAACAACATCATCGTCGTCTTCGCCGCGGGCAACTCGGGCCCCGGCAAGGACACGATGAACCCCTACGCGAAGGCCCCGTGGGTCATCGGCGTCGCGGCCGGCACGAAGGAGGGAGGGCTCGCCTCCTTCAGCTCGCGCGGCGTCGCGAAGGATGTGCGGCTGTCGAACTCCGACCCGCTCGACGACGGTAACGCGCCGGCCATCACCGCGCCGGGCACGGGGCGTGAGTTCGAGTCGAACGCCTCGAAGTTCAGCGCGGCTTACGTCTCGACCCGCTCGAAGTCGAACGTCTTCGCCAACGGCCTAACCGACGACACGGAGCTTCCCGTCAACATGCTGCCCTACTACACGCAGATTTCCGGCACCTCGATGGCGACGCCGTACATCGCGGGCGTGGTCGCCCTCATGCTCGACGCCGACCCGACGCTCACGCCCGACGAGGTCAAGCAGATTCTCACGCAGACCGCTTCGCGCATGCCGGGGCGCGAGGAGTGGGAGGTCGGCGCGGGCTACGTCAACGCCTATGCGGCCGTGGACAAGACTTTCAACCGCTCGAAGAACTACGGCGGCAACTTCTCGCACGCCTTCAACGCGAAGTACACGGTTGGCGGCCCCGCGCCCGAGCAGCAGCACGTTGACTACAGCCCCGCGGCGCTGCCCTGCACGGCCGGCACCGAATGCACCTCCTCGAACGCGCGCTACTTCAACGTCGAAGCGGGCATGACCGTCCTCGACATCTTCGCCACCTTCGACACGGCGCTCGAAGATGGCGAGGGCAACACCATCGGGCTCATCGCCACAGACCCGCAGGGCAATAAGTACTCTTCGGGCCTCGCGCTCCCCATCCTCGACTCGCCGAGCCGCGAGATCGTCGTCAAGAATCCCGCGGGCGGCCGTTGGCTCCTCGAAGTCCGCGGCGTGCGCGGCCTCGCGGCGGCACCCGAAGCCTCCTTGCCCACCTCGGGCGCGGCGGCTCCCGGCCCCGTCGAGATCACCATCACGCAGCAGCTCTTCACGCTCGAACCCATCGGCGACATACAGGGCCATCCCGCGCAGGCGCAGATCGAGACGGTCTTGAAGAATCGCCAGATGGACACCTTCGCCGACGGCGGCTTCCATCCCGACTCGACCGTGACGCGTGAAGACTTCGCACGCCTTCTCTACCTGAACACGCCGCTGCGGCAGTCTCCTGCGGC
>JBJMGQ010000409.1:0-17774 GCA_045807845.1 Pyrinomonadaceae bacterium | reverse complement strand
GCGCCCAACATCTCCGCACTCGCGCGCGTCGCCCTCCGCCTCGTCACGCCCTACTCACTCGTCCAGCGCCGCAACCAACGCAAGCAGGCGAGCGCCACCAGCCGCTACGCGGGAAGGATGAAGTATGAACGCTGAAGGATGAACTAAAAACTTCTGGCTTACAGTTCATCGTTCATCGTTCATACTTCATCCTTCCCATCAATCCAGCGCTCGTACCAGAGCGAGAGGTTGAGGAGCGCCCAGAGATGAAAGCCCCAGTCGCGCGCGCCGCGGCGATGCTCGTCGAAGAGGCGCGCGATGAAGCCGTAATCGAGAAGGCCGCGGCGGCGCAAGGTCGAGTTCATCACACGCGACTCAAGCTCCGCGGCCGACGCGCCGCGGAACCAACCTTCGACCGGTGCGCCGAAGCCGCGCTTGCGTCTGTAGAGCACGTCGCGCGGCAGCACCTCTTCGAGCGCGCGCTTGAGCACGTGCTTGCCGCTGCGCCCCTCGACCTTCAACGCGCGCGGGACGCCCATCGCGTATTCGACCAGATGATGATCTAAGAACGGCACGCGCGCCTCGACCGAGGTCGCCATCGTCATCTTGTCCACGCGCATCAGGAGCAGCTCGGGCAGGCGCAGCTTCAACTCAAGATAGGTCATGCGCGCGAGGAAGTCCGACGTGGGGCGCTCGCGCGCGACGCGCTCAAGGTCTTCTTTGACGACCTCGTAAGAGGAGAGCCCGGGCGTTCGCGTTCGCATATCCTCAGAGACGAGCCGGGCTTTGAGCGTCTCGTCGAAGACGACGGCCGCGCCCCAGAACAGAGGCTCGCCCGCGCCGAAGCGCCGCGCCAGTTCCACCGCCTCGGCCTTGCCCGTCGCCGCGCTGACCAAAGGTCTTGCAAACGCACCGGCCGCGCGCCGCGCGAAGGCGGGCAGCGCTTCGGCGTGGCGCCAGAAGCGCTCGTAGAGGCGCAGGTATTTGACGTACTTGTCGTAGCCGCTGAACAGTTCGTCCGCGCCCTCGCCGACCTGCACGACGATGGTGCCCGACTCGCGCGCGAGCTTCGAGACGTAGTAGAGCGGCACGCAGACGGGGTCGGCCAGCGGCTCGTCCTGATGAAAGACGAGGTCGGGCAGGAAGTCCAACATCTCTCGTTCGCCGATGAGGACTTCGTGATGGCTCGTCGCGAAGCGACGGCTGATGTCGCGCGCCGTCTCAAGCTCGTTCAGCTCCTCGTGGTCTTTGTAAGCGACGGTGAAGGTCTCGACGGGTCGAGACATCTGCTCGGCCATCAACGCCACGTTGGCCGAAGAGTCCACGCCGCCCGAGAGGAAGACGCCGAAGGGCACGTCCGCCATCATCCTTTTCTTAATCGACTCGCGCAGCAGCCGGAGGATTTCGGCGCGATACTCTTCTTCACGCGTCGCGCGCGCGCCGTTCGTGGGCGGCACGGGCGGCAGCGCGTCCCAGTAGCGAATCGTCTCCACCTCCCCGCCGCGCCCGCAGACGAGCATGTGCCCCGCGGGCAGTTTGCCGACGCTGCGAAAGAGCGTGCGCGGCGCGGGCGTGGTCAGGAAGGAGAGGTAGTGTATGAGCGACTCCTCGTCCAGCTCGGCCGACACCGAGGGGTGCGCGAGGATGGCTTTAATTTCGGAGGCGAAGATGAGACGGCCGCCCCTCAGATAGTAGTAGAGCGGCTTGACGCCGACGCGGTCGCGCGCGAGCACCAGACGCCCGTTCACTTCATCCCAGAGAGCGATGGCGAAGTCGCCTTCAATCTCCCTGACGAAGTCGAGGCCGCGCTCCTCGTAGAGATGGATGATCGTCTCGCTGTCGGTGCGCGAGCGGTAGACGTGGCCGCGCTGCTCCAACCCTTCGCGCAGCGCGGCGTGGTTGTAAATCTCGCCGTTGAAGACGAGCCACACGCCCGCGCCTTCGCACCCGCGCATCGGCTGATGGCCGGCGGGCGAGAGGTCGATGATGGAGAGGCGGCGGAAGCCTAAGCCCAGACGACCATCGTCAAAGATTTCCGCGCCCACGTCGTCCGGCCCGCGGTGCGGCATCCGGTCGCGCATGCGTTCGACGAGCGCGACATCGACGCGCCCCGACGCTGCCCCGTACTCCCAGACCCCGCAGATGCCGCACATAATTTAATCTTTCGACTGCGCCATTAATGGAGGAAAGAACTCTAACCGCGCCCGCTTGTCTTCGCCAGCGCGGACGGGCAGGAGCAGCCAGCGCACGCGGAGCGGCACGGTTCGCTTAATCTTCCAGACGGCCGCAGCCGATGCCTCCTTTGCGCCGTAGTCGCGCGAAGACCGGCGCGACTCTACTGAGATGTCCCCAAATTCTTCGAGCGGCATGACGACGAGCCGCGTGCCGGAATCAGTGTCAAGAATCTCAACGGCTGAGCCTTGAACATTAACCTCGCGCTCGGGCGCGGCGTGGAAGATGAAGCGGAAATCGTGCTCGCCTTCGCCCGTCAGTGTGTCTTCGATGAACCAGCAGCGCTCGCGCTTCGCGAAGATGACCTCACGGCGATGCGTGACCGCGCCCGCGGGCAGACGCTCGTAGCCGTAATGCTCGGCGGAGGCCGTGTCGCGCACGCCCGAAGTCGCGAAGTCGAGCAGGCGCGGGCGCGCCTCGTCGCCGTTGAAGAAGGGCGCGGACTCGGGCGTCGTGTTCTGCTCGAAGCCGTCAACCTCGACGGTCGAATGATACGCGGTCGAGCGAAACTCTTGACGCGCGCGCGGGTCGGACGTGTAGACGTATGTGCCCGGGTCTGCGATGAAGCTCGCGCCGCAGGCCGAGACTTCGATGCTCAACGCATCGTTGTGCCCGTGCGCGCCGCGCCCGCCCAACCCCGCGCCGCCCGCGTTCAGGTGCAGATATAAATCACCTTCACGCAGCACGCAGACGCCCGCATGTTTGAAGGACTCGGATGTTGAGGCAGTCGCGCCCGCCGTCGTCAACTCTGCAAACGTGCGAACGCCTTCGGCGCCGAGGAGCCAGAAGACCTCTGCGGGCGTCTCGTCTTGAACTTTGAAGCGCGGCTCTTGGAAGACGGCCGCGCCGACGGCGAGCAAGTAAGCGTGTTCGTCGGCGCGTCGGCGCGCGAGCGAGAGGAACTGGCCGCCGTCCGCGTCGCCGACGAGCGGCGCGCGCCCGTCCGGCCGGAGACACGCGCGCACGTATTCGAGCATCGAGCGCACGCGCAGCCACGGCCGCTCGCCCACTTCGAAGCCGTTCGCGCGGCAGAGCAGGAACGTGTAGAGGAACGCCTCCGTGACGAAACGCTGGTAGCCGGTCGAAGCCTCCCAGTCGGCGCCGTCCGGCAAGACCTGCCTGTCCAGCTCGCGCAGCAACTCCTTCAAAGCGAACTCGCGCCAACCGTCGGCCGCGCTCAGCTCGGGCAGAAGCAGGCCCAGCCAGAGCAGACCCGCCACGTCCGAAAGATAATGATTGCTCGTCGCGATGTAAGAGTATTCGAGGTTGCGCCGCACGTGCCGCCCGTGCGCGTCGAAGAGTGAGAGCATGAGCGCGAGTCTCTCTTCATCAAGCGACGGCGAGCGCCGAAACAGTCGGAACGCCGCGAGCAGGTTGACGGCGCGCAGCGCGACCTCCATCGCGCAGGCCCAGTTCGGCCCCTGCCCCACAGGGTTCTGCTCGCACCAACCCTCGACCTGCGCGAAGAACTCTTCGGCCAGCTCCTCACCGCCGCCCGCAGCGTACGCGCGGCCGACCGTGAGCAGGTGCCCGAGCCGGTTCAACTCCCACAGCAAGCGCACGTCCGACCCGTCTTCGCGCACGAGCCGCACGTCTGCGTGAAACCCGAGCGGCCAACGCACGCCCGACGCAGGCTCGCGCAGCCAATCCACGCGCGCGCCCAACTCGCGCACGCCGTACCCGAGCAGAGGCCAACGGTGCGCGACGACGGCGCGCGCCTCCGCCTCTAACTCATCTCGCTTCGCCGAAAAATATTCGCGCGCCCTCTCATCCTCTTCAAATCCCGCGAACAGGCGCGGCCGTGCGCGCGTGCGGAAGTGCTCAAGCAACTGCGCGCCGCCCATCCGCGCGAACTCCGGCGCGAGCCGCGCCCGCGAGACTTCGACGCCCGTCTTCCCATTCGACCCATTTGACAATGCCGCGCGCTCGCCGCGCCGGCGCACGGCGACGACGCCGCGCCGTCCTGCTTCAAGCAGCGCCGCGCGCACCGGGACGCGCCCGCGCAACGCACGCCTGATTTTTTCGTTGATGCTCATGCGACGGCGGCCAGTTTACAAGAAGGAACATCCAACCCGAAGGAGCACAATCTCAATGGGCGTGCGTTGTTGACGCTTGCAGTTGCGACTGGCAGACTTACCAGTCTGCCGGCGAAGAAGAGTTTGATGAGTTCCAAGACGGGTGAAACAACAGAGGGCGGTCTGCCCACGGCGCGCGCGTTGGCTGAGTCGGCGCGCGGCGGGGGCTCCTCGCTCGCGGGGCTGCCGCACACGTTGCTGAGGCCCGAAGAGTCGGGCGTCGAGCTCAACCTCGGCGACCTGTGGGCCTACCGCGAGCTGCTCTACTTCCTCACTTGGCGCGACATCAAGGTGCGTTACAAGCAGACGTTGATGGGCGTGGCGTGGGTCGTCCTTCAGCCTCTGCTGACGATGCTCATCTTCACGGTCGTCTTCACGCGCTTCGTGAAGCTGGAAGAGAGCAGCATCCCCTATCCGCTCTTCGCCTATGCGGGGCTGCTGCTGTGGACGTTCTTCTCGGTCTCGGTCACGTCGGGCACGCACAGCCTCATCAGCAACACGAGCCTCGTCACAAAGGTCTACTTCCCGCGCGCCTTCATCCCGGCGGCGGCCGTCGGCGCGGGTCTCGTAGACCTCTCGGTCGGCGCGGTGCCGCTCGTCGCGCTCGCGCTCTACTACCGAGTGCATGTGACGTGGGGCTTGCTGCTGCTGCCCTTCTTCGTGCTGCTCGGCGCCATGCTCGCGCTCTCGGTGGGGATGATCTCGTCGGCGCTCACGGTGCGTTACCGCGACCTGCGCCATGCGCTTCCCTTCCTTTTGCAACTGTGGATGTTCGCCTCGCCCGTTCTGTATCCCATCGACCTTGTGACCGAGCGCTGGCGCTGGTTGTTCGCGGCCAACCCGATGACGGGCGTGCTCGAAGGCTTTCGCGCGTCGCTCGCGGGCACAGGGTTCGACTGGTCGCTCGTCGCGGTGCCGGCCGTCTTGGCGCCCGTGCTGGTCTGCGTCGCCTACTACGTCTTCCGCCGCCTCGAAGACACCTTCGCCGACGTGATTTGAAGAGAGATGGAGCCCGTCGTCGTCAGCGTCGAAGGAGTGAGCAAGCGCTACCGCATCGGGGCGCTGCACCCGGGCTACGACTCTCTGCGTGAGGTGCTGGCCGGCGCGGTCGCCCGAAGGCTTAAAAGATTTCGCAGCGGGCGCAGCGGCGACGACGCGGCGACGACGCTCTGGGCGCTCAAGGACGTGAGCTTCGAAGTCCGCCGCGGCGAAATCCTCGGCATCGTGGGACGGAACGGCGCGGGCAAATCGACGCTGCTGAAAATCCTCTCGCGCATCACGCGCCCGAGCGTGGGGCAGGTCGAAATCTATGGACGGGTTGGCTCTTTGCTCGAAGTCGGCACGGGCTTCCATCCAGACCTGACGGGACGCGAGAACGTCTACCTCAACGGCGCCGTCCTCGGCATGCGTAAGGTCGAGATCGACGCGAAGTTCGACGAGATCGTCGCCTTCTCCGAGCTTGAGCGCTTCATCGAGACGCCGGTCAAGCACTACTCTTCGGGCATGTACGTGCGGCTCGCCTTCTCGGTCGCCGCGCACCTCGAACCCGAGATACTCATCATGGACGAGGTGCTCGCCGTCGGCGACATGGCCTTCCAGCAGAAGTGCCTCGACAAGATGAACGACATCCGGCGACAGGGGCGCACCATCTTCTTCGTCTCGCACAACCTGCCCGCCATCACGCGCCTCTGCATGCGCGCTGTGCTGCTCGAACACGGCCGTCTGATCGCGGAGGGTCAACCGCAGGAGGTCGTCAACCGCTACCTCTCGACGAGCTGGGGCGCAGGTGCCGAGCGCACTTGGGGAGACGACGCACCCGGCGACGCGGTGGCGCGTCTCTGCCGTGTGCGCGTCGCCAGCGAAGAGGGCGAGACGGCCGCGGCCGTGGACGTGCGCCGGGAGTCGCGCATCGAGGTCACCTACGACGTGCTCGAAGCGGGGCACGCGCTCGTCCCCGTCATCGAGCTGTATAACGAAGAGGGCACCGAGGTCTTCAGCACGCACGACACGGGCGCCGAGTGGCGCCGGAGGCCGCGCCCCCGAGGCCGCTACACGAGCGCCGTCAAGCTTCCCGGCAACCTGCTCGCAGAGGGGACGCTCATCGCGCACGTTTCGATAATGTCGCACTTTCCGTCTACAATCCTGCACGCGCGCGCGGCCAACGCCGTCGCCTTTCAGGTCTTGGACGAGCCGGGCGGCGTCTCGGCGCGCGGCGACTATGCCGGCCCGATGCCGGGTGTTGTGCGCCCCCTGCTTGAGTGGGAGACGCGCACGGCGGAACAGTAGGCAGCAGGCAGAGGGCAGTAGGCAGTTAAGAGCGCCGCTGTCGAAACTTCGATTTAATCTTTCAACTATTGTTACGCGGAGCGGCTGCCTACTGCCTTCTGCCTGCTGCCTACTCTGCTTTTCTCACCCAATGAAAGAGAGACTGCGCGAAAAACTTTCGCTGTCGTCGAAGCTGCGGCTCAAGCGCGCGGTCTTCGCGCCCGTTGTGTGGACGTTGCGGGTGGCCGCGCGCGTCTACAACTTTGCCGAGCGCGTCGCCGGGAGCGCCGAGGCACACGGCGTAGACCTGCGCCGCGCCTTCGACGTGAAGCAGCGACCCGGCCCGCCGCACACGCAAACGTGGGGCGCCTCCGACTTCCTCTTCCTCGCGCGCGCCGGTGCGGAAGGCACTGAAGCCCTCGAACCGGGACGCCGCGTCACGACCTCCGTCATCATCCCCGTCTTCAACAAGGTCGAGTTCACCTTCCAATGCCTGCGCTCGCTCCTGCGCGAAATCAACTTCAAAGAGACCGAGGTCATCGTCGTCGATAACGCCTCGACCGACCGCACGCGCGAACTCTTACAACACTTCCGCGGGCACGTGCGCGTCATCGAGAACGCAGAGAACCGAGGCTTCGTGGACGCCTGCAATCAGGGCGCGGAGTTGGCGCGCGGGCGCTACCTCGTCTTCCTCAACAACGACACCATCGTGCTGCCCGGCTGGCTCGAAGCACTCGTCGAGACCGCCGAGCGCGACGAGCGCGCGGGCGCCGTCGGCTCGCTCCTCCTCTACCCCGACGGGCGGATACAGGAGGCGGGCTCCGTCATCTGGTCGAACGGCGAGACGCTCCACTACGGCTGGGGCAAGTCCCCGGAAGACCGCCGCTTCACCTTCGCGCGCGAGGTGGACTACTGCTCGGGCGCGTCGCTCCTCATCCGGCGCGAGCTGTTCGAGCGGCTCGGCGGCTTCGACCGGCGCTATGCGCCCGCCTACTACGAGGACACAGACCTCTGCATGGGCGTGCGCTCGCTCGGCTACAAGGTCGTCTATCAACCGGCCTCGCGCCTCTACCACTTCGAGGGCGCGACCGCCGGCACAGACCCGCGCGCGGGCTTCAAGCGTTTTCAGGTCATCAACCACGACAAGTTCTACGACAAGTGGCGCGACGTGCTCGCGCGCGCTCACCACCCGGAAGACCCTGCGCACGCAGAGCGTGCCGCCAACCGTCGCTGGGCTACGCAGATCGCCGTCTTCGACGACCGCACGCCGACGCCCGACCGAGACGCGGGCAGTGCACGCATGCTCAACATCCTGCGCGCGCTCTCCGAATGGTGCCATCCGGTCTTCATCACCACGAGCAAACAGGTCTGGCCCGAGTACGAAAAGCTCCTGTGGAAGGAGGGCATCGAGACCGCCCCGGCGCTCGACCTCCGCCGCCTGTTGAAGACACGACATTTCCGCGCGGCCGTCGTCAGCCGGCCCGAGGTGGCCGAGGGGGTGCTGGGCACGATTCGCCGCGCCGACCCGCGCGTGAAGGTGATCTTCGACACCGTAGACCTACACTTCGTGCGCCTCGCGCGCGAGGCCGAGCTGACCGGCGACCGCGCGCTCGCGCGCGAGGCCGAGCGCTCTCGAAAGCTTGAGACGCGGCTGGCGCGCATGAGCGACCTCGTCTGGTTCGCCTCGTCCACAGACCTCGACGTGATGGAGCGCGAGGGGCCCGGAGTCCCCTCGGCCGTCATCCCCACCATCCACCGCACGCACGCGCGCGGCCTCCCCTTCAGCGAGCGCGAGCACCTGCTCTTCGTCGGCAACTTTCGACATCGGCCGAACGAAGACGGCGTGCGCTTCTTCGTCCGCGAAGTTCTGCCGAAGGTGAGGGAGACGCTGCCCCGCGTCGAGCTGCTCGTCGTCGGCGACGGCGCGCCGCAAGAGTTCTCGCGGCTCGCGGCGGAGGGCGTGCGGCTGCTCGGCTACGTGCCGGACGTTGACCCCTTGTTCGCGCACGCGCGCGTCTTCGTCGCGCCCATCCGCTTCGGCGCGGGCATCAAGGGCAAGATCGGCGAGGCGCTCGCCTATGCCCTCCCCCTCGTCACCACGCCGGTCGGAGCCGAAGGGATGAGTCTGCGCGACGGCGAAGAGGCGCTCATCGCCGACACGGCCGAAGAGTTCGCCGCCTCGGTCGTGCGCCTCTACCGCGACGCGGAGCTTTGGCAGCGCCTCGCCTCGAACGCGCACGCACACGTCGAGCGACACTTTTCGCCGCGCGTCGTCGGCCGCATCGTCAACGACTCGGTCAAGGGCTTGTTAGGTGACTTCAGCGTCAAGACCCGGCAGGGAGAAGACACGCCCGCCGCAACTGTTTTGTAACCTTTTTAGAGGGCAGCAAGTATAAGGTTGGGGACATCTAAAGACCGTAGACTCCGGCCTGCGGTTCGTTCGGCGCGCGGAGGCGAGCGCCGAGACGGGCGGCGGGCCTTTATGTCAGGAAGCACATGAAAGAGCCCCAGCAGCAGACCTTACAGATTGACGACGAGGCGACACTCGTCGTGAGCGGCGAAGAGACGACGCTCGTCGCGCCGCGTTTCGACGACGAAGAGACGCTCGTCGCGCGCCCCGTCGTGCCGCTCGAAGGCGGCGAGCCCGCCCCTGCGCCCGAACGCGAGGCCGCGCTTCCCTCCTCCGGCTACCGCCGCCCCTTCGCGCCGCGTCGTTCGGGGATGCTCGCGCTCGCGCTCACCTCCGTGCTCATCGGCGGCGTGCTCGGCGGCGCGGGTCTCTACCTCTACCAGAGGCAGTCGCATGCCCCGGCCGTGAGCCCGACCGCGACGACGCAGCCAGAGACACCCGCCGACGCAACGCAGGCGACGGCCGCGCCGAACGCCGAACCGGCGGTTCAGCAGACAGAGGCTCCGGCCGCCGCCGCTGCGCCGCAGGTCGAAGAGTCGCCCGCACCCGCGCGCGTCGCAGAGGTGCCGGCCGCAGTTCCCGCGCGCGAGCGCGAGAGCGTTACAGCCACCGAGCGCCGCACAACGTCCACGGACGGCGGCACGCCCAAGCGCGGCAAGAAGGGCGAGCGCGACGAAGAGACCGAACAACGCGACACGCCCCGCCCCGACGCCAACGTCGCACGCACCGACGAGCGCGAGGCGCGACGGGTTGACACCATCTTCTACCGCCAGCGCCGCGCTGCACGCCGCGCACGCCGCGACGATAATGTAGACCGCCTCCGCCGCATCTTCGAAGGCACGCCTCAGTGAAAGGCGGAAGGATGCAAGTGATGCGGTCAGCTATCACTTGCATCCTTCCGCCTTCATCCTTTCTTTCCCTCTCTCATCCTTTAACCTACAATTCTGCGTGTGAAGCGCGAGCGTGTGGACAGGCTGTTGGTCGAGCGCGGGCTGGCGCCGACGCGGACGCGCGCGCAGGCGTTGGTGATGGCGGGGCGCGTGCTCGCAGGCGAGCGCCGGGTGGAGAAGCCTTCGGAGACCTTTCCGCCGGACGCGCCTTTGCGTGTGCGTGGTGGCGACGACCCGGCGGCGCGCTACGTCGGGCGCGGCGGGTTGAAGCTTGAGAAGGCGCTGGTCGAATTTCAGATAGACCCGGCGGGTCTCAACTGCTTGGACGTGGGCGCTTCGACCGGCGGCTTCACGGATTGTCTGCTTCAGCACGGCGCGCGGCGCGTCGTCGCGCTCGACGTGGGGCACAACCAGATCGACTGGCGCCTGCGCACAGACCCGCGCGTCGAGGTGCGCGAGGGCGTCAACGCGCGCCACCTCACGCCGCAAGAGTTCGCCGAGCGCTTCGACCTCGCCGTGATGGATGTCTCCTTCATCTCGGCGACGAAGGTGCTGCCCGCCATCGTGCCGCTCTTAAACACGGGCGGGCGCGTCGTCGTTTTAGTTAAGCCGCAGTTTGAGGTAGGCAAGGGCGAGGTGGGCAAGGGCGGCATCGTGCGCGACCCCGCGCAGCACGCGCGCGTCGTCGAAGAGGTCAACGCCGCGGCCGGCGCGCTCGGCCTGAAGGTGCTCGGCGTCACCGGCTCGCCCATCACCGGAGCGGACGGCAACAAGGAGTTCCTCGCGCTCTACGAGTTTGGAAGTCAGAAGTAGGAACGCTGAACGATGAACTGAAGACCTCTGGCTTACAGTTCAGCGTTCAGCGTTCATCCTTCATCCTTACTTTCCCGGCGGCCCCTTCGGGCCCCAGTAGTAGTAGACTATGAGCAGCACTGTGCCGACGATGCAGATGAGGAAGATGGCGGCAAGCAGGATGATGTACCACATGGTGGGCGGAGTATAGCATGCGCAGACTGAACGAGGCCGACGCGGTTGCGCGCCTGAAGCGCGGCAAGGCGGCCTTCCAGACGCACGTCAAGCTCAACTACGAGCACAGGGCTTTGAGCTGCCGCGCGTGCCCGACCCCGGGCGTGTGCTGCACGGATGCGCACTTCGTCAACGTCCACATCACGCGGCTCGAAGCCGTCGCCATCCGCGACACGCTCGCGCGCACACCGCGTTTGAATGAAGAAGAACGACGCGCCGTCTACGTCAGGGCTCAAGCGGCGGTCGGGCGCTACGGCCTGACGCCTTCGGGCGACACGCTCGCGCAGACCTTCTCGTGCCCGCTCTTCATGAAAGGGGCCGGGTGCCTCGTCCACCAGCGCGCCAAGCCCGCGCCGTGCATGCAGCACGCGTGCTACGAAACTTGGGCGGACGTGCCGCCGCTCGACGCGCAGTGGCGCGAAGAGAAGCAGGTCGAACGGCTCAACACTGAAGTTTACGGCTCGGCTTGGGAGTGGCTCCCGCTGCCCGTCTGGCTCACGCTCGTAGACCCGTACTCGGACGGTGCGGAGCTACAACGTCTCACGCGCGTGTGGGAGACGCGCGCGTCGGGCGGGCGACGCGCCTCCGACCGCGCGCGCCCGAAGAACAGAACTTTGCCCGTCCTGCGTGCGTAAAGCCGAACAGTCGAAGTCACGCGCGCGACACACACGGAGGTCTTATGTTCTGCCCGTACTGCGCAACCGAAACGACACAGGGGTTGAACTACTGCAAGCGCTGCGGCGGGAACCTCGCCCCGCTCACGCAAACGGCGGCGCAGGAGTCGCGCATCATCGTGGCGCCGGGCGCGGCGTGGGCCGCGGGACTGACGACGGCGGCGGTGATCTGCATCGGGCTGGGGATGGTCTTCCCCATCGCGAGCGAGCTGACTGTCCACGGCATGCCCGCGACGGCGGTCGTCGCCATCGCGCTCTTCGTCGCGCTCGCGGTCGTCGGCTGCGCCGCGATGCTGCTGCGCTTCTGGTCACTGCTTCTCGGCGTCGGCGCCGCGCGCCACAACGCTCCCGCCCTTGCGCTCCCCCAACATAAAGCGCAAGACACGCGCGGCCTCGATGCCCAGCACTTCGACTCGCTCAACCCCGCCTCCATCCCCAGCGTCACCGAACAGACGACGCGCACGCTCGAACGGGTCAAGGGAAGTCAGAAGTAAGAACGCTGAACGCTGAACTGAAGACAACAGGTCTTTACTTCATCGTTCAGCGTTCCTACTTCTGACTTCCCTTGACCCTTCGCGGCGGGCGCGGCTATCATCCGCGCAAGTTCTTCGCGCCATTTTCGAGCCCCTACTTTAGAGCCTGAGACTTTCCTCCCGCGGCCGCGCACTTTATGGAGAAGCTGGAAGTCCGACGCGTCGGCGTGCTCGTCAAGCCGAACCAGCCCGAGGCGCTTCAGACCATCTGCCGCCTCGTGGAATGGTGCTCGGCACACGGCATCAAGGTCGCGGGCGGCCCACGCCTCCGGCGCGACGAGATTGAGGCCGAGACCGGCTGCGCCGTCGAGTCGTTGAGCCATGAAGAGCTGGTGCGCGCCGCCGACCTCGTCGTCGTCCTCGGCGGCGACGGCACGATGATCGGCGCGGCGCGCATGGTCGGCGAAGCCGAGACGCCCGTGCTTGGTGTCAACTTCGGCACGCTCGGCTACCTTGCAGACTTCACAATCGATGACATGCTCCCCGCGTTAGAGCTGGTGCTCGCGGGCGACTACACCATCGACCGCCGCCTGATGCTCGCGGCCACGGTCGAGCGCGGCGGCAAACAGCTCATGCGCGACCGCGTCCTGAACGACGTGGTCATCTCGAAGTCGGCGCTGGCGCGCATCGTCGAGATCGAGACCTACATCGACAAGAAGTTCGTCAATCGCTTCCGCGCCGACGGGCTCATCATCTCGACGCCGACCGGCTCGACGGCCTACAACCTCTCGGCGGGCGGCCCCGTCATCTACCCCTCGATGAACGCCGTGGTCATCACGCCCATCTGCCCGCACACGCTCTCGAACCGCCCGCTCGTCGTCCCCGACGATGCCGAGTTCGAGCTGACGTTGAAGACGCCGCGCGAGGAGGTCGCGCTCACGCTCGACGGGCAGGTCGGCATGCCGCTCGAATACGAAGACCGCGTCACCGTGCGCAAGAGCCGCACCGGCTTCAACCTGATTCAAGCGCACACGCGCAACTACTTCGACGTTCTGCGGAATAAACTAAAGTGGGGAAGATGAAGGCCGAATGACTGATGACAACCGAGAGACAGGACGGCCGCTTGAGGCGGACGCGTACGAGCGCGAGGCGACGACCGACCTGAAGGACACGACGGCTGATCGGCCCAAGGGCATGCCGCTGCACACGCGCATCCTCATCGGGTTGGGCGTGGGCGTCGCGGCGGGGCTCGTCGTCAACTACCTGTGGGGCGACAGCAATCCGGGCGTCGAGCGGTTCGTGGCGAACTTCACCGAGCCCATTGGCGCGCTCTTCCTGCGACTGCTGTTGATGATCGTCGTGCCGCTCGTCTTCTCTTCGCTCGTCGTCGGCGTGGCCGGCATCGGCGACATACGTAAGCTCGGGCGCGTCGGGTTGAAGTCGTTCGCCTACTGCCTCGTCATCTCGGCCATCTCCGTCGTCATCGGCCTCACGCTGGCGAACACCATCAAGCCCGGGAAGCGCATCGACGCGGCGACCTCCGCCGCGCTCCAACAGCGCTACGGCGAGGCGGCGTCGAAGCAGGTCGGCGCGGCGAAGACGGCCGCCGCGACCGACACGCCGCTGATGTCGGTCGTCAAGACCATCGTCCCGGCCAATCCTCTCGCAGCCGCCACGGGGCTCGTTACCGGCGCGACGACGCAGAGCGACACGCCGAACATGCTCCACCTGATGTTCTTCGCGCTGCTCGTCGGCGTCGCCGTCACGCTGCTCCCGGCGGAGATCACCGCGCCGCTGCTGCGCGGGTTTCAGGGGCTCTACGAGGTGACGGCGAAGATCATCGACCTCGTGATGAAGTTCGCGCCCTACGCCGTCGCGTGCCTGCTCTTCAACAACACGGCGAGGTTCGGTCTCGACCTCCTCGCGGCGCTCGGGTGGTTCGTCGTCACGGTGCTGCTCGGGCTTTCGCTCCACATGTTCGGCGTCTACTCGCTCTCGGTCTACTTCCTCTCGCGCATCAACCCGCTCGAATTCTTCCGGCGCATCCGCACCGTGATTCTGACGGCCTTCTCGACCTCCTCTTCGAACGCGACGCTCCCCACCGCGCTGCGCATCTCTGAAGAGAACCTCGGCGTGCCGCAGGAGATCAACAGCTTCGTCTTGACCGTGGGCGCGACGGCCAACCAGAACGGGACGGCGCTCTACGAGGGCGTGACCGTGCTCTTTCTCGCACAGCTCGCGGGCGTTGACCTGAGCCTCGGGCAGCAGTTGATGGTCGTCTATCTCGCCATCCTCGGCGGCATCGGCACGGCGGGCGTGCCCTCGGGCTCGATTCCTTTCATCATCGGCGTGCTCGCCTCTATCGGCGTCAACCCGGCGCTGATCGCCATCATCCTCGGCGTTGACCGCATCCTCGACATGTGCCGCACGACCTTAAACGTCGCGGGCGACATCACGGCCGCAACCTACGTCGCACGCTCCGAAGGCTACGAGCTTCTGAAGCCGCACGTGCCCGCGCTCGCCGCCGCCGGCATCATCAAGGCCGGCCCGAGCAGCCACGACGTGCTCGACTGAAAGGGTGCTGGGTGTTGGGTTTTAGGTGTTGGGTAAAGGCGGTTCTTCCCAGCACCTAAAACCCAACACCCAGCACCTTCTCTTGATATTCCCGTAAAACTTCCGGCAGAAGACTGTCAGAAGCTTTGGCTTTCTGAACAAGGGGGCGGTGTGTTCAGCCGCGCACGGACGCGGCAGAGGGGGCTTGCGAAATGGTCTTCCCCATCGGTGACGACAACAGTGGGCGCCAGACGACGCCCGTCGTCAACTACCTGCTCATCGCCGTCAACGTCCTCGTCTTCGTCTTCTTTCAGGGCTTAGGCTCCAACGACCGCTTCACCTACGCTTGGGCCACGGTGCCGGGTGAGATTGTGACGGGGCGCGACATCACGACGCGCGACCGCGTGGTCAAGGTCGAGCCGACGGGACAGCGGATGCAGATTCCGGGCTTGCAGCCGACCCCCGGCAGCGTCTATCTCACGCTCCTGACCTCGATGTTCATGCACGGCGGATGGGCGCATCTCGGCGGCAACATGCTCTTCCTCTGGATATTCGGCGACAACTTGGAAGACCGGCTCGGGCGCGTGAGGTATCTCATCTTCTATCTGCTGTGCGGCATCCTCGCATCGCTCGCGCACGTCTTCTCGACCGCGGCCTTCAGCAGCGGCGGGTCGGGGATGCTCGTGCCGAGCCTCGGCGCGTCGGGCGCCATCTCGGGCGTGCTCGGCGGCTACGTGCTGCTCTTCCCGCGCAACCGCGTCCACGTCCTCGTGTTGCGCATCTTTACGACCGTGCCGGCCTACGTCGCACTCGGGCTCTGGTTCCTCTTCCAGTTCGTCAGCGGCATCGGCCTGCTCGGCGGCGGTGCGCAAGAGGGCGGCGTGGCCTACGCGGCGCACATCGGCGGCTTCGTCGCGGGACTCGTGCTGGTCAAACTCTTCGCCGCGGGGCGTGGAGGGGCGGCGCCCGCGCGCTGGTGAAGCTCATGAAATCTACTGAGGAGGTCTGAGACGATGCCAAGCGACGCAGAGGTCATCTCGATGCTCAACAACTTAATCGAGACCTGCCGCGATGGGCAGGAGGGCTTTCGCGCCGCCGCCGAGGGCGTGCGGAGCGCGGAGCTGCGCGAGCTGTTTCAAGGCTACGCGCTTCAGCGTGCGAGCTTCGCCGGCGAGTTGCAGGATGAGGTGCGACGGTTCGGCGGCGACCCCGAGCGCTCCGGAAGCATCGTCGCGTCGCTCCATCGCGGCTGGATGGGGCTGCGGGCGGCGCTCGAAGGCGACGACGACCGCGCGATAGTCAGCGAGTGCGAGCGCGGCGAAGACGTGGCGCTGGGCACATACCGCTCGGCGCTCGGCACAGACATGCCCGCGAACGTGCGCGCGATGATCGAGCGGCAGTTCTCGGAAGTCAAGGAGGCGCACAACCTGATCGGCAACCTCGAAAAGGGGTCGGGTGCGGGCGCTTGAAACAATCAACAGCTTGCAAGGGATGTAACAAGGAGGGACGATGAGCAAGAACACTTTCAGCGGAGCAATTCTCATCTTAGGCGCGTGCGCGGTGCTCGCACTCGTGGTGGTCGCATCCGGCGCGCCCGGGGCACAGAACTCGAACGGAACCGGCGGCGGCAACACGAACGAGAACTCGGGCGGCCATACGGGGCACGGCTCGGGGTCGATGGCGGCCGACCACAAGTTTGCGATGGAGGCGGCGATGGGCGGGATGATGGAGGTCGAGCTGGGCCGTGTCGCGGCGCAGAAGGGCGCGAGCGACGAGGTGCGGCAGTTCGGCCAACGCATGGTGGACGACCACTCGAAGGCCAACGAGGAGCTGATGCGGATCGCCTCGTCGAAGGGGATGACGCCGCCGGCCGCGCTCGACGCGAAGCATCAGGCGGAGATGCAGAAGCTCTCGGCGCTGTCGGGTGAGAAGTTCGACAAAGAGTACGTCAAGATGATGGTCAAGGATCACAAGAAGGACGTGGGCGAGTTCCAGAAGGAGGCGAGCGGCGGCATGGACGCCGACATCAAGACGTTCGCCGCCTCAACCCTGCCCACGCTCCGCGAGCACCTGCAAATGATCCAACGCATCAACGACAAGACGGCGCTCCGCAAGAGCGGCAACCTCAAGACGACGAACGCCAACGCGAATACGCAGTAAGCAGTAAGCAGTAGGCAGATAGCAGTAGGCAGTTGAAAGGCAGGAAGTCTTTCTTGAAGCATCGGCCCTAAAGCCGATGCCTCTGCCCGAAAGAATCGGAGGCGGCGAGTAATGAGTCTCGCCGCCTCCGATTCTTTCGGGCATCTCTTGTCTTAACTGCTTACTGCCATCTGCCTACTGCTTACTTCTTCTCCACGATGTCGCCCTTGAGGCTGGTGACGAAGGCGAGCAGCTCCTTCTTCTCCGGCTCGGGCACTTTGAACTTGTCGAGCGAGGCGACGAGGTGTTTGGCCGCGGCCTCCCAGTCGGCCTCCGAGATGTTGAGCCCCATGTGCGAGTCCTTCATCGTGCGCCCGGTGTAGATGCAGGGGCCGCCGGCCGCCGCGCAGAGCTGGTCAACGATGTGCTGGCGGATGCGCTTCTTCGAGTCGGTGCTTTGGCCGACGAAGAAACGCTCGAACTGCTTGTCGGTGACGAGCCGGCCGACGAAGTCGTCCACGACGGCCGCGACCGCGTTGTAGCCGCCGAGACGGTCGTACAGAGACTTCTTCATCATCCCGTCCTGCGCCGACGCCGACAGCAGGGTCGCGAGCGAGAGCGAGAGCGCGAGGGATGGAAGCAGGGTGCGTAAAGCCTTTCGGCGCAGGTTCATAATCTCCTCCTCAAGACGTGTCAGGGGTGGCGGCCAACCGGGACGGCCGGCCGCGCGTTGCTTAACGTCCTGATTTACGCAAGGCGCAACGCAAACGGATTCACGAGCGCACGTGGGATTCGCTTCAGGCGCCTGTTATCGACGCGGCCGGTCTTTGAGTCGATAGACGAAGCGCAGCCCCGACCAAGTCTCATCCACCGCGCAGACCTTCACGTCCACGAGCCCCACGTCGAGCCCTTTGCGCGACGGCGGCACGAACTCCGCGCCCGCGGGGAGCGCAAAGACGGGCGCGCTTGTTGATGCCGGTTGAGCCGGTCGGTTAAGATTTGTCGAACGATAAAGGAGTGATTAGATATGACGACGACCGAGGCGGGGCTTCCGCCCG
>JBJMGQ010000408.1:0-8590 GCA_045807845.1 Pyrinomonadaceae bacterium | reverse complement strand
GCCGGCCGTCTTCGTGACGGGCTTGCTCGCGCTGCTCATCGTGGCCGAGCCCGACCTCGGGACTTCAATGATGCTCGCGGTCGTCTGCACGTCGATGCTCTTTACGGCGGGCGCGCGGCTCAAGCACATGCTGCTGGCCGCGGCGCCTGCGCTCGTCGGCGTCGTCGGGCTTCTACTGTTCGTGCCGTGGAGATTGAAGCGCGTGCTGGTCTTCCTCGATCCTTGGGCCGACCCGCAGGGCTCTGGCTATCAGGTGGTGCAGTCGCTTCTGGCCGTGGGCTCGGGCGGCGTGCACGGGCTGGGCTTCACGGAAGGAAGGCAGAAGATGTTCTTCCTGCCGTTCGCGCACTCGGACTTTATCTTCGCCGTGGTGAGCGAGGAGTTGGGGCTGTTCGGCGGCTTGGCGGTGATCGCGCTCTTCGGGCTCTTTCTGTGGCGCGGGATGCGTGCGGCGCTGCGTGCGCCGGACAGGTTCGGGATGCTGCTGGGGCTGGGCATCGTGACCGGCATCGTGGCGCAGGCGCTCTTCAACATGAGCGTCGTGTTGTCGATGCTGCCGACGAAGGGCATCCCGCTGCCGTTCATCTCGTACGGCGGGTCGTCGCTGGTGCCGACGCTCTTTGCGGTCGGCGTGCTCTTGAACATCTCGCAGCAGTCGAGCCCGGGCTACGGCGCTGCGCTCTTTGAAGGCGATGCGACGGCCGCGCGACGCGCGCCGCAGCCAAGTCCGCGCACGTCCGCCGTCTCGACGATGAGCACGCTCACGGGCGGCGGGGCGCGGGGTTAAGCGGGATGCGCGTGCTCATCGCCGCGGGCGGGACGGGCGGGCACATCTACCCGGGCATCGCCGTGGCGAAGGAGTTGATGCGGCGCGATGCGTCGTCCGCCGTGCGCTTCGTCGGGACGGCGAAGGGCTTAGAGAATCGGCTCGTGCCGCAGGCGGGCTTCGAGTTGTCGCTCATTGAATCGGCGGGCTTGGTGAACATGGGGCTGGCGGCGCGCGTGCGCGGGCTCCTGGTTCTGCCGAAGAGTTTCGTCGGGGCGCGGAGACTTATCAAGGAGTTTCGCCCTGACGTTGTAGTCGGCGCGGGCGGCTATGTTTCGGGGCCGGTGTTGTTGACGGCGGCGCTGATGCGCGTCCCGACGCTCGTCATGGAGTCGAACGCGGTGCCGGGTTTTACGAACCGGCGCCTCGCGCGCTTCGTGGACGCGGCGGCCGTCTCGTTCGAGGCGGCGCTCCCCTACTTCGGCGGCAAGGCGCAAGTCACAGGCAACCCCGTCCGCCGCGAGTTCTTTGAAGCACCTGCGAAGAGGCGCGACCCCGCCCACTTCTCTCTGCTCGTCTTCGGCGGCTCGCAGGGCGCGCGCGCCGTCAACGAAGCGGTCACGGCCGCGCTCCCGCATCTCGAAGCGCGGCGCGGAGTGCTCCGCGTCACGCACCAGACGGGCAAGCTCGACTTTGAGAAGGTGCGCGACGGATACGCCGCCGCCGGTTGGTCAGACGCCGACGTGCGCGAGTACATCGACGACATGGTCTCGGCCTTCGCCGCGGCCGACCTCATCATCTCGCGCGCGGGCGCGACGACGAGCTTCGAGCTGATGGCGGCGGGCAAGGCCGCGCTGATGGTGCCGCTGCCCGGCCAGCTCGAACAACGCCGGAACGCAGAGGTGATGCAGGAGGCGGGCGCGGCGCGGATGATCTTGCAGTCGGAGCTTTCGGGCGAACGTCTCGCCCGAGAGATTCTTGAATTGGTCGAAGACCCCGACCGCGTTACACGAATGGAGCAGGCCGCGCGCAAGCTCGCACGCGGCGACGCGGCGGCGGCGGCAGTTAATTTAATGGAGAAGCTAGTAGGCAGAAGGCAGATGGCAGTAGGCAGTTGAAGAGATAGTTAAGCACAACATTGATTCAAGCGTTCAGCGCAAAGGTTGATTTAGATGTTCAGCAGTGAGCGGCAGAAGGTTATCCACCCAGGAAGGCTCAAGGCATCAACTGCCTACTGCCTACTGCCTACTGCCTACTGATTTTTATGTTTCGTCGCATCCAACAGGTTCACTTCGTCGGCGTCGGCGGCATAGGCATGTCCGGCATCGCGGAGGTGCTTTTGAACATGGGCTTCCGCGTGTCGGGGTCTGACCTGCGGCGCTCGGACGTGACGGCGCGGCTCGAAAGCCTCGGCGCGAAGATTTACGAGGGGCACGCGGCGGAGCATGTGAGTGGCGCGCACGTCGTCGTGCGCTCGACCGCTGTGCGCGGCGACAACCCCGAAGTGCTTGAGGCGCGTCGGCGCTCGATCCCCGTTATCCCGCGCGCGGAGATGCTGGGCGAGTTGATGAGACTCAAGCCGCACACGGTCGCCGTCGCGGGCTCGCACGGGAAGACGACGACGACCTCGATGATCGCCACCGTGCTCGCGCACGCGGGGCTCGACCCGACGGTTGTCGTCGGCGGCGTCGTCGGCGCGATGGGCTCGAACGCGCGACTCGGCAAGAGTGATTTGATGGTGGTCGAGGCCGACGAGAGCGACCGCTCGTTCCTGATGCTGTCGCCCACGTTCACCGTCGTCACCAACATCGACCACGAGCACATGGACACGTACGCCGACATGGACGACTTGCGGAAGTCGTTCGTTGACTTCGTCAACAAGGTGCCGTTCTACGGCGCGTCGGTGCTGTGTCTCGACGATCCGCACGTGCAGGCGGTCATCCCCGAAGTCGTCCGCCGCCGCATCACCTACGGGCTCTCGGCGCAGGCCGACGTGGCCGCGCGCGAGGTGCGTTACGACAAGCAGTTCGGCTCGATCTATCAGGCGCGTTTGATGGGAGAGCCGGTGGGCGAAGTCTCTCTGCGCGTGCCGGGGCTGCACAACATCTACAACTCTCTGGCGGCCATCGCCATCGGGTTAGAGCTTGAAGTGCCGTTTGCGACCATCACGAAGGCGCTCTCCGAGTTCACGGGCGTCAACCGTCGCTTCCAGTTCAAGGGCGAGGCCGCGGGCGTCATCGTCGTGGACGACTACGGCCACCACCCGACGGAGATTCGCGCAACGCTCGTCGCGGCCAAGCTCGGCGCGGCCGGCCGGCGGATGCTCGTGCTCTTTCAGCCGCACCGCTACACGCGCACGCAGGACTTGATGGACGAGTTCGCGCGCTCCTTCAACAACGCGGACGTGTTGATGGTGACGGACATCTACGCGGCGAGCGAGCAGCCCATCGAGGGCGTGAGCGGCGAGGCACTGGTCGAGGCCGTCCGCCGCTTCGGCCACAAGGACGCGCGCTACGTCGGCTCGGTCGATGACGCGACGCAGGCGCTTCTGGAAGAGGCGCACGAGAACGACATGGTCATCACGCTCGGCGCGGGCAACGTCTACCGCGTGGGCGAGAGTCTGGTGGAGCTTTTGCAGGAGCGCGACGGGAAGTCGGAGGCGACGGCGCAATGACATCTTTCGCCGCCGCCGCGCATATAGAAGTGATGAGCGAAGAGCAGGACACGTCCGGCGTGGCGAAGCGAGATGCGCTGATGGAAGAGATAGCGCTTCGCGCGGGCGTGCGCGCCGAGCGCGGGCGGCGCTTCGCGGAGCTGACCTCTCTGCGCGTCGGCGGAGAGATTGACTGGCTGCTCGTTCCAGAGACAGAGGAGCAGTGTGCCGCCGTCGTCGGCGCATTGGAAGAGGCAGGCATCGCTTGGCGCGTGCTCGGCGCGGGCAGCAACGTGCTGGCCGACGACCGCGAGCATCGTTACGTCGTCGTCTCGACGCGCGAGGTCAAAGGTAAAGCAGAGTTCGACGGCGAGCGCGTCTCTGTGAGCGCGGGCTTCTCGCTCCCGCGCCTGTGCGTCGAGGCCGCGCGGCAAGGGCTCTCGGGGATCGAGGGCTTGGGCGGCATCCCCGGCACCGTGGGGGGCGCGCTCTGGATGAACGCGGGCGCGTACGGCCACGAGATAGGGCAGGTCGTCGAGACGGTGCGCGTCGCGCGCGGCGGGCGGATTGTCGAAGTCCCCGGGAGTGAAGTGAGTTGGGACTATCGTCACACATCCTTCAAAGAGGGCGAGCTGTTGTTGGGCTGCACGCTCAAACTCAAGCGCGACGACCCGGAGAAGATTAAAGAGCGGATGGAGGAGGCGAAACAGAAACGCTTCGCCACGCAGCCGCACGGCGCGCGCTCGGCCGGCTGCTTCTTCAAGAACCCGCCGGGCTCGGGCTTGAGCACCGGCAAGATGATCGACGAGATGGGGATGAAGGGTGAGCGTCGCGGCGGCGCCGTCGTCTCGCCCGTCCACGCCAACTTCATCGTGACCGAGGGCGAGGGCGCGCAGGCGCGCGACGCCTACGCGCTCGCCGAAGAGATACGCGAGCGCTTCCGAAGCGAGCACGGCATCGAGCTGGAGTACGAAGTCGAGCTATGGGGGGCAGAGCCGAGCCCGGGGCCAACGAAGGAGGGCGCGGAGGCGTTCGTCGGGACGAAGGGCGCGGCCGGACGCGCGGGAGAGAAGCAGTGAGAGAGCAGGTCATCACACCGCGCGCGGGGCGCGTCGGGGCCGGGTCGAAGGGGCGCGGCGTCTCTGTGCAGCGGCCGAACAATCGCCGCGCGCGGCCCGCTACGTCGAAGGACTCGCGGCAGAAGAGCTTCGCGTGGAGGTCGGCGCTGCCCTACGTCCCCGCGATGCTCAAGCTGGTGCTCGCCGTCGCGCTCGGCCTGCTCGCATACCTCGGCTATCGCACGGCCGTCTCGGCCTCCTTCTTCAAGGTGAGGTCGGTGGACGTGGCGGGCGCGACGCGCGCATCGCGCGAAGAGATACGCGCGGCCGTGCTGCGTCTGTCGAACGCGGGCGTGTGGCAGGCCGACCTCGAAGTCATCACGAAGGAGCTGAAAGAGCTGCCGTGGGTGCGCGATGCCGTCGTGACGCGCGTGCTGCCTTCGGGCTTGCGCGTGCGCGTCACCGAGCGCGAGCCGCGCATCATCGCGCGCACGAGCGGCGGCCGTCTGGTCTGGGTGGACGACGACGCCGTCCAACTCGGCGCGGCCACGCCGAGCGACGAAGACTTCTTCGTCCGCGGGCTCGAAGAGGGCAGCGGCGAACAGGCGCGGCGCAACAACCGCGCGCGCGTGGAGGCGGCGTTGGCGCTGAAGGGCGACTGGGACAAGACGGGGCTCTCGAAGCGCGTGAGCGAGATTGACCTCGGCGACCTTGAAGACGTGCGCGTCCACCTCGCGGGCGACGACGCGGGCGTGCAGGTCGTGCTCGGCGGGCAGGACTACGTCAAGCGCTTCCGCGCCGCGGTCGGAAAGCTGGACGAGAAGGGGCGCGTACAGAACGGCCAGTGCGTCTCCTACATCAACATGACTACGGGGCGCAGCGCCATCCTCGGCTTCGAGCGCTGCCCCGCCGGCTTCGACGCCGCGTCGCAGGACTCGTCGAATGCAGACCCGGCTCCGCCCACGGAGTCGAGCCCGGCCGCGCATCCCGCCGCCGCCAAGTCTCCCGTGGCCTCGCGCGCGCAGTCACCCAAAGCGGGCGCGCGTGTGAAACAACCGGCCGCGCCTCGTCCCCCCGCGGCGGCCGTCCGCCCGCGCCGCGCAGAGGCGAGCCCAGAGCATTGACCGAGTGATGTTAACGACGAGAGTGTTGAGACTCGAATTTCGCGCCGGACTAAAGAGAACCCCCGAGCCTGCGAAGGAGCGAAACCCGGATGGCTAAGAACCTGACCCACACGGTCGGACTCGACGTAGGCACCAGCCGCGTGACCTGCATCATCGGCGAGCCCGGCGACGGCGGTCTCATAGAGGTCGTCGGCATCGGCGAGTCGGAGGCGCGCGGCCTGCGTAAAGGGGTCGTCGTAGACCCCGAGGCCGCCGTCGAGTCGATCACACGCGCCGTCGAAGAGGCCGAGCGCATGAGCGGGCTCGAAGCCGAGGAGGTCGCCATCAACCTCTCGGGCTCGCACATCATGAGCTTCAACGGTCAGGCCCTCGTCGCCGTCTCGGGGCGCGAGCGCGACCCCGTCTACGAGTCAGGCCACGGCCGCCGCAACAGCCACGCCCCCGTCATCGTCGCGGGGCGCGACCGCGAGATAACACAGGACGACGTGCGCCGCGCCATCGAATCGGCTTCGGCCATACAACTTCCGGCCGGGCGCGAGATTGTTGACCGTCTGCCGCAGGAGTTCATCGTTGACGATCAGGACGGCATCAACGACCCCGTCGGCATGATTGGCGCGCGGCTCGCCGTCAAAGTGCATATCGTGACGAGCCCCGTTACCGCGCGCCAGAACGTCATCAACTCGGTCAACCGCGCGGGCCTCGTCGTCGGCGAGATGGTGCTTGAACAGTTGGCCGCCGCCGAGGCGACGCTTACAGACGACGACAAGGAGTTCGGCGCGGCGCTCGTGGACATCGGAGCGGAGACGACGGGGCTCATCATCTATCAGCGCGGCGCGGTGCAGCACACGGCGGTCTTCGCCCTCGGCGGCTCGCACTTCACGAACGACATCGCGTTCGGTCTGCGCACGCCCATTCCCGAGGCCGAAAAGATCAAGCGCAACGTCGGCTGCGCGTCGGCCTTGAGTTTGTCGGAGTCGGAGCGCGGCGAGCTGGTTGATGTGCCGTCGGTCGGCGGGCGCCCGCCGCGTCAACTGTCGCGACAGATACTGTGTGACATTCTTCAGCCGCGCGCCGAAGAAGTTCTGTCGCACGTCGCCGACGAGATACGCGAGGCCGGTTGGGAAGGACAACTATCGAGCGGCGTCGTCTTGACCGGCGGCGGCTCGCTCTTGAACGGCATGGTCGAGATTGCCGAACAGGTCTTCGACGCGCCCGTGCGTCTCGGCTACCCCGAGCGCGACCGCTTCGGCGGGCTCGTCGAAGACATTCAAAGTCCCGCGTGGGCAGCCGCGTCGGGACTGTGCCTGATACGTCAGCGAGCGAAATCCGCGGAAATGCGGGCATCACTCGCACGCGCACAGGCGTCGGGCGGACTCGGGGCCCTCGTCTCGAAATTTCGCAATCGTTTTGGTGGTATTTTCTGAGTAGATGTTGTATGCTGCCGCGCCAGCCGGCACAAGATGTAGCCCTCAACATCTTGTTGACGGTGCCGCGCACAGCCCAAGATAACCGCACGACACCTTCGGGGCGGCGAGAAGCTTCGGAAGGAGAGAGGAAATTGCAGAATATGACACCGGAAGGCCGTCCGGCGAGCGGGATCAACATTTTCATTGATGACGATCCCCCCATCACGGGCGCGCGCATCAAGGTCATCGGCGTCGGCGGCGGCGGCGGTAACGCCGTCAACCGCATGATCGAGGCCGGCATCGAGGGCATCGAATTCCTCGTCGCCAACACAGACCTCCAGGCCCTCAAGCGCTCCCGCGCGCCGATCAAGATTCAACTGGGCGGCAAACTAACGAAGGGCTTAGGCGCGGGCGCCAATCCCGACATCGGTCGCAACGCCGCCTTAGAAGACACCGAGAAGATTATCGAAGCTCTGGAAGGAGCCGACATGGTCTTCGTCACGACGGGCTTAGGCGGCGGCACGGGCACGGGCGCGGCTCCCATCATCGCCAGCCTCGCGACCGAGTTGAACGCATTGACCGTCGCGGTCGTCACCAAGCCTTTTCACTTCGAGGGCAAGCGCCGCATGGCGCAGGGCGACTTGGGGCTCAGAGAACTGCGCGAGTGCGTGGACACGGTCATCACCATCCCGAACGAGCGACTGCTCCACACGGCCGACCCGACGATGTCTTTGCAGGACGCCTTCAAGATGGCCGACGACGTTCTGCGTCAAGCAGTGCAGGGCATCAGCGACCTGATCACCGTCCCCGGTCTCATCAACCTCGACTTCGCCGACGTGAAGGCGATCATGGCGGGGATGGGGCTCGCGCTGATGGGCGCGGGGCGTGCCAGCGGCCCGAACCGCGCGGTCGAGGCGACGCAGCAGGCCATCTCTTCGCCGCTGCTGGAAGAGGCGACGATTCAGGGCGCGAAGGGCGTGCTCATCAACATCACGGGCGGGATGGACTTGACGCTCTACGAAGTCAACGAGGCTTCTTCCATCATCCGCGAGTCGGCCGACGACGACGCCAACATCATCTTCGGCGCGGTGATTGATGAATCCTTGCATGACGAGATGAAGATCACCGTCATCGCCACCGGCTTCGACAAGGATATGTCCGACGTGGGCACCACGACGCACGCGAACGCAGCCGCGCAAGCCCCGCGCTACGCGCAGTCTTCGCCCGATCTCTCTTCGCGCGCCGTCGCCCCGACGCGCTCCGACGACCTCGACGTGCCGACCTTCATTCGCAAGAAGGCGGACTGAAAGGCAGAAGGCAGTAAGCAGATGGCAGTAGGCTGTTAGCGGGAAGCTAAAGTAGCGCTAAAGATTCGGAGGCGGCGAGTTGAGCAACTCGCCGCCTCAAAATTTTAAGATGATATCTTGCCTTCAACTGCCTACCGCCTACTCGAATTTTTGTACTTGCAACCTTGAACTTTGAACCCCGCTCATGTAGAGTGTCGCGCAAACCTGACAGGATTGAAATCAACCACGGGTAAAGACCGTTTCTCGTCTGTCTATTTCAGACCGCAGAATATGTGG
>JBJMGQ010000407.1:0-17271 GCA_045807845.1 Pyrinomonadaceae bacterium | reverse complement strand
GGCGTGCGGGGTCGAGGAGGTGGACGGTCTGGCCGTCGTGTTGGAAGCTGCCGCGCGTGGGGAACGCGGGCGACTGCGCGGGGGATAAACGTTCGTCGGCGTTCAGTGTGAAGGGCGTGGACTCTTCGCAGGCGAGCGCGAGTTGCTCGTCGCCTGTGAGCGAGGCGATGAAGGCGTGTGGGGCGGGGCGTTGCTCTTGACTCAGACCCGCGGACTCAAGCAGGAGCGCGGGGTCGAGGACGGTGCGCATCCGCCCGCGCACAGGGGCGACGCCGAGGACGGACGCGGGCGCGTGCGGCAGCGGCGCCGGCTCCGCCCACGGCGTCACACACTCGCACTCTTCGGCGTAGACGGCGAAGGCCAAGCCCCCCGCGCGCAGCAGCAGCAACGCGCGGCTTGCGGCGCGCGTCGTGACGGCGTTCCTGTCTTCATGCTCGTTCATGCCTTCAAGCGGGGCCGGGGGAATGTCTCGGTTCTAGCACGTCTGGTAAACTGTCGGCAAATCGCGGGCTGAAGGAAGGGGAGGGGACGATGGACGAATTCGACCGTTACCGGGCGGAGATGAACGAGCGCCTGTTGGGGTCGGGGCACCTCGGCATCAAGCGCTTCTTCGCGCTCGACACGCAGGCGTACGAGCAGGGCGCGCTCGACAAGAAGACGAAGGAGTTGATGGGGCTCGTGGCCTCGGCCGTGCTGCGCTGCGACGACTGCGTGACCTATCACATCAAACAATGCGTCGAGGTCGGCGTCACGCGCGAGGAGTTCCTCGACGCCTTCAACGTCGCGCTCGTCGTCGGCGGCTCAATCACGATCCCGCACCTGCGCCGCGCCGTTGACCGCCTCGACCAGCTCCTCGAAGGGCCGAAAGAGTAATGATGAAAATGTTGCTGTCGGTGCTGTCGCTCTGCCTGCTGATGTCGGCGGGCGTGCGGGCGCAAGAAGCGAAGGGCGGTGACGATGTGTCTTCGTCGCGTGAGCGGGGGCGCGTGCGCGCGCCGGAGTTGGAGGGCGGGCGCGGTTGGCTCAACACTGACAAGCCGCTCTCGCTCGCGGGCTTGCGCGGCAAGGTCGTGCTGCTCGACTTCTGGACTTACGGCTGCGTCAACTGCATGCACGTTATCCCCGACCTCAAACGCCTCGAAGAGAAGTACCCCGCAGAGCTGGTCGTCATCGGCGTCCACTCCGCGAAGTTCGAGAATGAGAAGGAGACGGAGAACATACGCCGCATCATCCTCCGCTACGGGCTCGAACACCCCGTGGTCAACGACGCAGACTTCCGCATCTGGCGGTCGTACGCCGTGCGCGCGTGGCCGACGCAAGTCCTCATCGACACGTCCGGCTACGTCGTCGGGCAAATCTCGGGTGAAGGTCACTACGACGTGATCGACGGCGCCGTCGCCGAGCTGGTCGCGGAAGCCAAGAAGCGCGGGACGCTCGACACGCGCCCTCTCAAGTTCGCTCTGGAGCGCGCGAAGACGGGCGACCTGCCGCTCGCGTTCCCCGGCAAAGTTTTAGCAGATGAGAAAGGCGACCGCCTCTTCGTCGCCGACTCGAACCACAACCGCGTCGTCGTTACCAAACTGGACGGAACGTTCCTCTACTCCATCGGCTCGGGCGCGCGCGGGCGGCACGACGGCGCTTTTCAAGAGGCGAGCTTCGACGGCCCGCAGGGGCTCGCGCTCGACCCTTCGGACAACTCGACGCTCTACGTCGCCGACACGCGCAACCATCTCGTGCGCCGCGCCGACCTCAAATCGCGCACGGTCGAGACGGCGGCCGGCACGGGCGCGCAGTTGCGCGACTACAGCGTGCGCGGCGGCCCTGCGCTGACCACGTCGCTCAGCTCCCCTTGGGACTTGGCGCTCGCGGGGCGCACGCTCTACGTCGCGATGGCCGGGCCGCATCAGATTTGGAAGCTGGATTTGGACAAGCGCGAAGTATCCATCTACGCCGGCACGGGGCGCGAGGCGCGCGCCGACGGCAAGCGTCTGGGAGAGTTCGAGGACGAGTCCGCGGCGGCCTTCGCGCAGCCTTCGGGGCTCGCCGTCGATGCTTCGACGCTCTACGTCGCGGACGCCGAGTCGAACATCATCCGGGCCATCGCGGGCGAGGAGGTGCGTACGCTCGTGGGCGGCGACCTCTTCGAGTTCGGCGACCGAGACGGCGAGGGCGACGACGTGCGCTTGCAGCACCCGCTCGGGCTCACGCACGTCGCGGGCCGACTCTTCATCGCCGACACCTACAACCACAAGATAAAAGTGCTCGACCCGCGCACGCGTCGCGTCTCGACCTTCGTCGGCACGGGCAAGCCCGGCCAGACGGACGGCGCGCGCCCCGAGTTCTACGAGCCGGGGGGGCTCTCGGTCGCGCGTGGTCATCTCTACGTTGCAGACACGAACAACCACGCCGTGCGCGTCGTTGACCTCACGACGAAGCAGACGACGACTCTCGTCATGCGCGGCCTCAAGCCGCCCGAGGCCGTCGCCGCCGCGCCGGAAGAGTCGGAGTCGCAGGGGCCGAACGCCGAAGAGTCGAAGCTTCCCGTGCAGCGGCTCGGCGCGGGACGGGAAGCTTCGCTGGTGGTTAACGTTCAGCTTCCCGCGGGCTATCACCTCAACCCGGCGGCGCCGCACCGCTACCATGTGAACGTGGAGAGCGGGCGCGAACGCCTCGCCCTCGGCAACGCGGACATGACAGCGCGCAGCGGCGACGCAGCCTCGGAACTCTCGAAGACGACAAAGGCGCTGGAACTCCCGCTCGTCGTGCCTCTGCGCGCGACGGCAGCGGGCGCGGCCGAGCTGCAAGTGCGCCTCACGCTCTACTACTGCCGTGAGGACAACACCGGCACCTGCCGCATCAAGACGCTCGTCTGGCGCGCGCCCGTCGAGGTCACGGCCGACCCCGCCGCGCCGCGTGAAGTGAAGGTGCAGGGGAAAGTGGAATGAAGAAGTAGGCAGAAGGCAGATGGCAGTAGGCAGTCGCTCCGCGTCACGTACGCGGCCGGAAACTCTGAACGTCCGACAGCAGGGCTCTTAACTGCCTACTGCCTACTGCCTACTGCTCTTCAGTTCCGCGAGAGGTCGCCCGTCTCGTCGAGTAGCTCGGGCCAGAGCGTGCGGCTGTGCTCAAGCTCGCGGTCGAGGAGGGCGCGCGTCTGTTGCAGCTCGCGGCGCAGCTCTTCGTTGGAGCGTTCGAGCCCGGCGATGTGCTTCCGCTGCTGGCGCGCGCGGGCTTCGAGGAACATCGCATAGAAGAAGAGCACGCCGGCGATGGCGGCCAGTGCAAGCGCGAGAACGAGGGCGGCGTAAAACTCCACGGCTTTCTTCCCCTGGTCTTCCCTGTTTGTCGGTTTGTCCCATTACTACCCCTTCCCGCGCGTTTGCGCAAGTCCGCGCCCCCCCGCACGGGGTATAATCCGTTCGCCCCATTTGTCCTTCACCGCGGGTTGATTAAACTTCAAAGAGGAGAGCGAACCGATGCCATCGCGAAGGGAAGGGTTGACGACGCGCGCGGCAGCGCGTTTGGTAACGGCGGCCGTGCTGTGCGTCATGTTCACTGCTTCGGCGTCGGCGCAGACGAGTTGGACGCTCGCGTGGAGCGACGAGTTCAACGGGCCGGCCGGGTCGGCCGTGGACGGGACGAAGTGGGTCGCGGAGGTCGGCAACGGCTCGAACGGTTGGGGCAACCACGAGCGCGAGTACTACACGAACACGACGAAGAACGCTTCGATGGACGGCGCGGGCAACCTCGTCATCACGGCTTACAAAGAGTCGCCGGGGAAGAAGTATCGCTGCTGGTACGGCGAGTGCCAGTACACTTCGGCGCGTCTGAAGACGCAAGGGCACTTCGAGCAGGCGTACGGACGCTTCGAGGCGCGCATTCGTATCCCTTACGGGCAGGGCATCTGGCCCGCCTTCTGGATGCTCGGCAACAACATCCAGACCGCGGGCTGGCCCACGTGCGGCGAGATAGACATCATGGAGAACATCGGCCGCGAGCCCTCGTTGGTGCACGGCACCATCCACGGCCCCGGCTACTCCGGCGCCGCAGGCATCGGCGCGCCCTACGCGCTCACGTCGGGCGCTTTCAGTGACGCCTTCCACGTCTTCGCCATCGAGTGGGAGCCGAACCAGTTGCGCTGGTACGTGGACGGCCAACTCTACCAGACGCGCACGCCGGCCGACCTGCCCACGGGCTCGACGTGGGTCTTCGACCACCCACACTTCATGCTCCTCAACCTCGCCGTCGGCGGCTACTGGCCCGGCGACCCCGACACGACCACCGTCTTCCCGCAGAAGATGTACGTCGATTACGTCCGCGTCTATCGTTGAGCGGACAGTAGACAGTAGTCGGTAAAAAAAGAAGCGGCGCGTCTCGGCCCATAATCCGAACGCGCCGCTTTGTCTTCCTACTATCTACTGACTATTGTCTACTTCCCCAACGTGACCTTCCCGCGCAGCTCGATCTGTTCGGAGGAGCGGCCGACGAGGATGTCGAAGTCGCCGGGGTCGAGGCGCCAACGGTGCGCGGCGGCGTCGTAGAAGGAGAAGGCGCGGCCGTCGAGGCGGACGGTGACGCGGCGCGACTCGCCGGGACGCAAGTTAACTTTGGCGAAGCCCTTCAGCTCCTTCGGCGGGCGCGGAACGCTCGCGTGCGTGTCGGAGACGTAGACCTGCGCCACGTCCGAGCCCTCGCGCGCGCCGGTGTTCTTCACGTCGAAGGAGATGTCGAAGAACGGCGAGCCGGTCTCGTCACGCACCGGGGCGCGCGTTACCTTGAGGCCGTCGTACTTGAAGGTCGTGTAGGAGAGGCCGTGGCCGAAGGGGAAGAGCGGCTTCGTGTTGTTCTTCTCATAGCCTCGATAGCCGACGAAGATGCCCTCCTTATATTCGACACGTCGCGAGTCGCCGCTTGCCGGGTAGTAGCTCGCGTTGACGGGGTTGTCCTCCCAACGTCGCTCGAACGTGACGGGCAGGCGCCCCGAAGGATTTGTGTCGCCGAGCAGAATCTCCGCGAGCGCCGTCCCGCCCTCCTGCCCGGGGAACCAAGCCTGCACGACCGCGGGCACACGCTCCACCCAGCCAAGCATGTCCGTGCCTCCGCCCGAGGTGATGACGACGACGGTGTTCTTGTTGGCCGTCGCCATCTCGCTTATCAACTCGTCCTGACCCGTGGGCAGAGAGAAGGTTCGGTCGGCGCCCTCGCTCTCTGTCTCAGGGTCGAAGCCCGCGGCGACTACAACCACGTCGGCCTTCGCCGCCATTCGCTTCAACTCTTCGTTGACGAACGTGCCGCGCCGCGCGATGCCGAGTCGGAGCTTGGCGCCGAGCCAGCTCGAAGAGCCGTGATGCTCGACGACGACCTTGTGCGGGCGCGCGTCGAGTTGAAGCGTCGTCTGGCTGACGAGCGCGCGCGAGACCTTCCAGTTGTCGAAGACGATACGGTCGTCTACGTAGAGCCGGCAGAAGCCGCCGTCCTCGCCCGTGGACTGCATGAAGAGTTCGTAGTCGCCCGCCATCTGCGGCGTGTAGTAGCCCGTCCAGCGCGAAGAGAGCGTGCCCTCTGGAAACGCCGCGCGCCAGCCCGCGACCGAGGCGTAGTTGACGTGCGGCTCGGTGCGCGTCATGAAGGGCGCGCCCTGCATCTCCTCGGTCTTGAAGAACTCGGCCCGGATGCCGGGCTTGCCGCCCGAGGGCGCGTCGGTGAAGTCGGTTGACTGCGCCAGCTCCGCTAAGCTAGGGATGCCGCGGTGGTAGTAGACGTTGACGGACGAGGGCGCAAGCGCGTTGCTGATGCCCTCCATGAAGCTGACGGCGGCGAACGGCTCGACGCGCGCGCTCCCGCCGCCGACAGGGACGGCCGGGTATGCATCGGGGCCGACGACGAGGACGGACTTCAGCTTCTTGCGGTCGAGGGGGAGCAGCGCCCCTTCGTTCTTCAGAAGCACCATCCCTTCGCGCGCGGCCTGAAGCGCGGCCTGTCGCCCCGTCTGGTTGAAGCGCGGGATTGAGTCTTCGGTCTGTTCGCGGTCGAGCCAGCCGAAGCGCGCGGCCGTGCGCAGGATGCGGCGCACGTGCTCGTCGATGGTGGCGACCGAGACCTTGCCCGACTCGATGGCGGGCATGAGCGTCATGCGGTTCATGTAAGCGGGGCCGGGCATCTCCAAATCCTGACCCGCGTTGACGGCTGCGACGCCGTCGTAGGTGGCGAACCAGTCGGACATCATCAAGCCGTCGAAGCCCCAATCGTCGCGCGCAATCTCCGTGAGCAGGTGCCTGTTCTGCGAGGCGTGCACGCCGTTGACGAGGTTGTACGAGTCCATCATCGCGCCGACGCGCGCCTCTCTGACCGCCGCCTCGAAGGCGGGCAGGTAGATTTCGCGCAGCGTCCTTTCGTCAACGACGGAGTCCGTGTTGTGCCGGTCGAACTCGGAGTTGTTGGCGGCGAAGTGCTTGACGGTGGCCGAGACGCCCTGCGACTGCACGCCCTTGATGTAGCCGACCACGATGCGCGAGGCGAGGAAGGGGTCTTCGCCGAGGTACTCGAAGTTGCGGCCGTTGGTCGGCGAGCGGTAGATGTTGACGCCGGGGCCGAGCAGGAAGTGGACGCCCTTCGCGCGCGCGTCACGGCCAATCTCCGTCCCGACACGTTCGGCGAGCTGCGGGTTCCAAGTTGCCGCGAGCCCGACGCCCCCGGCCATCGCCGTGGCGGGGCCGAAGTTGCGCACGCCGAGGGGGCCGTCGGCCATCTTCAGGCGCGGGAGGTTGAGCCGCTTGACCTCGCGGACGAAGAAGCCGTCGGTGCCGCCGAGCAGGTCTATCTTCTCTTCAAGCGTCAACTGCTTGAGGAGGGTCTCGACCCTCTGCTCGACGCCCTGCGTCTGCGCGCGTGCGAGCGGGGCGACGTTCAAGAAGAGCGTAAGCGCGGCGACGGTCGAGCATAAGAGTTTTCGCATGATGTCTGCCTTTGACCTCGAATCTGTTATGGATAACTTCACCGCCCATCCGGCCTCGGCCGCGGCGGGTTGGCGAGTTCGTGGACGCGCTTGCGCCAGTCGGCAGGCGGCTCGGTCTTGAGTTGCGGCTGCTCGTAGGCGGCGTGCACCAGCTCGCGGAGCGCGGGCAGGAAGGGGAATTCGAGCGCGGCCTTCGGCTTCTCGATCTCCGCGAGCGCGGCGAGTCGCGCGTCGCGCCACTCGGCCGACGGCGCGCCCCTCTGCGACAGATACAGAAGTGCTTCGAGCCCTATCTCACCCGCCGACGCAAGGTCGCGCGCGAGTGGTCGCGCCTCGGCCAGCGCGGGCGAGCGGTCGATTAAGATTGCGAGCGCCGGGCCAGCGTCGCGCCAAGAGACGAACGTGTCGCGCAAGGTGCTGACGTGCAGCGCGAAGCGCGGGGCGTCGGAGAGCAGCAGGTCAACTCGCCGCGAGAGATCGCGCGCGCCCGCGGCGTCGGGGCGCGCCGCGTCCACGAGCCCCGTGAGCGGCGAGAGCATCGTCTGCGGCCGTTGTTGATAGCGCCGGTACTCCTTGACAGGCTCGACGACCGAGGCGAGCGTCTCAAGCGCGCGCGTGTCCGAGCCGCCCGCCAGACGCCGCAGCAGCATCGCCTGATTCCGCTCGTGCGTGAGCCCAAGCTCTTCGAGTCTGATGCTCACGACCGCGAGGCGCCGGTACATGTCTTCCACGTCTCGCACCTCGCGCGGCGACCAGAGCCGCTCGGCGATGGCGGCCGTGCGGGGCCAGATGCGCGAGTCTATCGTCTCGGGTGTCACCCACTCGCCCCACATCGTCGCCTCGCCGCCGAGGACGTGCGCCGCTTCTGTCTCGCTCAACCCGCTCCCTTCGGGCAAGGGGTCGTTGAGGTAGTGCGCCGACGCGGGGAACATGAGGTCGATGTAGTAGCCGTTCGAGAGCACGCTGTCATAGCCGCTTCGCGCTGCCTCGGCCAGAGCCTTCGGGCCGCGCCAGGAGTGTATGACCACGTCCTTCGGCAGCTCGGGCTGGAAGATCTCGTCCCAGCCCATCATGCGCTTACCGTGCTTCTGTAAGATTTTAAGAAGCCGCTGGTTGAAGTAGGTCTGAAGCGCATGGTTATCCTTGATGCCTTTCTCTTTCATGAAGGCTTGAATCTTCGGGTTCAATCTCCACTGCCGGCCCGTGTTCTCGTCGCCGCCGATGTGCATGTATGCGTCGGGGAAGAGCGCGGCCATCTCGCCGAGGAAGCCGTCGAGTAACTTGTAGACCTCCTCGTTTGTCGGGTCGAGCGTGGGCTCGAAGATGCCGGGGTTGCGCTCGATCTTGTACGGCCCCGGCGCGCTCGCCAGCTCCGGGTGGCCGACGACCCAAGAGGTCGCGTGGCCGGGAATGTCGAACTCGGGCACGACACGGATGCCGCGCGCGGCGGCGTAAGCGATGACCTCGCGCGCCTGCTCCTGCGTGTAGAAGAGCCCGTCGGAGCCCATCTGGTGAAGCTTCGGAAATTTTTTACTCTCGATGCGGAAGCCCTGATCTTCCGTCAGGTGCCAGTGCAAGACGTTGAGCTTGACGGCGGCCATCGCGTCGAGGTTGCGCTTCAGGACTTCCATCGGCTCGAAGTGCCGGCCGATGTCGATGAGCAGCCCGCGCCAGCGGAAGCGCGGGTGGTCGTCGATGCTGACCGCCGGGAGGTAGAAGCCCTCGCGGTCGCCTTCGAGCAGTTGGAGAAAGGTTTCGAGTCCGCGCAGCACGCCCACCACCGTCGCCGCGCGCAGCACGGCCTGACGGTCATTAACTTCGAGCGTGTACGACTCGTCCTCGTCAACCGACGGGACGGACTTGCCGGGGCCCCGCGCCTCGATGAGGAGCTTTGCGGAGGCCGCATCCGTCGAGAGCCCACGCGCCAGCTCCAACACCGTGCGGCCTTCGAGCCTGCGCAGAGCGCGCTCGACGCCTGCGCGCAGGCGCTCGTCCACGTGCCCGCCCGCGGCGACCGTGAACGTCTTATCGACGGCGAGCCTTCCCTGATTGAAGCGGACGCTGGCGGGCACCGGCATCAAGTTGTGCCGCGCGGCCGGCGCGGGCGTTTGCGCCGCGGCGCTCGGGATGAAGGAAGAGAGCAGAAGCAACGCAATAAGTTTATGTGCTTTCATTTAATCCTCGACTTAAAAGGAGAGCGCGCCTTTGCTCGTGCTCCTTTGAAGCAGACCTCGCTCCGGACTCAAGTGACTATTTCTGAATGACGGGAAAGCTGCGCGAACTTCGGTGCATAACGATTAAATCAGACGCCGTCCCGCCGTCAACCGAAATTGTTCGCGCGGCGAAGAAACTTTTTCGATGACCGCGCCGCAGACCTCTGCTATCCTCGCGTCCCGCGTTCTCAGCTTTTGACGTTCTTCTCAAAGACGAAATAAGGAGTGATGAAAACCATGTTCCCCAGAATCAACCTGCGCTCGGCGTTTTGTGTGGGCGCGCTGCTGCTGCTCGTGCTCCCCGTCGCGGCGCTGGCCCAAGGCTGGCCGAAGATTCTCGAAGGCGCGGAGCTTGAGCGCGTCGTCCCGCCGGGCTTCTACTTCGAGGGGCAGAGCGCGGCGACGCAGATGCGCAACGCGGCCGCCGCGCAGCTCGGCCCGAAACGCTTCGTGATAGCCGGGCTCGTGGACACGTCCGGTTATGCGAGCGACGTGCAGGCGAAGTATCAGGGCTTCATCATCACCGACTCGCCCATCGTCATCGGCGGCGCGCGGCTCCCGACCGGCGCGTACGGCTTCGGGTTCAGCTCGGACGGCTGGCTGAACGTGTTGGACGTGGGCGGCCGTCGCGTCCTCTCTGTGCGCGCGCGCAACGACGACCGGCTCCAACGCCCGCGCCCGCTCATGATGACGGATGCGCGGGGGGGCGTCCGTCTCTACGCCGGCCGCAGCTTCGTGCTAATCTCGTCACGTTAGTGAGAGAAGGCCGTCGGCCCTCCGGCCGGAATCCTTTCGCCCTATGACGCGCAGGATCGACTTAAAGCGAATACACACGGCGCACTTCGGCACGATGCGCGCCATCAACCGGCAGATCGTGCTCAACTACGTGCGCGACCGCGGCCCCATCTCGCGCGCAGAGATCGCGCGCCGCACCTCGCTCCAGCGCTCGACCATCTCCGAGATTGTGGACTTGCTCCTTGCCGAAGGGCTCATCGAAGAGGTCGGCGCGGGGGCTTCGACGGGCGGGCGCTGCCCGAAGCTTCTGGCCTTGCGCGCGAGCGGCGCGGCGGCCGTCGGCATCGACATCGCGCCGACGCACACGACCGTCGCCTCGTGCGACCTCTCGGGCTCAGTGCTCGAACGCGAAGTCTTCGAGACGCACCCCGACTTCGAGCAGACCATCCGCCACGCCGTCTCGGCCGCCACGCGTTTGATTGGACAGAGCCCCGGCAAGATCGAGGGCATCGGCGTCAGCCTGCCCGGCCTCGTAGACCCTTCGACGGGCCGCCTCACCTACGTCCCTTATTTTAAGTGGCGCGACCTCGACGTGGGGCGCCGCATCAATGTGGCGACCGGCTTGAAGGTGGCGGTGGACAATGATGCGAACGCGGCTGCGCTCGCGGAGCTTTGGTTCGGGCGCGCGGAGGTCTCTGAGGCGCGCGACTTCATCATGGTCTTCATCGCGGAGGGCGTAGGCACCGGTATCATCTTCGACCGGCAGATATACCGCGGCGAGGGCGGCGCGGCCGGCGAGTTCGGCCACATGGTTATCGGCGAGCGCGCGCCCGTGCCCTGCTCGTGCGGCGGCTACGACTGCTGGGAGGCGTTTGCGTCGGGACGCGCGGCCGTGGCGCGCTACGCGGCGCTCGTGAGCGATGAGGAGGCGCGGCAGTTGAGCTTCGCGCAGCTCATCGACCGCGCGCTCGACGGCGAGCGTGAGGCGCGCGAGGCGCTCATGGAGACGGCGCGCTATCTCGGCAAAGGCATCTCGAATTTAATCGTCGGCTTCAGTCCCGAGATAGTCGTCGTCGGCGGCGCCATCACGCGCGCATGGGAGCTGGTCTCGGGCATCCTCGACGATGCCGTCAAGCGCAGCATCCGCCGCGACCTGCCCGCCGCGCGCCTCACGCCCTCGACCATCGGCGACGAAGCGAGCCTGATGGGCGCCCTCAGCCTCGTCCTCGCAGACAAGTTCGCCCCCGTCGCGGCCATCTAGATTGAGACACATACGTCGAGGGGGCCGGCCCGCGCCTTGCGGCGGAGCCGGCCCCCTCTTCGGTCGGGGAGATTATCTAATCCTGTCCCGGGGAGGTGCCTGCTCCCGCGGGTTCAGCAGACCGGGGTCATGATGGCCGTGCGGCGCGCGGACTGTGCGAATGAAACTGCCCGAGGGTAGATGAAAGAGCCGGCACGGGTATGAATCTATAAATTAACCGCATCGAAATCTCCCACAGTCCGGACATCTGCAAGGGGCTGCCCCATAGTTGCCCCAATCGCTAACGCGCAAAGCCTCGACCGCAGGGATCACCCCCGCAGAAAATTTTCTCGCACGATATCGCTCTCGGTTTCGTGTGTGAATGTGTGTGAGAAGCAAAGGGGGCGCGTTGGCACACAAGTGGGACACAGAACTTTTTTGCATGATAACGACTGGCCTCTTTATCTTTAAGAGTTACGGTGAAAACCGTCCAACTTGTCTTAGACAACCTTCATAACACCTCCAAAAGACTCCCATTACTCTTCAGCCAATCTTTAGCTTCTAGATAATGTGGCAATTGAACTGAGATAATTGTCCAAAATCGCTTGGTGTGGTTTGGTTCAAGCAAGTGTGCAAGTTCATGAACAATCACATAATCACATGAGAGGCAGCGTGCCGGCGGTCGCATGTATGCGCTTGTTAGACCGACTCGGAGCGAGGCCGTAAAACCCCCGCGTCGTGCGGCCTCGCCTTCAGGCGATCTAACGCCCGGCATCACCCGCCCGCCCAAGCCTTAGAGAATTGATGACATCCGTTGTGTCGGCGGTCGGGTGCATGCCGTTGTTAGGTTGCGCCGTTTAGAACAGCGTCAACACTCCCATGATCGTATCTTTATCGAGAGCTTCAACGTCGGCGGGGTGGTGACGCAGAAGCGTCTCGATGTCCGAGGTCTTACAATTACCCCGACGTATCCAAATTACTTTCGGCGGGAACCCCGATAGCATACACAGGTCGCTGAAATCGGCGTCTTTGGTCACGACCGTGAATCCTTCCCGCCGCGCGTATTCCCAGATTTCCTTATCGGGCACTCGGTCAATGCCGAGAGGTAAACGTGATTTGAATGAGGGTAGAGATCGGACAGGCGCTTGACCAAACGCGGGGATAGGTTCTGGTCAAAGAGCAGTTTCATCCTTCGACCACCATCAACCGTTTCTCACGATCCGCGGCATAACTGAGGCAGGCCAAGATATCTTCCCGCGTGAGGTAGGGGAAATCTTCCAGAATCTCCTCTTGGGACATACCGGAGGCGAGATATTCCAGCACATCGTAGACTGTGATACGCATGCCGCGGACACAAGGCTTGCCACCACGTTTGCCGGGTTCGATGGTGATAATGTTCTGGTAATTCATAGCCTGATACTAATCTCAAGCATTGATTGAGGCAAGGGGGTTTCAATGGGCGAAGCAACCTAACGCCCGGCATCACCCGCCGCCCCGCATGATTGCCGGTTGATGAGAGCCGTCGTGTCGGCGGTCGGGTGCATGCCGTTATTGGGCGGCGGCGTGAAGAAAAAGCTCATATCTTAGGGTACGGATAAAGCCGGGCGGACAGCCGGAACCACGCGCTGTTCAGCCTCCGGATGTCATCGGTTGCATCAGCCGTAGGTACGCTTCGTGAGCAGCCGACATCAAACAAGTCTTTGCCATACGCATAGATCAGATAACTCTCACCCACGCGGAATTTATCTGACCTTTGGATGCAGGCCAATAGCCCCAAGTCGGAGAGGATCGTGACTTCATCACCACTGATGCCTTTCCACGCCTTCTCGACCTTGAATCTGACCCCGGCGAAGACGGCCCCTTTCAGTTTGGCCGGAATCTGCGCCTTCTCGTCAATCTCCACTACCCGCCCGACGAAGACCGTCCTGGCCGCTCTGAACGCATTTCGCTTACTGGGGGAGAGCAATCACAGGCGTAGACACTGCTCACTTCTTGAGCGAGCAGTAATATAAGAAAGCAGGTGCTAATAATGATTTTCATCCTTCGATTCCGGTAGCCCCCGAACGCCGCGCATCACGCGCCCGCCCGAGCCTTCCGCCGAACATGAAATCTGTCGTGTCGCGGGTCGCGTGCATGCGCTTGTTAGACCGCCTATGAGCAGCGGGTTGCATCTCCCGCGTCGGCGGCCTGCTGCTTTCAGGCGCTCTAACGCCCGGCATCACCCGCCGCCCGGCCCCATTGCTACAGATGAGAGCCGTCCTGTCGGCGGTCGGGTGCATGCCGTTGTTAGATTTCGCCGCCGATTAAGGGAAATGTTTGTAGATATCTTTGCGGTTGAGGAAGCGGACAAAGACGACTGTGTCCCCGTCTAGAGCAACGCCGATGCGATAATCGCCGACTCTCACGCGAAAATAATTCCCGCCGCCCTTGAGTTTCTTCAGGTTTGGCAGCTCAGCGAGAGAATCAGCCTTCTCGACAGCCTCGATGACTTCTCGGACTCTACCCAACAGACTTTTCTCTTTAACGCCTTTCAGGTCTTTAGCGAAGCTGTCCCTAAACTCTACTTTCACCGCCCGCCCTCAAGAATCGCGAACACGTCTTCCCGCGATACGGGCTCACTGCCGAGGCCCTGCTCGATGGCGCGTGCAAGCGCAATATCCTCGATGGCCTCTTCCACGATATCCCGCACCAGATCGCGATTAGCTTCAAGGGCTTCGGCCAACGCCGATTTCAGTAACTCTTTTAATCTTTCCTCATCAAAGGTCGCCGTAGCCATAACTAACCTCCTCTCAATTTATCGGAATAAAATTAACACTGTGCCTCGGTAAAAGGAAGAAATCTAACGCCGCGCATCACGCGCCCGCCCGCAAGATTAAATTTGATGACAGCCGTCGTGTCGGCGGTCGCGTGCATGCGCTTGTTATGGCGGAGCGCCAGGTTGCCGCCGCCCGCGCTCGCTACCCGAAAGCTAGGAACCGGCTGCTAAGAGATCGCGGGCCCGGGTCGAGAGAATAACGTTCAAGTAACGCCGCACTCAATGGCGCGGAGGCGGCCCACATCTTTGCCGAAGCGCGGAGCGGAGCCATAACGCCGCCAATCACCCGCCGCCCCGCCAGATTGATTAACTTGAAATCTCTCGTGACGGCGGTCGGGTGCATTGGCTTGTTCGGGTGCGTGACCGAGGTATGGCGCCCCACCCGCCACCCACGATACTCGAAGCGACGCGCCTCCGGCTACGCCCCGCGAAGGGTAATATGAAGCGCGGCCCCTGCGAGGAACAGTCGGGCGCGGCACTGAGAGAGAGAACCGCGCGCCGTTGATTGCCGCAAGTCTCCGCATGGATTTCACAACCCGAGCAGCCGAACGCCGCGCATCACCCGCCTCCCCGCAACTCTGAAAGTAGATGAAAGTGTTCGTGTCGGCGGTCGGGTGCATGCCGTTGTTATGCGGCGCCCGCCCCCGGGCGCTCAAAGCACTCCGCTATTTTTGCACTAACCTGACGACGCAACTGTCGATCCGCCATCGGCTCCAATCCCTCAGCCCTGAAGACTGCGTCTGTAAAGGCGTCAATGTCCTCGGGGGGCTTGTCCTGAAGGCGCGCCCGCTCGTCAGGTGACAAGCAGAAGCCTAACTCAACGCAAAGATCATCGAGTAGATAAGCGATTTGTCGTGAGCGAAGAGGAGTCTTCATTGTCTCGTCCATAAGCCGCATAACGTCTGGCATCACCCGCCGCCCCGAGCGATTCGATGTACATGAGAGCCGGCGTGTCGGCGGTCGGGTGCATGCCGTTGTTATGTTGCGCCTAGGGGGCAAACATTTCGCCCAAGACAGACAGCACGTCCGCCTGTGTTTGCTTATCGACCTTGCCGAGCCTCCTGACGAGGCGCGTCTTATCTACGGTGCGAATCTGGTCTAGCACAATCTGCCCCTGCTTCCCCTGAAATTTACACGGCACCCTCGTCGGGTAAGATGTGCCCTTCGTCGTCATCGGGGCGACGATGACCGTCCGGATGAAGTGGTTCATCTCATCCGGCGATACGATAAGGCAGGGGCGCGTCTTCTGAATTTCGCTGCCGATTGTAGGATCAAGGTTGATGAGGTAAACGTCGAAGCGTTTGACTACCATTGCCATTCATCCTCATCCCATTGGGTCTGAGCAGCCGAGATATTATCGAGTAATGTATCATCGCCGTGCTCAGCCATCGCGCGAAACGCGCGCTCCCAATCGTGCCGGGGCTGCCTGGTGGAACGGATGATGATTCGGTCATCCTCCGCCTCCAACTCGACCTCTTCGGCGAGGTTGCTGCGCTCCAACAAGAGCTTCGGGATGCGGACGCCTTGCGAATTCCCGATCTTTACGATTCGCGTTCTCATGGCCTACATTGTAATTACATGGCTATTTGGCGGTCAAGGTAGCGCAGGTGAAGCAACATAACGCCCGGCATCACCCGCCGCGCAGCCCCTTTGCTTAATCATGACAAGCAGCGTGCCCGCGGTCGGGTGCATGCCGTTGTTCGGGTGCGTGATGGAGATATCGCGCAACGACCGCGACCCACCTCACTCGAAGCTAGGCATCTCGCGCCCCGCCCGGCCGTGGATCATCCGGAAGCGCGGTTCTGCGGGTGAAAGATGAGCGCCGGAATGTGAAAGAGCGGCGCGCGGTTGCGAACCGGGAGCCTCCGGGTTGAATTTTAACAACCGGAGCAGCCGAACGCCCGGCATCACCCGCCGCCCCGAGCGTCTGAGATTGATGACAAGCGGCGTGTCGGCGGTCGGGTGCATGCCGTTGTTGGGCGGCCCAAGGAATAATACTTCAAGCCTTCTAGCTGACAAGCGCCAGAAAAATCTTATTCGGATCAGGCTGAGACGTAGCCTTATTCATTCGTGGGACAATGAAGCTTGTTCGGTTCTTGGATGACTTTAGCCATAGAGGGTAACTCTTGCCCCGCATAAGCCACGACGACAGATTGCCCATCGAGCTCTGAGGTAGTGAATCTAACGTTAGAGCCAGTAGGGTGCCAACCGCCACACTCATCACAGAAGTAACGAATATTGTAAACGAACGTGGTCATATTTGCTCCTTGCAACATTCGGTAAGCGAAGCCGCCCAACGCTGCGCATCACCCGCCGCGCAGCCCGATTGAGAAATTTGACAGCCGCCGTGTCCGCGGTCGGGTGCATGCGCTTGTTGGGCGGCGACCCAAGTCTGAGATGACGCGGAGCGCGCACCCGCCACAGCCCGCCGACAGCGCCGACAACTAGGGAACTCAACCACGCCCGGCTCGTAGGACGCAACTGTTTTCTTTAGTGAGTATCCGGCCCGCCAACCCTTGTGTTTTCTTTTCCGCTATCAGACGCCCACCGCCCGGCATCAGCGGGCGCGAGGCCCCTTTGCAGGAACATGACAATCGTCGTGTCCGCGCTCCGCTGCATGCCGTTGTTAGGTCTCGCCTATTTTTTACTAGAGCTGCCCCACTTAACATCATCCATGCAGAAGTTATACTCCAACCTCACGCGCTGTGATATCGGATGACCGTCTTTAACCGCAGGCTCGAATTTAATCTCACTCGCAGCCCTCCGGCACCTCTCAGTTAAATCCTTTGCCTCCGCCTCGGGCAAACCCTTCAGCGACTCTTTATCAACTTCGATGTCGGTGACTTTACGATTCGCCCTCAGGATCGCCCGGACGATCACTGTCCTGGTGTCGTGGCAATCCTCCTTCTTTTCCGGGTCGGATATGACCTCGACTTTGTTAGGGCTTCGTTTTTTGTCTTCTCCTGCCCCTTTTTCGGCTCCGGGCGACTCTTTCTTCTGCTGTTGAGCTTGAACGCCGAAGAGGGTGAGAGCGGAGGCAGCAAGCAAAGAACAAAGTGTGACGGTCAACCTTCGGCACATATACACCTCAATATCACCAAGTAGAAACCTAACGCCCGGCATCACCCGCCGCCCCAAGTGATTAACGGAGCATGAGAGCCGGCGTGTCGGCGGTCGGGTGCAGGCCGTTGTTAGACGCCGCATTCCCGGAAGATTATGCTGCCTTTACAGGTGCTACCGATGAGGATTTGACTAGCTCAATAGCTTCTAGACATTCAGCCTTGGTTTTATAACGCTCGCTCGAAGTGGCGAT
>JBJMGQ010000406.1:0-8511 GCA_045807845.1 Pyrinomonadaceae bacterium | reverse complement strand
GACGACGACGCCGTCGATGGGCGACGTGATGGTCGTGTGCTGCAAGTTAATCTCTGCGAGCTGGAGCGCGGCGCGCGCCTGCTCGACCTGCGCGACCGCGTTCTGCACCTGCGCCTGCGCGATCACGACCTGACCCTGCGACTGCTGCGCCTGTGCCTGCGCCTGCTCAACCTGCGCCGTGGCCGACGCCTGCCCCGCGGAGGATGCCGACTGCGCGCTCAACTGCGCCATCTTCAACTGCGCGATCGCCTGGTTGTAGCGCGCCTCGGCCGTCTTGTAGGAGGTCTGCGCCGTCTCGTACTCGCGCGACGCGATGACGCCGCTCTGCAAGAGCGACTGCTCTTGACGAAGGAAGCTCGCGGCGTCGTCAAGCTGTGCTTTGAGCACGGCGACGTTCGCCTCTGCGGCCGAGACGCCCGCCTGCTGGTTCTGCGTCGTCGTGCCGGCGGCCAAAGCCTTAGCGCGCGCGTCAGAAATCCCCGCGCGTGACTGCGCGACTCCGGCGTGCGACTGCGAGACGGCGGCGCGCGCCGATTGGAGCTGAGCCTGCGCCTGCGCGAGGTTGGCGCGCGCCTGCTCGACCTGCGCGTGCATGACGGACGGGTCGAGCTGCGCGACCACCTGCCCCTTCTTCACCGTCGAGTTGAAGTCGGCGTAGAGCGCCGAGATGGTGCCCGAAGCCTGACTGCCGACCTGCACGGTCGTAACGGCCTGAAGCGTGCCCGTCGCCGTCACGGTGTTGCGCAAGTTGCCGCGCTCGACCTTCGCCGTCATGTACTCGGCGGCGTTCGCGCCGCTGCCGTAGAACCAGAAACCCGTCAACGCCACGAGCGCTGCGACGGCCACCACGGCCACCAGGCGCGTCTTCGTGTTCAGAAATGATTTCACTCGCTTCATCTTCTTTTCCCCTGCGGGCGCCTCTCGCGTGCGCCTTAATCAGACCGACAAAATAAGGGCGCAAAAACCCATCCAATAAGCTAGACACCGGGCTCTCCTATTCGGTTACACCCGCCCGAACGTGAGGGCGTGTAACCATTCTCGGCGGCGCGGTGTCTTACCGGTTGGAAGGCTCTCCCGTGGGCTTAAAAACAGGTTAAGATAGGAGCAGATAGCAATCATGAAGAAACTCGGAAAGATACAGAAGTTGGCCGTCGCCGGTCTCTCGGCGCTGGCCTTAGCGACCCCCGTCGCGTTGGCGCAGACCGCGGGCAACGAGCAGGGGCAGACGGCGCGCGCCGAGCGTCAAGGCAAGGGCGAGCACGGCGGCCGTCAAGGTCGTCGCGGCGGCGGTGAGTTCGGCGGTGAGCGCGGCGGCCACTTCGGGGGCTTGCGCGGCGTCGAGCTGACTGACGCGCAGAAGGCGAGCCTCAAGCAGCTTCGCCAGTCGTTCGCAGAGCGCACGAAGTCTCTGCGCGAGCAGCTTCGCGCCAAGCACGAGGAGCTTCGACAGGCCGAGTCGGGCACGACCTTCAACGAGGCGCTGGCAACGCAGAAGCTGACCGAGGCCGCGGGACTTCAGGCCAAGCTGATGGCCGAAGAGTTCAAGCTCCGGCAGGATTCGCTCGCGCTCTTGACGCCCGAGCAGAAGACGCAGATAGAGCAGCGCCGCCAGCAGTTCGAGCAGCGCCGCGAGCAGTGGAAGGCGCAGCGCAGCACCGCGCCGCAGCAGTAACCTTTAACCGGAACGGCGGGCTCGTCCTTGACGGGCGAGCCCGCCGCCCGCAAACGTAGACGGACGGGGATCGAAACTGCCGCAGGAGCTTGAACAGGCGCCCGACACAGAGCTTGCGCGTCTGGCGCGCGACGGCGACGAGTCCGCCTTCGGCGAGATCGTGCGGCGTCACAGCCCGCGCGTCTTCCGCACGGCGTCGCGCTTCTTCCGCCGCCGCGAGCAAACGGAAGAGGCCGCGCAGGAAGTTTTTTTGAAAGCGTTCACGCAGCTCGACACCTACGAAGGGCGCGGCTCCTTCGAGGGCTGGCTGACGCGCATCACGACCAACACCTGCCTCAACCTCCTGCGCAGCGCCCGCAGAAGGCCGGAGCTGACGGCCGCCGACCTCTCGGAAGAGGAGGGCGCGTGGCTCGAAAACAGCCCGGCGGGCGAGACCGCCGAGCAGCAACCATCGTTCGAGCGCGCAGTGGTCGCGGCCGATCTGGCGGACAAGGTTCTGGGCACGATGTCTGAGGACGACCGCATCGTGCTCATGATGATGGACGGCGAAGAGGCTTCGGTGAAAGAGGTCGCGGAGGCGACGGGCTGGACGGAGTCGAACGTGAAGGTCAAGGCGATGCGCGCGAGACGCCGGATGCGCGAGGCGGTCGAGAAGTTGTTGGGGATTTGAGATTTGAAAGAGCGCAGGTGAAGCGATGAAAGACGAACACATCAAGAGGCTGCTCGACGCAGCGCCGCTCTCAAGCCTCGGCGAGGCGGAGGTGGCGGCCGTCCGCGCGCACACAGAAACTTGTGCGGAGTGCCGGCGCGCGTTCGAGGCGGCGCAAGCCTCGACGCTGATGTTGAAGGCGCGGACGGCGGAAGCCTTCGAGCCCTCGCCCTTCTTCCAGACGCGCGTGCTGGCGGCGCTGCGCGAGCGGCGCGCGGCCGAGGAGGAGCGCTGGACGCTCGGGCGTCTTTGGAAGTCGGCCGGGCTGCTCGTCTCCTCTCTGGCGGCGACGACGGCCGCGCTCGCCGTCTTCACCTTCGTCGCCCCGTCGGAGCAGGCGACGGCGCAGGAGGTCGCGTCGAGCGGAACTTACTCGGCGGAGTCTGTCATCTTAGACGAAGGGGGCGAGGAGCAGATGACATACGATCAGGTGCTCACGTCCCTCTACGGGTCTGAAGACGAGGCGGCGAGGTGACTATGGATAGGATTAGAAAAGGCAGTTGGCTCGTGCGCGCGGCGGCGCTCGCCATCTTCGTCCTCGGGTTCGTGGCGGGCGCGCTCGCGCCCGGTGCCTACCGCGCGTGGGTGCGCGGCGGCGGTCAGGAGTCGAGGCAAGACCGCTTCGACGAGATGAGCACGCGGCTCAAGCTGAGCGCGGAACAGAAGACGCAGGTGCAGCAGATATTCGACGAGACGCGCACGCGTTTGGAGGCTCTGCGCAAAGAGTCGGAGCCGCGCTTCGCGGAGATACGCAAAGAGGCCGACGAGCGCATGCGGCAGGTGCTCACCCCCGAGCAGTGGGAGGAGTTTCGCAAGTCACGCGAAGAGGGGCGCGGCCGTCGAGGAGGCCGCGGCCGTAGCGGAGACGCCGCGCCGCCGCGCGAACATTAAGGAAGAGCACGCCACGAGCGCGTGCGCCTCACGCCTTGCCCGCGACGAACTTCAGCGCCACACCGTTCATGCAGTAGCGCAGCCCAGTGGGATCGGGGCCGTCGTTGAAGACGTGGCCGACGTGCGCGTCGCAGCGCGCGCAGAGCACCTCGGTGCGAACCTCGGACATGCTCCGGTCTTCCTTCTCGCGCACGTGCTGCTTCGAGATGGGCTGCCAGAAGCTCGGCCAGCCCGTGTGCGAGTCGAACTTCGCCTTTGAGCTGAAGAGCGGCAGGTCGCAGCAGACGCACAGGAACGTGCCGCGCCGGTGCTCGTCCGTGAGCGGGCTCGACCCCGGCGCCTCCGTCCCCGCGCGCCGCGTCACCTCATACTGCTCGGGCGTCAGTTGTCGCCGCCACTCCTCATCCGTCTTGACGACCCTGCCGATTGCGCCCGCCTTCGCGCGCCCCTTGTCGGAGGCCGCGAGCCCTGACGCGCTGAACGCGGCGAGGCTGCCGAAGGCCAGCGCCGAGGTAAGAAAGTTTCGCCTGTTCATGATGTGAACCTCAGTAGGTAGATGGCAGTAGGCAGTAGGCAGATGGCAGAAGGCAGTCGCTCCGCGTTAAGGTGGTTGAAAGTTACGCCGCGATTTTCGACGGCAGCGCTTTCAACTGCCTACTGCCTACTGCCTACTGCCATCTGCCTACTGCTTTATCTTAACGAGGCATGAGAACCGTGTCTACGACGTGGATGACGCCGTTCGACTGGTAGACATCCGCGATGGTGACGTTCGACATGCCGCCCTTCTCGTCGGTGAGCGAGATGCCGTTCATGCCGTTCATGCGCGCGACGAGCGTGCCGCCGCTCACGGTCTTGAGCGAAGCCTGACCGCCGCCCTTCTTGATGAGCTGCATCAGCTTCTTCGAGTCGAACCTACCGGCGACGACGTGGTAGGTCAGGATTTTCGTCAGCGTCGCCTTGTTCTCGGGCTTGACGAGCGTCTCGACCGTGCCCGCGGGCAGCTTGTCGAAGGCGGCGTTCGTCGGCGCGAAGACCGTGAACGGGCCCTTGCTCTGAAGCGTCTCGACCAGTCCCGCGGCCTTCACCGCCGCGACGAGCGTCGTGTGATCGGCCGAGTTGATCGCGTTCTCGACGATGTTCTTCGTCTTGTACATCGGCGCGCCGCCGACCATCGGATTGTTGTTGCTGGTGCCGCCGCCCATCTGCGCCGAGGCGCTGAGCGCCAGAGGCATCGCCATCGCGGCCACCATCGTCAATGCAAACAGAGTTCTCTTCATCTTCATTCCCCCACAAGTTTTGTTTCGTAACGTGCCCGATATACGGGGCGCGATGGGCGGGTGGTTTTAGGCGCCGGGAAGATTTTTTTACTTCAGGCGGACGGGGCGCACCATTGTGTCGAAGAGGTGTTCGAGCATCCGGTCGCCATCGTCGCAGAAGCCTGTGTGGACGGGCGAGGTCTGGATGATGGTGCTGCGCGGAGCGACGAGCCAATGGAAGCGCGCGCGTTGCGGAAGCTGGCCGATGGGGCCTGCCTGTACGTCGCCTTCACAGATGCGTTGGATGGCCGCGAGGTGTCGCTCGATTGTCTCGCGGTCGAAGCCGGGGTCGATGGCGGCGAGGCGTTCGGCGTCCAGCTCGACGCGCGCTTTGAGATAGCTCTGTGACGGGCACGAGACGATGACTCCGGCGTTGACGAACTCGCCGCGCTCGACGCGCGGGACGACGCGGACGACGGCATAGTCAAACGGACAAAGCTCGGGCATCGGCCGCCTCCTTGACGAAGTCGCGCGGCGCCTCCAGCCGCGTGAGCAGGTATGCGGCGTAGGCCGCGCGGTGCGCGTCCGCATCGGCGAAGCGCGGCTCCGACGTGAGCCACTCGTCAGGGACGAACGCCAGCAGCTCCTTTATCAACGCCGGCGTCACAAGCGCGCTCAAACGCGCGTCCGTCTCTTCGAGTTGAGAAGCCGAAGGGAGCAGGACGTGCTCCTTAATCTGCTTGAAGGCGCCGCGGCTGCGTTCGAGATAGTTGTCCCACGAGTGATGGAAGTAGAGCGCGGCGCCGTGGTCGATGAGCCAGAGCCGCCGGTGCCACATGAGCATGTTGGTGTTGCGTGCCGTGCGATCCACGTTCGTCACGTAGGCATCGAACCAGACGATAGCGGAGGCGAGCGCGGGCTCGACACGCTCGGCCGCGGGGTCGAAGGTGATCGAGCCGGGCAGATAGTCGAGCGCGAGGTTGAGGCCCGCGCTCGCGCGTATCAAGTCCTGTATCTCCGGGTCGGGCTCCGTGCGCGCCAGCGTCGCGTCCACTTCGACGAAGACTATCTCGGGCACGGGCAACTCAAGCGCGCGCGCCAGCTCGCCCGCCAGCAGCTCCGCAATCAAAGCCTTCGTCCCCTGTCCCGCGCCGCGAAACTTCAGGACGTAGAGCCCGTCGTCGTCGGCCTCGACGATGGCCGGCAGGCTTCCACCCTCGCGCAGCGGCGTCACGTAACGCGTCGCCTTCACAGTCCTCGGTGCCATTACTTTAAGAATACAGTAGACAGTAGCCAGTAGTCAGTAGCGCTCCGCGTACCGTAGGTTGAGGGTGACGGCTTATGGTTCGAGCGATGAAAGTCTCTTTACTGCCTACTGCCTACTGCCTACTATTCCGGTAAGCCTTCAAGCAGGCGCGCGATTGTTTCGGGGTCAGCCTCGGGCGTGGCGCCCGTCTGCGTGGCAAGCCATGCGCCGACGCGGTTGGCTATCTCGTTCGAGAGCGCGAGCGGGGCGCCGCGACGCAGGCAGTGTGTGAGCGCCGCGGCGAAGGCGTCGCCGCAGCCGATGGTGTCGGCCACGCGCTCGGCTTGGTGCCCGGGGTGCTCGTGTGCTTCGTCACGCGAGACGAGCAGGCTCCCCGATGCGCCGCGCGTGACGGCCACGAGTTCGAGGTCGAAGAGTTCGAGCAGCTCGCGCGCCGTCTCAAGCTCGCCCGCGGCGCGCAGGGCGAGCATCGAGGCGGCCGACGAAAGCTCTTCGGCGTTGAGCTTGACGACGGTCGAGAGGCGGAGCGAGCGCGCGAGCATTTCGGGCGTGAAGAAGGAGTGGCGCAGGTTCACGTCGAAGAGTCGGAGCGCGCCCGTGTGCGTCGCCGCGAGGAAGCGCTCGATGGTCGCGCGCGCCTCGGGGCGGCGCTGGCCGAGCGTGCCGAAGCAGACGGCGACGGCGCGCGCGGCCAACTCTTCCCACGCGGGCGTCCACTCCAGATAGTCCCACGCCGAGTTCTCGTTGACGTTGAAGTTCGGCTCCCCATTCGCGCCGATGCGGACGCCGACGGTGCCCGTCGGATGCTCTGCGTCGGTCTGCAAGTAAAGGGTCGAGAGCCCCGCGCGTTCCAGTCTCTCGACGGCCTTTGCGCCGAGCGCGTCGCGGCCGACGCGGCTGGCGACGGCCGCGACGTTGCCGAGCAGATGCGAGATGTACGCGAAGTTCGACGGCGCGCCGCCGAGCCGACGCCCCTCGGGAAACATGTCCCAGATCAGCTCGCCGAGCCCGACGACGAGCTGCTCTCGACCGTTTGCAGAAGATTCCTCTGTCATCTCAGTCAACGCTTCTCTCCGTCGGCGTCGGCGACGAAGCGGTAGCCGACGCCGCGGACGGTGAGGAGATGACGCGGGCGCGAGGGCTCGTCCTCGATGTACTTGCGCAGTCGCACGATGAAGTTGTCGATGGCGCGCGTGTCCGTGTCGTCCCTCAAGCCCCAGACCTCTTCGAGCAGAGACTTGCGCGAGATGACCTGCCCGGCACGGCGGACGAGATGGCGCAGCAGGTCGGCCTCCATCAGCGTCAGGCGCAGCGTGCGCTCCTTGGTGCGCAACTCAAGCGCCGCGAAGTCGATGGTCTTCCCGTCGAAGGCGAACGTTTCAACCTCTTCAGACTTGGAAGCCGGAACCGTCGCTTCAATCTTCGCCGGCCCGCGGTCGAGGTGGAGCCAGTCGCGGCGGCGGAGCAGCGCCCCGATGCGCGCGATGAGCACGGCCAGCTCGAAGGGCTTCGGCAGGTAGTCGTCGGCGCCCGACTCGAAGCCGCGCAGCACGTCCTCGGGCCGCCCGCGCGCGGTGAGCATCAGCACGGGGACGAACGAGCCCGTGCGGCGCAGCTCGGCGGCGACGTGGAAGCCGTCGAGGCCGGGCAGCATCACGTCGAGCACGACCACGTCGAAGGCGGCGCCTTCGGCGAGCAGGAGCGCGAGCGCGTCCTCGCCGTTCGCGACCGTTCCGACCGCGTAGCCCTCGGCCTCAAGGTTGAAGCGGAGGCCGTCGGCGAGATGCTTCTCGTCTTCGACGATGAGAACCTTGCTCAACTCTTTGTGGCCCTCGGGAGTTGGATGATGAAGGTGCTGCCGCGGCCTAAGCCCTCGCTCTCGGCATAGACGCGCCCGCCGTGGCGCTTGACGATAGAGTAGACGATGAAGAGTCCCAAGCCCGTCCCCTTGAAGCGCGCCATGAAGTGGCCGGGCACGCGGTAGAAGCGCTTGAAGATGCGCTTGAGCTGATTGCGGTGGATGCCGATGCCGCTGTCAGTCACGCGCACGGCCACGAGCCGCTCGTCAACGGGTGCGACCTCGACCTCGACGCTCACGCCCTTGTCCGAATACTTCACGGCGTTGTCCAGCAGGTTCGAGACGGCCGCGCGCAGCTCCTCTTGATCGCCCGCGACGCCCGCGACTTCCGAGCCCGCCGACTCGACGTAGCGAATGGCCTCGGCGTCGAGGCCGTGACGCAGGCGCGCCAGCTCAAGGCACTCGCGCACGAGCTGGCGGAGGTCGATGACGGAGAGAGTGAGCGCGCGCTTCTTCTGCGCGGTGCGGCCGGCGCGCAAGACCTGCTCGACGGTGTGGAGGAGGCGGTCGCCGTCGGCGAGCATGATGTCGTAGAACTCCTGCCGTCGCGCCTCCGTCACGTCGCGCGACTTGAGGGTTTCGAGATAGAGGCGCATCGAGGCGAGCGGCGTCTTCAGCTCGTGCGTGACGGCGTTGATGAAGGCGTCGTGCTGCTCGTTGCGTCGTATCTCGCGGACGAGGAAGGTCGTGTTGAGCACGAGCCCCGTGATGATGAGGCCGAAGAAGACGATGCCGAGGACGAGCAGCGCCACCTGTCGCCAGTTGAGCAGAATCCAACCGACGTTTAAAGCGAGCGCGAGGACGACGAGGCAGATGCCGAACGTCAGAAAGAAGACGACAGACTTGCGGCGACCGCCG
>JBJMGQ010000405.1:0-8216 GCA_045807845.1 Pyrinomonadaceae bacterium | reverse complement strand
GGCTTAGCGACGATGCTCGACTACCGCACGCACGTCGAGAACAACTCGCTCTACAACACGCCGAACACTTGGGGCATCTACATCCTCAATCTCGTCTGTGACTGGGTGCGTGAGCAGGGCGGCCTCGAAGGGATGCACCGCAAGAATGAAGAGAAGGCGCAGAAGATTTACGACGCGATAGACGCGACCGACTTCTACCGCGGCCACGCCTCGCCCGACGCGCGCTCCAACATGAACGTCACCTTCCGCCTCCCCTCCGAAGACCTCGAAAAGAAGTTCGCATCGGAAGCGACGGCCGCCGGCCTCGACGGCCTCAAAGGCCACCGCTCCGTCGGCGGCATCCGCGCCTCCATCTACAACGCCTTCCCCCCTGAAGGAGTAGACGCGCTCACCCAATTCATGCGCGAATTCGAACGCACCAACGGCTAACTCCCCGAAGGCGCGGTGAACCGTCTCGTCGCGCCTTCCCAACAACACTCCCACCAAAGTTCGCTTGATACCCGTCGTCAGCCTTTCACCTCAACGAAATCAGCCTTCGCATTCCGTGAGAGTCTGACAAGCTACATCAAGGTCTGGGGAACGAAGGGCAGTGTAGATTTCTACGGCGCGCCGGGCGTGCGGGAGGGCTTCCGTCCTCCGGCCTTGCCGGGCAAGTGCCTTGGCGAGGCGTCGGCAATCCTCGGCGATCAATTCCTGACGGCCGACCTTTTCGGACAAGTGCAGGGCCTCACGGGCCAAGGCTTCCGCACCGGGCCAGTCCTCGCGGGACAGCGCCACCCCGGCCAGATTGCCAGTGTGAACGGCGACTCCTTGGCGATGCCCGACGGCCTTGGAGATCCCCAAAGCCTCACGGAAATCGCGCTCGGCGGCGGCGAGATCGCCGGAGAGTTGTTCAGCTCCGGCGAGTGCGTCCAAGCCGTTTGCAACATCCTCGCTCTCAAGGCTCAAGGTACGCCAAAGTTCCACGGCTTCGCGGAGGGCTGCGATGGCGGCAGAGTAATCTTTAGCTAACCGATGACCGATACCGCGAAAGTAGCTGGCGCTGGCTCGCTCGCGGGCGCCGACTTGAGCCTTGCGCCAGTGGGCCTCGCCGCGGTCGGCGCAGGCGAGCACTTCTGTTGACTGCCCGCGGAAGTAATGGACTGCGCCAGCTTCGTTGGCTCGCCAACCGGCACTCAAGAAATCTTCGGCGGCCACAGCCTTGAATTCTGCGTCCCTATCAAGGGCAAGCCATTCATCCCAGCGGCCGGTGAAATTGAGAAACTCTCCCAACGCATTGCACACAGTCTGGAGCCGGTCATTCGGCCCAGTTAGGAAACGCGGCAGGGCGGCGGCGACCGTGGGCCACGCGGCGTCCAGCATGGAGAAGGTGTCGTATCTCTCGAAGCCGTTCTCCACCACTAGCGCGTAGGCGCGCTCTTCAAGCCGGTCGCCGGTTTCCGCAATGACCTCTGAATTCCGTCGTCGCAGGAAGTCTGCGACCATCGGCACGAGGGCAAACGCTGTCTCCTCCGTGTTCGGGACGATAAGCGAGCGATTGGCTAGGCTGCGCAGGGCGGTCTCGGTTGTTTCCTCATCGCAGCCAGCGACCGGGGTGATGTGCTCCACTCTCGCCGGCATGGTGAAGTGGGTGAGCGCGCAGAGGACTTTGGTCTCGTCCTCGGTGAACTCATCCGCCAAGTCGCCGAAGACGAACTCTAGCGGGTCGTTGTCCGGCGGGCAGGAGCGTAGGAACTCAAGCGCGTCGGCGAGGGTGCGGCGGCTCCCGCGACCGACTTGTCCGGCCACCCAGCGCAGGAGCAGAGGGTTGCCGAGGGTCTGCTCGTAGAGGGCGATGCGCTCAACCTCGGCTGACTTGTCGAGTTGCTTACTGCGCGTCGCGAGGTCGGCGATCATCGCGAGCGCCGCGTCTTGGCTGAGTCGTTCGATTTGGAAACCGTCTTCGACATTTCCAAAGGGCTCGCGACTGGTGAGGATGGCCTTACAGCCTTGCGGCAGGCGCTCGACGAATGTAAGCAGTTTGTTGCGGTCTGGCTTGGGGAGTGACTCAAGGTTGTCGAGGATGAGCAACGCCCGCTCGCCCCGGAGGGCTTCAAGCAGCAGCCGGATGCGCTGGTCTTCCGGCGCCTTCGTGATCTCGTCTTGCCCCAACTCCCGGGCGAGTTCGTTAAGCATTTCGAGAAGGCCAGGCAGGACGAACACGCCCAACTCACGCACTCCGTCGTCGTCCAGTTCGCGGTCTTTCACCGAGACGAAGACGATGCTCTTGAACTGTTCGGCCGGGCAATCGTAAGCGGCGCGGACGGCCAGCGAGGTCTTGCCCATTCCGCCCCGCCCGTCAATGAGCATACCCCAAGAGGTGCGGTTGTCAGGGTCGAGGGCTTCGCGGATTTTTGCGAGTTCCGCCTCGCGGCCGAAGAAGGATTGGAGGCGCGGGAGGTTGTTGGGGATGGAGGTGCGGGCGGGGCGGGCGTCCGTCCCGCGCGGCTGCCTGCTCTTGAACTCATCCAGCGCGTGGAGGATGAGGCGGTGCAACTCCTCCGCGGACTTGAACTCTTTGCGCACGCGCCCTTCGGCGGCGCGCACCTTGAACTTGTCGAGCTTCTCCTGCGCGACCTTGTCGGCCTCTACATCACGTTTGGTGAAGGCGTGATCCTCGTGGGCGGTGAAGATGAGAATCTCGCGGAGCTTGCCCTCTGCCTTGCGCTTCACGGCGCGGTCGAACTCCATCTCGGTGATGGAAACGTCCCGTCCGTCGGGCACCCAGCCGTAGCGGAAGGCATAAATTCCGATGTAGAGGTCAGCTTGGTCAACCATCTCCAGCGAGGCGGCGATGCCGCTGGCGTCACGCGCGGGGAGTTGTTCCATGCCGATGGGGAAGACGCCCGCATCAAGACACGCCTGATGTACCAGCGCGCGATGTTCCGGCAGGTCGAGCGCGGTGCTGCTAATCATGGCCGTGATTTGTCCTGGCCGCGACCCGGCAGATGGCTCAACTTGGGTGGGGTCAGGAGGAGGCATATGAGTTCAACCGATGTTGATTATCCACGGCGGAGGCGGAATGACCAAAAGTTTTTGGCGGGGTGAAGTCTTGGCATCCGGACGGGTGCGGTTTAAAGTATGGGCGCGTTTTAAAGTCTCGCGTTTCGCGCCGTGGGCGCTTTCCCCTTTGAGATTAATGAGCACGAAAAAACTGTTTCCCCTCGCCCTCTTCGTCAGCCTCTCGGCCGCCGTGTTCGGCGCGGGTCAGAGCCCTTCGAACACACGTTCGCCCGTCGAAGTGCCTGCGGAGAAACGTCTGCGTAACGTGCGGCAGTTGACCGATGGAGGGGAGAACGCGGAGGCGTACTTCTCGGGCGAGGGCGGGCGGCTCATCTTCCAGTCGAAGCGGGGCGGGGCGGAGTGCGACCAGATTTATACGATGCGCGCGGACGGCTCGGACGTGCGGATGGTCTCGACGGGGAAGGGGCGGACGACCTGCTCATACTTCTTCCCGCGCGGCGGTCGCATACTCTATTCGTCAACGCACCTCGCTTCTGAAAAGTGCCCGACGCCGCCCGACTACTCGCGCGGCTACGTGTGGGCCGTCTATCCTTCGTATGACATCTTCACGGCGAAGCCCGACGGCTCGGGCGTGAAGCAGTTGACGAAGTCCGAAGGATATGACGCGGAGGCGACGATGTCTGTGGACGGCAGGCGCATCGTCTTCACGTCGATGCGCGACGGCGACCTCGACATCTATACGATGGACGCCGACGGGCGGAACGTGAAGCGTCTGACGAATGAGTTGGGTTACGACGGCGGGCCGTTCTTCTCGCGCGACGGGAAGCTGATCGTCTATCGCGCGAACCATCCAAAGACGCCGGAGCAGGCGGAGCGTTATAAGAAGCTTCTGGCCGAGCACCTCATCGAGCCGAACGCGCTCGAAATCTGGGTGATGGATGCGGATGGACGGAACAAGCGGCAGGTGACCAACTTGGGCGTCGCCAGCTTTGCGCCCTACTTCCTGCCCGACGGCAAGCGCATCATCTTCTCTTCGAATTATCCGAACATACGCGGCCGCGACTTCAACCTCTTCGTCGTGAATGTTGATGGGACGGGGTTGGAGCAGATCACCTTCAACGATACCTTCGACGGCTTCCCGATGTTCTCGCCCGATGGACGCAAACTGGTCTTCGCCTCGAACCGCCACGCCGCCACGCGCGGCGACACCAACGTCTTCATCGCCGATTGGACAGAAGAGTAGGCAGATGGCAGATGGCAGTGGGCAGTCGCTCCGCGCTAAGTGTGTTGAAAGGTTAAGTCCGGAACTCTAGCCACTGAGGTTTTCAACTGCCTTCTGCCAACTGCCTTCTGCCTACTCTTCACCGGAGTAAAGCCATGCAGTATCAAAAAACTCTTCGAGTCCTTCTTGCGCTTCTTCTGCTTGCGCCGCCGGTGCTCGCGCAGCATGCGGCGCAGCCTGCGGCGCCGGACGTGGAGCGCCTGCGCGCGCACGTCACGTATCTCGCCTCCGACAAGCTCGAAGGCCGGCGCACGGGCACGAGCGGCGCGCAGGAGGCCGCGCGTTACGTCGCGCGCGAGTTTATGCGCTACGGGCTGCGCCCCGGGGGCCACACGGCCTCGGGCGAGTTGAACGAGCAGAGTTACCTTCAGGAGTTCCCATACGTCGCGGGCGTCGATCTGGGCCGGGGTAACGCGCTGACGGCCACGCGGCGTGTGGACGCAGGGTCACAGGGCACGCCGCTGGCCGTTGATTTCAAGGTCGGCGAAGACTGGATGCCGCTCGGCTTCGGCTCTTCGGGGAAGGTCGAGGGCGCGGCCGTCTTCGCCGGCTACGGCATCACGGCCGCCGAACAGAATTACGACGACTACAAGGGCACGGACGTGAAGGGCAAGATCGCGTTGGCGCTGGCGGGCACGCCCGACGGCGACAACCCGCACGGCCGCTTCACGCGCGCGGGCGAGTTGCGCTTCAAGGCCGCGGCTGCGCGCGCCGCGGGCGCACAGGCGCTCGTCGTCATCGCCGCCGCGGAGAAGCTCAAAGACGACAGGCTGGCGACGCTCAAGTACGACAACGCCGGTGGGGACGCGGGGCTGCCCGTCGTAATTATTTCGCGGCAAGCCGCGCGCACAATAGCGGGCGGCACCGGGGGGACGATCTTAACCGACTTGGAGAAGATGGCTGTCGAAAGAATCTCCCCCCGTCCCGCCCCGGCCCCCGACGCGGGCACGAATCTTAGAGCATCAGACCTCCTCTCTGTAACGTTTGCCGCCGGCGTGACGATCAGCCTCACGACCGACGTGGTTCGGAAGAACGCGCCGGCCGCGAACGTCGTCGGCATCCTCGAAGGCTCGGACGCGAAGCTGCGGTCGGAGGTCATCGTCCTCGGCGCGCACTACGACCACCTCGGGCGCGGCGGCGAGGGGAGCCTCGCGGCGCGCGAGGGCGAGGTGCACCACGGCGCCGACGACAACGCGTCGGGCACGGCCGGGCTCATCGAGCTGGCGCGTCTCCTCACAGCCGAGAAGAGGTTGATGAGGCGCACCGTCGTCTTCGTCGCCTTCGGCGGCGAGGAGGAGGGGCTCATCGGTTCGAGCTACTACGTGCAGAGCCCCGCGCTGCCGTTAGAGCAGACGGTGGCGATGCTCAACATGGACATGATCGGGCGTCTGCGCAACAACGCGCTCAACGTCGGTGGCATCGGCACGGCCACAGAGCTGCGCGCGTTGGTCGAGGAGTTGAACAAGGGTTACGAGGTCACGCTCTACCCCCCGGCCGAGCGCTTCGCTCTGCGCTTGAGCGAGGACGGCTTCGGCCCGAGCGACCATTCATCCTTCTACGCGCGGCACGTCCCCGTGCTCTTCTTCTTCACGGGCTCGCATGAGGACTACCACAAGCCTTCGGACACGGCCGACCGCATCAACTACGAGGGCGAGGCTCAAGTCCTCCGGCTCGTGCGCGACATCGTCTATCGCTTGCAGGAGCGGGAAGCGCGCCCGACCTACGCGGTCGCGAAGGCCGAAGCCAACACGCGCACGACCTTCCGCGTCTCGCTCGGCACCGTGCCCTCGTACGGCGAATCGACCGACGGCCTCAAGCTCGACGCCGTGCGCGAGGGCTCGCCCGCTGCCGCCGCGGGCCTCAAGGCCGGCGACAAGATAGTCAAGCTCGCCGGCCACGACATACGCAACGTCTACGACTACACGCAGGCGCTCTCCGAGATGAAGGCCGGACAGGAGTACGAGGTCGAACTGCTCCGCGACGGCCAGCGCCTCACGCTGAAAGTCACGCCCGCGGAGAGAAAGTAGGCAGAAGGCAGACGGCTGTAGGCAGTTAGAAGATAAAGCAGTCGAACGAATCGGGGGCGGTGAGCTTGTTAGTCTCGCCGCCCCCGATTCGTTCGAGCAGATATGCCTAAAACCCTTCACCCCGCGCAAGAATTTTTCTCACCAATCTTCCTTCTTGAAAAGGCTCCGGCTTTAGAGGAGAATGGCGGCGCGTTGGAGTTCGCGGAGGCGCCGGAGCCGCGTGTGTGGCGGCGGGCGCTTCGGAGTTGATAACACCTCTTTCCCTTTCGCGCCGGCCGTCTCTGACTCACATGATTGGCAAGCACATCTCGCGCTATCGCATTCTCGGGCAGGTCGGCGAGGGCGGGATGGGTGTCGTCTACGTGGCCGAGGACACGGTGCTCGGGCGCCGGGTCGCCGTCAAGATTCCGCATGCGGGCAAGGACGAGAGCCACTACCGCGCGCGCTTCCTGCGCGAGGCGCGCGCCGTCTCGAAGCTTAGCCACGAGAACATCGCCGCCGTCCACGACTTCGGCGAGACTGAAGACGGGCAGCCCTTTATCGTGATGGAGCTGGTCTCGGGCGAGACGCTCGGCGAGATGCTCGCGGGGACGGGCATCAGCATCGCGCGCGCCGTCGAGGTCGCGCGCCAGACGGCCGCGGCGCTTTCCGAGGCGCACCGTCTCGGCGTCGTCCATCGCGATATCAAGCCCTCGAACATCGTCGTTGATGCCACGGGCACAGTCAAAGTCCTCGACTTCGGCCTCGCCAAACAACTACACGAGGAGGGCGCGGGCAGCACCGAGGCGCAGATGCTCCTCACCGCGCGCACGCGCTCCGACGTGGTCATCGGCACGCCGCTCTATCTCTCGCCGGAGCAGGCGCGCGGCGCGAAGGTTGACGGCCGCAGCGACCTCTTCGCGCTCGGCGCTCTGCTCTACGAATGCCTGACGGGGCGCTCGGCCTTCTCCGGCGCCAACGTCATCGAGATCGGCGCGCAGGTGCTCCACTTCGACCCGCCGCCGCCCTCGCGCTTCAACCCGCGCGTCCCCGCCGAGCTTGACCGCCTCACGCTCAAGGCGCTGGCCAAGAAGCCGGAAGATCGCTTCCAGACGGCCGCGGAGTTCGCCGCCGAGCTTGCGCGCATACACGCACGCCTGCCCGACTCCGACACCGTGCCGACGCGGCGACTGGCCGGCGCCGACAACGGCCACCGTTCGAGCGCGCTCATCACGATGGCCGAGGGGTTGCGCCGCCCGAAGTTCTCGCCGCTCGCGCTGCTGGCATCGCTCGCGGGGCTCGCGCTCGTCATCTGGGCCGTGTGGTACGTGCGACAGCCCTCGGTGCACGAGCCCGAGCCGGCCGTTGCGCAGCTCTACGAGCAGGGCGTGGACGCGATGCGCGAGGGCTCTTACTACAAGGCGAGCGGCCTGCTCACGCAGGCGGTCGAGCGTGACGACAAGTTCGCGCTCGCGCGCGCGCGTCTCGCCGAGGCGCTGCTGGAGATGGACTTCCCCGAGCGCGCCAAGGACGAGATGCTGCGCGTCAACGTGCTCGTGCATGACTTCACGATCTACCCGCGCCCGGACGCGCTTTACCTCGAAGCGATGCACTTGACGTTGAGTAAGGACTACGAGGGCGCCATCCGCGACTATCAGGAGATAGCCAAGCTCGACCCGAGCCGGCCGGAGGCGCATCTCGACTTGGGCCGCGCCTACGAGCGGAACAACATGACCGAGAAGGCGATCAATAGCTACACAACCGCCACCTCGCTCAACAACTCGTACGCGGCCGCCTTCCTCCGTCTCGGCACGCTCCACGCGCGGCTGGTCAACCAGCCCGGCGCGACCGCCGCCTTCGACCGCGCGCAGAGACTCTACGCCGACCGGGGCAACAAGGAGGGCGAGGCCGCGGTGCGCTATCAG
>JBJMGQ010000404.1:0-7204 GCA_045807845.1 Pyrinomonadaceae bacterium | reverse complement strand
CGACCTCGACCTCTCGGCCGACGGCCGCACGCTCTACGTCGCCAACACGACCGGCCACACCGTCGCCGCCATCAACATCGAAGCGGACGCGAACACCTTAACGAAGGTGCTGACGCTTGGCGGACTCGCCACCGACGTGAAGATCGCGGGGCGCTTCGGCATCGTCTCGGGACAGGAGACGAACACGCGCCTGAACGAGCCCGAGTCCGGCCACGGCCTGCCGACCAAGCGCGCCGACGGCGTGGCGATTCGGAACTCGGGCGCGCCGCTCGGCTACACGCCCGTCATGACCGACGCGACGAAGGCGACGACCTTCGACGACATCGGCTCGGAGCTGAACATCTTCGACACGACGACCGACCGCTTCGTCTTCCGCTACGTGGACGAGGGGCGCGACCAGTCGCAGCTCGTCACGCCCGGACAGTTCGTTGACCTCGGCGACCACACGGCCGCTCAAAAAATCATCAAGGGCAGCGGCCCCGAGCAGTTGTTCGTCCGCGGCGACCTCCTCTTCGTCACCTACGCGCACTCCGAACAGGTGCAGGCGTTCCGCATCAACCTCTCGGCCTCAGACCCTTCGCAAGTCCTGCGCCCCCTCGGCGTCCAGTACACGGGCGGCGTCACGCCGCAGGGCGTCGAAGTCTCCGCCGACGGGAAGACCGTCTACGTCGCCAACTTCCAGACCGAGGACGTTTCCTTCTTAGGTGTTGACTCGAACGGCAACTTAACGAAGCAGGGCTACACGCCCGTCGGCGTCACGCCCTCGACGCCCGACCCGACCACCGGCGGGCACGGGCAGCAACTCTTCGCGACCGACGAAGAGGTCGGCCTGCGCTGGTTCTTCTCTTCTGCCTACTCGGACGACGGGCAGAAGTCTTGCGGCTTCTGCCATTGGGACGGGCGGCAGGACGGCTGCCAGTGGAACGTCGCGGCCAACGCCGTCGGCGGCACCAAGGTCTGCCCGCAGAACAAGGACATCTCCGACAATTGGCCCGAGTGGTACGAGGGACTGAACAACGACTTCATGGCCTACGCCTCGGCCTGCAACGGCGAGGTCTTGCTCGGCGAACGCAACCCGACGCCGCTCTTTCCACAGGCGAACGCGGTTGACCGCTTCAAGGCGCGCGAGGAGTTTGTCTTGAAGAAGACCGAAGAGAACTCGAAGGCCATCGGGCGGCCCGACCTTTCGGGTAAGGCGCAGAAGGTCGGCTACTACGACATGGCCTACCTGCAAATCCTCTGGTCTGCAAACGAGGTGCGCCGCCTGCCCTCGCCGCTCGGTCAGTTCCCCGAGACCGACACCGAAACGGCGAAGGTCGAGCGCGGCCGAGACATCTTCACGAAGGGGGTCGCGCAGGGCGGCGCGGGCTGCGCCGAGTGCCATCACAACGGCAACAAGCTCACCAACGGTGTGCCTGACGACACCTTTCAGGACTTCAACATCCACGAGCCCGGTGTGGTGAGCGAATCGACCGTGGACGGCGAAGGCCCCTTCTTCCGACCCGAGAACGACTACTTCTTCACGCGCTTCGGCCCGCCGCAGGACGTGGGCACGCCGCAGAATTTTTCGTCGCGCAACACGAAACACCTGCGCACCTTCTGGGACGCCGTGCCGCGCTACCTGCACCACGGCTTCGCGCACACGGTGCGCGAGATTCTGCTCGCGCCTGACTCGCCGCTGCTCAGACCCGGCGAGCGCGGCTTCAACTTCCGCACCGTGCGCGCAGATCAACGGCGCGGGCGCAACAACCTTCCCACGGAAGTGCCCATCACCGTCGCCGACCGCACGGGCGCGCTCGCGGGCGACGGCTTCGGGCAGATTATGGTGAGCCTCGACAGCCCGGCGGTCGTCGAGAATGGACGCGCGCAGATCGACCGGCTGGGCACGTCGAATCTCGCGCCGCTCGTCTCGGGCGGTCAACTCAATCCGCAGCTCGCCGCCGCGGGCGTGCGCGTCATCAAGGACACGCACGGCAGAACGTCGCAACTCTCGGCCGAAGACTTGGACGCGCTTGAGGCTTATCTGGACTCGCTCTCTCTGTCGCGCCCGCTGAACTCCTCTTCGGGCTCGGGTGGGAGCGGCAGTTCGGGAGGCTCGGGCGGTTCAAGCGTGACGACTCCGGCGAAGGCGCAGTTCGCTTTGACCGACGTGCGCGTGGACGAGGGCGCGGGCAGTTGTGAGGTCGAGGTCGTGCGCACGGGCGACGTGGCGCGCGAGGCGGCGGTCGATTACATGACGAGCGACCTCTCGGCCAACGAACGCTCCGACTACACCTCGGCGCGCGGCACGCTCCGCTTCGCGGCGGGCGAGACGAGCAAGCGCATCACGCTGCTTATCACAGACGACGCGGCCGTCGAGGGCGACGAGCAGATCAACCTCTCGCTCGCCAACCCTTCGAGCGGTTGTGCGCTCGGCGAGGCCGCGGCCACAGTCGTCACCGTCGTTGACAACGACGCGGTGACTGCTACGGCCAATCCTGCCGAAGACCCGGCCTTCTTCGTGCGCGAGCATTACCACGACTTCCTCAACCGCGAGCCCGACGCCACAGGGTTGCAGTACTGGGTCGGGCAGTTGAACGAGTGCGGCACGGACGCCGCGTGCCGCGAGGTCAAACGCGTCAACGTCTCGGCCGCCTTCTTCCTCTCGATTGAGTTTCAGCAGACGGGTTACTTCGTCGAGCGGCTCTACAAGTCCGCGTACGGGCGCAGGCCGACGCTCGGCGAGTTTATGCCGGACACGCAGGAGGCTGGGCGCGACCTCGTCGTCGGCGCCGCGGGGTGGACGGAGAAGCTTGAAGCGAACAAGCGGGGCTTCGTCGAGCAGTGGGTCACGCGCCCGCAGTTCAAGGCCGTCTTCGACTCTCTCTCGAACGAGCAGTTCGTCGCGCGCCTCTACGCGAACGCGGGCGTCGAGCCGGGGGCCGAAGGCGCGGAGCTTGTCCGCGCGCTCGACGAAGGGCGCGAGACGCGCGCCGTCGTCGTCCGCCGCGTGGCCGAGAGCCCGGAGTTTGTGAAGCGCGAGTTCAACCCGGCCTTCGTGCTGATGCAGTACTTCGGCTACCTGCGCAGAGACCCAGACCCGGAGGGCTTCAACTTCTGGCTCGCGAAGCTCGAACAGTTCGGCGGCAACTACATCAACGCCGAGATGGTCAAAGCCTTCATCTCTTCGACCGAGTACAACCAGCGGTTTGGGAGTTGAGGTAAGACGAAAGCAGTGAGACGAGTGACGAGTCAGGAACTTCTCCCGGCTCGTCACTCGTCACTCGTCACTTGTCACTGCTTTTGATCTATGCCCGTAGGCTCTGGCCGCGGATGAGGCGGTAGCCGGCCAGCAGGACGATGGCGCCGATGACCGCGAAGATCATGCTCATGATCAGGCCGGGGTCGCTGTCACTGTGGTAGAACAGCGCGCGGCCGATGTAGCCGCCGACGACCGAGCCGGCGATGCCGAGCAGGATGGTCACGATGGCGCCGCCCGGGTCGCGCCCGGGCATGATGGCCTTCGCGATAATCCCCGCAATGAGACCGAAGACGATCCAACCGATAATCGCAAACATAGCTTTCTCCTCCGACAGTCAGGTTTCTCATACGCGCCCGCGGCCCGATGAAGCCGAAGACGCGCGTACCGTTTTTATATGCGTTCAAGCAACGCAGGCGTAAAGAAGCAAGCGCCGCGCCGCGGCAGGGCGCGTTGCAGAAGGCGAGGACTTTCAGGTGGTTGACTTGTCGTGGCGCGTCGCCGCGCGTGCGGCGACGCCGAAACGATACACCTCCGGCGACGGGAAGCCCAGCGCCGCACGCCTCAGCCGCGCCGCTGTCGTGCCTTGCCCTTCTGCGCCGTCCCCTTCTTCGCGGCGCTCTTCTTCGCCGAGCCCTTCTTCGCAGTGCGCTTGGCGGCGAGTTGTTTCGGCTTCGGCTTGGGCTTGCTCGCGTGCGCGGTGCGGAGGTATGAGTCGAGGTCGAGGCCGAACAGCTCCTTGACCTTCGCGGAGATGGTCGGCAGCACGACCTCCGCGAAGCCCGACAACTCGGCGACGACGTGCTCGCCGGTGGTGACGGTCTTGCGACCGCGCCCGCGCGGCTTCTCTTCGTCGTCGAAGGCGCGCGCGATGCCGAAGCCGACGAGGATGCCGACCGAGACGGCGCCCGCGCCCCAGACCAGAGGGTTGCGCTCGAACTCAGTCCGCCAGTCGAGCACCTCGCCGACGCCCTCCTTCACGCTCTCGACCGTCTCGCGCACCTCCTCATACTGGTGCGTGACGACCGACTTGATCTCGGCGACCGTCTCGGTGATGGACTCGCGCGTCTCCTCCATCTGCCGCCGCAGCGCGGCCTTGCTCTCGGGCTCCAAGGCGTCCGAACTCTTCCTGCTCATCCGTCGCCCCCCTTGCCTGTCTGGATGGAATAACTTTGGCGGCGAGTATAACAACTTTCAGCCGGTCGCGGTTTAGAGGAAAACGCTTTACAGCCCGCGCGCGCGGAAGTATCTTTAACCCGGACGAATCCCCTGCACATTCAGAGACCCACACGGAGGAGCGACGGTGCGCCGTGCGCCGCGACGGCTCCTTGAGATTTACGCCAACTCGCGGACAAACCCTTGCGCTAGTTTGGCGGAAGCAGGATAAGGAGGAGTAAGAACATGGAGAGTAGAGCCAAGGCCCTCGGGCACCCCATTCACCAGATGTTGATTCCGTTTCCGTTTGGGCTGCTCGCGACGGCGGTCATCTTCGACATCATCTACCTGTTCGTCGGCAATCCTTCGACGGCCGACACGCTCGCGACGGTCGCCTTCTGGATGATCGCCGCGGGGATTGTCGGCGGGCTCGTCGCCGCGCCGTTCGGGCTCATCGACTATCTCGCCATCCCCACGGGGACGCGCGCCAAGTCGGTCGGCCTGCTGCACGGCGTCGGCAACGTCTTCGTGCTGGTGCTGTTCGCGCTGAGCCTCTGGATGCGCTACAACGCGCCGACGGCGGCGCATCGGCCGACGACGGCCGCGCTCGCCGCAGGCTTCGTCGCCTTCCTGCTCGCGGGCGCGACGGCCTGGCTCGGCGGCGAGCTGGTTGATCGCCTCGGCGTCGGCGTGGACGACGGCGCGCATCTCGACGCGCCCAACTCGCTCACCACCAGCTCGGCGCACGGCGACGCCCACGGGAATGTTTTGTGAGAGATAAGAAGTACGCAGTAGACAGATGGCGGTAGGCAGTTAAGACAAAAAACATCTGCTGACCGCCGCCCGTTTCTTAATACGTCGCCGGTCTTTTACTGCCTACTGCCATCTGCCTTCTGCCTACTATGAGGTCTTGAATGAGTAACCCGACGAAGCGACCCGAGGTGGTCGTTATCACAGGTGCGAGCGCGGGCGTGGGGCGCGCTACCGTGCGTGAGTTCGCGCGACGCGGCGCGCACATCGCGCTCATCGCCCGGGGCCGCGAGGGGCTCGAAGCCGCGCGCCTTGAGGTCGAGCGCATGGGCGGGCGCGCGCTCGTGCTGCCGCTCGACGTGTCGGACGCCGACGCAGTCGAGCAGGCGTCCGACGCGGTCGAGCAGGAGCTGGGGCCGATTGACGTGTGGGTCAACAACGCGATGCTCTCGGTCTTCTCGCCCGTCAAGAAGATGAGGCCCGAGGAGTACAAGCGCGTGACCGACGTGACGTATCTCGGCTACGTCTACGGGACGCTGGCGGCCTTGAAGCGGATGCTGCCGCGCGACCGCGGCTGTATCGTGCAGGTCGGCTCGGCGCTCGCCTATCGGGGCATCCCTTTGCAGTCGGCCTACTGCGCCGCGAAGCACGCCATACAGGGCTTCATGGACTCTCTGCACGCCGAACTCATCCACGACGAATCGAACGTGCGCGTGACGATGGTGCAGCTCCCCGCGGTCAACACGCCGCAGTTCTCTTGGGTGAAGTCGCGCCTGCCGCGAGAGCCGCAGCCGGTCGGCCCCATCTACCAGCCGGAGGTCGCGGCGCGCGCCGTCTACTGGGCGGCGCACAACGAGCGGCGCGAGCTGTACGTCGGCTGGCCGACGGTCAAGGCCATCGTCGGCAACAAGCTTGCGCCCGAGCTGGCCGACTGGTACGTCGCGCGCAACGCCTACGAAGAGCAGCAGACCGAGGAGCCCATCGCGCCCGACCGCAGGGACAATCTGTGGGAGCCTGTACCCGGCGACCACGGCGCGCGCGGCAGCTTCGACGACCGTGCCTCCGACACGAGCCCGCAGCTCTGGGCGACGACGCACCGCAGCCTCTTCGCGCTCGCGGGCGTCGGCGCGCTCCTCGGCGCTGCGGCCGCCAAGCTCCTGCTCGACGCGCGCGCGCGCCGCTTCGCAGACACACAGCTCGAACGTTTCCGCGAAAGCGGAGTGATGTGAACTATGAACTATGAACTATGAACTGTAAGGCAAGCTGTTGTCAGTTCATCGTTCATCGTTCATCCTTCCGAGGAGGTGAAGATGGCAAAGAAGGACAGACCCGGGAGCTTGTTGGAGACGGCGCGGCAGGTCGTGAGCGAGGTGGTGGACAAGGCGGCGCGCGTCGTCGGGCAGGCCGGAGAGACGGCGGCGGGGCTGGCGAACTCCGCGATGGACACGGCCGCCGGTGCCGTCGCGAGCGTGAGCCCGACCGCCGGAGAGCTTGTGCGTCCGGAGCCCTCGACCAAGCGCGCCGTCAACGAGGTCGCGCGCCGGAACACACGGCGCGTGCGCACGCAGGCCGAGGCCGCGCAGGAGGTGGGCGGCGCTGTCGCCGACGCTGCTGAAGACGTGGGCGGCGCTGCTGCCGGCGCGGCCTCGACCGTCACGCGCACGGCCGTCGATACCGCCCGCTCCGCCGCGCGCAGAACCGGCTTCACCGCGAACAAGGCTTCGGGCGCGGCACGCAAGGTCGCAAGTCAGGCATCGAAGTCCGCCCGCAAGGTCGCAAGCAAGGCGTCGAAGTCCGCGGGCAAAGTCACGCGTCAAGCGTCGAAGTCCGCGGGCAAGGTCGCACGTCAGGCGTCGAAGACTGCAAGTCGTGCTTCCGGGGCGGCCTCGCGCAAGTCCGCGACCAAGGGCGGTAGCAAGAGCGTTGCAAAGGGCTCGGGCAAGGGCGGCACGAAGTCCGTGTCGAGGGGTTCGGCCGGACGTTCGGCGGTCAGAAACTCTCCGGGTGGGAAGGGACGCAAGGGCTGAGGCAGCGGCCCCTTGCGCACGCGCAGCGCGCAGG
>JBJMGQ010000403.1:0-3563 GCA_045807845.1 Pyrinomonadaceae bacterium | reverse complement strand
GCGTCGGGGTAGCTCTTGCGCAGCGCCGTGAGCAGGTCTGAGGCGCGCTCGCGCGCGACGGAGATGAGCAGGCCGCCGGCCGTCTGCGGGTCGAAGAGAAGGGAAGCGAGTTCGCGTCTGACTCCTTCGCCGAGCGATACGTCCTCGCCGACGTAAGCTCTGTTCGACTTGTCGCCGCTCGTCAGCAACCCGGCCGCGGCTAACTCGCGCGCGCCTCGGATGAGCGGCACGCTCGACGAATCAATCTCCAAACTCACGCCGCTCCCGCGCGCCATCTCCCACGCGTGGCCGAGCAGCGCAAAGCCCGTCACGTCGGTCGCCGCGTGAGCGCCCGCCTCCGTCATCAGGCGCGCCGCCTCGCGCCCCGAGAGCAGCATCGTGTCGAGAGACGCGCGCGTCACCTCCTCACTCGCCTTCGCGAACTTGATGCCGGTCGAGACGACGCCAGTCCCGATGGGCTTCGTCAAGAGCAGCACGTCGCCGGGTCGCGCGCCCCTGTTGGTGACGACGCGCGCGGGGTCGATGAGTCCCGTCACGGCGTAGCCGAACATGATCTGCGGGTTGTCTACGCTGTGGCCGCCGAGGAGCGCGACGCCATTCTCCGTCAAGACCTGCAAGCCGCCGCGCATAATCTCGCCGAGTATCTGGAAGTCAACGCCCTTCTTCGGAAAGCACGTCACGGCGAGCGCGGTGACGGGCGTGCCGCCCATGGCCCACACGTCGTTGATGGAGTTGAGCGCGCTGATGCGGCCGTAGTCGAACGGGTCGTCAACAATCGGCGTGAAGAAGTCCACGGTCTGGACGAGGGCGAGGCTGTCCGAGAGACGGTAAACCCCCGCGTCGTCGGCCGTCTCGATGCCGACAATCAGATTCGGGTCGCGGGGAATGTCCAGCCCGCTCAAAACTTGAGCGAGTTCGCTCGGCGCGAGCTTAGCCGCTCAACCGGCGCACGAGACCATCTCTGTCAGACGCATCGCAACCTCCTGAAAAAAAGTAGGCAGTAGGCAGTAGGCAGTAGGCAGTAGACAGTAGACAGACATTAGCGTCCTCAGCGCGGAGCGCTACTGCCTTCTGTCTACTGCCTACTGTCTACTGCTTTTTCATCGTATCACGAACCTTGTCGGAGCAACGACGGTGCGCGCTTCGGGGTTGTAGTAGTCGTAGAGCTGCGAGGGCGCGGTGAGCGCGTTGAGGCCGTAGCGCGGGCGGAACTTGAACTGGAAGCGCGTGCCGCCGCCCTGCGGCCAGAGGTAGACGACGAGGCGGTCGGGCAGCACGTCGTAGCTGTTGAGTGCCCAGCCCGACTCGCTCATCGCGCGCTCAAGCGACGCGCGGTCAACGTCCGCCCCCGGCGGAAGCCCGACCTCCGCCAGCATCATGCCGTAGCCCATGTGGCCGACGCGCTCGGCCGACACGTTGCACGTCACCTCCTGACTCACTTCGCCCTGTGTGTGGTCGTACCCGACTGACAGCTTGAGCGCCGACGCGCTGCTACGCTTCGGCGCGTCGCCGCCTTCGGCCGACGACTCGGGGCGCGTGCCCCAGGGGACGTAGAAGGTCGTGACGAGGTGCGCCTGTGCGGGCGGCGCAGGGGCGCGGCGTCGCAGCTCTACGCGGTTGCCGCCCGCGCCGAGGAAGGGCGTGAGGTCGAACAAGAGCGGGCCGGAGAGTCTGTTCGGGGCGGGCAGCGTGAGCTGGCCCGCGCGTTGGCCGTTGACGAAGACCTCGGCCACGTCGTCGGCCTGCGCTGCGCCCGCGCCGCCGCGCGCCGCGACGATAGAGAGCAGCGCGTCGAAGACGTTGATCGTGGCCTGCGTCGAATACCAGACGCCGTAGCGGTCTTTCTTTCGTAGAAGGAAGTCGAGGCCGCGGTTGATTAATTCATTAGTCGAGCCGCAGTCCGCGTTCGACATCACGCAAGAACGGTTGAGCGCCTGCATGACGAGCGCGGTCGTCTCGACGCGGCCGGCCAGACCCCAGCCATAGAAGGGCGTGTTGGTTTCGAGCGCCCAGTAGGTGCCCGTGCCCTCTTCGATTGCGAGCGCGCGCAGGCGCGTGGCGGCGCGCTCGACGAGCGCAGGCTCGCCCGCGTCCGTCCCGGCCAGCGCGAGCGAGGCGATGAGATAGGGCTCGTCCACTTCGTCGGCGCGCGCCGCGACGTATGTGAGCGCGCGCTTCAATGATGCTGACAGTTCTTTCGTCGCGGCGGCCTGCGTTGACGAAGAGGAAGCGGGCGTCGTTTGAGCGGGAGACGTTTGGGTGGGCGCACCCGGCGCGACGGGGCCGCGTTCGCTCCGCTCGAACTTCTGCGTGGCGGCGAGGACGCGCGTGATGAAGACGGTCGTGATCGCCGTCTGCCTCTTGTCCTCTTGGCCGTACCAGACGTGCGCGGGCCAGCTCCCGTCGGGCCGCTGTTGTCGCAGCAGCCATTCGCGCGTCTCGCGGATGACATCCGCGTCAACCTCGATGACGCGGCTCGTGTCCGTCAGGAAGCGCAGCGCGTAGGCCGACAGCGCCACGTCAGGCTCGCCTCGTCCCCAGTAGGTGAAGCCGCCGCCGGTCGCGCGGTAGCCGAGCAGACGCTCGTAGCCGAGCTGCGCGTACTTGCGTGCGCGCGCGACGACCGCGGGCTCGACCGCGTCGCCCTTGAGCGCGGCGTTGAAGTTGAGCACGAGGACGCTCGGGTAGGACGAAGAGATAGTCTGCTCGCCGCAGCCGTAAGGGCGCGACATGATGGCCTCGACGCCTTCGAGCACGTGCGCCGTCAGGTTCGGATAGACCTTCAGCTCGCCGCGCACGGAGCCGCGCACGACATCCGTGGGGAGATTGACGTTGAGCGCGCCCGAGTCCGTCACGAGCGCGCCGTCCGTGATCGAGCGCTCCTCGCCGTCGGGGTGGACGGTGACGGGCTTCTCGATGGCGTCGGAGGCGTCGGAGCCGAGCGCCGTCACGCGCTGCTTGCCGTCTGTGACGGAGGCGACCGCGCGAAAGTCGAAGATGGGGCGCGCGGCGTCGCCTGCGGGCACCTCCGCGCGTTGCCGTGCGGCGCCGCCGAGCGCGAACCAGCTCTCGGGCTTCATCTCAACGTCAACGCCCTGCATCTTCGGGAGGTAGTTGCGCAGCACGACGGGCAGAGAGATTTCGTCGCCCTCTGTGAGCACGCGCGGCGGGTCGTGCTCGACGAAGAAGGGTTGGAACGAGAGGAACTCCTGCTCGATTGTGCCGAGGCGGCCGTCTTCGGTCGAGGCGATGACGGACATCTTCCAGGTGGTGATGTTGTCGGCGAGCTTGAAGTTGAGATGTGCGGTGCCGTCGCGCGCGGTCTCAAGCTCCGGGCTCCAGACGAGCGTCTCGGGGAAGAACTCACGCAGCCTCGGCGTCGAGAGCGGCGCCTGCACCGCGGGGCGCTTCACGGACTCCGAAGTAGTAGAGACTGAGGCGCTCGTCGTCTCGACGTGGGTGTCCGAGTCGGCCATCACCGTCACGGTCTCGGTCGTGGAGGCCACGTTCATGTTGGCGTCCACCTTCGTCAGGTTCGCCGAGAGGACGCGGACGGCATCTAT
>JBJMGQ010000402.1:0-4548 GCA_045807845.1 Pyrinomonadaceae bacterium | reverse complement strand
TAAAGCGGTTGGTGATGCCCTGCTCGTTCAAGTACGCGTCCGAGGCGAACGAGAGCAGGCTGGCCTGCTGGTTCTTCCAGCCGAAGCGGCCGAAGCGCGTGGCGCCGCCAGCCTCGGCCACGGGGACGGCGATGAGCTGGCCGGCGATCTGGTTGCCGCTCTGGCCCGGTTGCGCGGCGGCGATGTTCTGAAGCGTGGTGTTGGAGATGGCCTCGACGAAGCCGTCGCCGAGGACGTTGAGCGAGGTGCGGAAGGTGAAGATGTTCTCAAGGTTGGTGGGGCGGCGCTCCTGTATGCGCGCGTTGGTGGCGCGGTCGTTGATGAGCGAGCCGCCCGGGGCGTCTACGAAATTGCCGACCCCGTCGAGGTGGCCGGCGCGGAACTCGGTGATCTGGCTGATGCCGCCCGTCACCGGGTTCTGGTGGCACTCGGCGCAGGACTGCGCGTTGTAGACGGGGCCGAGCCCCTTGCCGATGTCGTCGCGCTCCTCAAAGACTGCGATGTCGGCGGCGAAGGTGGCCTGCGGAACCATGCCGTTGGTTAGGTTGTCGAAGCCCGCGGGGGCCTCCGTGGCGGCCTGACTCCGGACGCCTGAGTGCGAGGCGGTCGCGAGCGCGAGCGCCAGTGCGAAGGCTGTCACTATCGACAGTTTCAGGATTTTCATATCGGTCTCTCCTCTGGCGATGCGGGGGCGCAGAAGGCCCCCGTAGGAAGGTGCGTCGGGGCGCGCGGCGCGTGAGAGTGGCGGCGCGCGCACTAAAATTTATCGCCCGTGGGTTCGCCCTGGAAGGAAGTTCTCTGCGCCCGCGAGCAAGAAGCGGCGCGAGCCGCGGCGAAGGGGCGTCGTCGCGGAGCGCGTCCTAGAGTCTTCGAGAGGCGGAGCGTCGGCCGTGAGTGACGAGACTACCGGCGCTCGTCGGGCGTACAGGGAAACGCACCCGAGAGACGCCGGCACTCCGGCCGCTTGCGCCGCTCTCGAATAACTCTGCGGGAGCAAAGAAGGTGTGACTGCGCCGAGCGCAGCCCGTCTGTGTCTGTAGTCGATGAAGCTTTAGCCGGTTGAACCCCTGGTGAGAGGTCGGGCAAGTGACTGGAACAAGGGGCGTGACCGTTGTTGCGCGGGAAGCCTAATCCCGCCGCGCCCCGTTGTCAACATTTTTTCGCGCGGGCGGGGTTACTGGACGGTGGCGGGCAGGAGCGACCCGCGGCGGTCGGTGGCGACGCCGCGGCCGTCCTCGATGACGCCGATCATGCCGTGGAAGTGGATGTCGCTGCCCGAGAGGACGAGCAGCACGTCGCCCGCGCGCACGTCCGGGTTCTCTATATGGAAGCGGACGACCGTCGCATGGCCGTTCGACTCTTCGAGCGTCTCGAACTCGAAGGTGTCGGCGTGCGCGACGACCGTCTGCGAGTTGTTCGTGTAGCTGGGTCTCTCTTCCGCCATCTCTGATTACCTCTTAAAAATTTTCCGGATGAAAAGCCCTGCCGTAGAGCCCCTGATATGCCCAGCCCAGCACGCGCGCCTCGGCCGTGCAGAGCGTCTCCAGCCAGCAGCAGTTTAAATAGATGTCCCGCTCGCGCCGCGAGGGAATCTTCTCCGCCTCCGCGACGACCGATGCGTCCTCCGACGGCTTCAGGCCGTAGGCTTCGGCGATAGACTCGTTCGTCTGCCGCGCGTCTTCGAGCGCGGCCAGCAGCTCTTTAATCCAGTCGTGCAGCTCGGCCTCTGTGTCGTGCGCGACGAGCGCCTGCATGACGCCGACGGCGAGGCGGTCTTCGGCGCGGTTGAAGCTGAAAGGCTCTTCGAGCCCCTTCAACTCCTCCTGCTGACGCCACTGAAAGAGCGCCTCGACCGCCGGGAAGCGCACGACCGCGACGCGCTCGTCGTAGTCGAGAAACCATTGGATGACGGCGGCCAGCGACGCCGGCTCGATGCGTCCCTGCGCGTCGCGGCGTAAGAGAGGCGGCCCCTGCGTCGCGTTCGCGCCCGCCGCGTCTGGCTTCGTCTGAGACATTATGAACTCGCGACCGCCTCTTCCGCCGTCGCTTCGCGTACCCGCTTCAGGTACTTACCGAAGTAGCCGTTCCAAGGCGGAATGACGACCGAGACCGGGCCTTCGGCGCGCGCCTGACACGAAAGACGGATGAGCGGACGCGGCTGGTCGGTCTCGATGTAGCCGAAGAGCGGCATCATCTTGCGCTCGCGCCAGTCGGTCTCCGAAAGTTTCTCCGCCCCGCCGAGCACGCCGACCCAGCACGTGCCGCAAGAGGCCGAGCGACACTGCACGGGGATCGGGCCTTCATCGACGGTGCAGCGCGCGTCCGACTCATGCCACGGCCGCTTGTCGGCGGCGGCGCCCGAGGCGACCTCCTGCTTGTCCAGAGCCTTGAAGCGGCGGTCGTCGGCGTTCTCGTCCCACACCACCGTCCACTGCCTGTCGGCCGTCCGCAGGAAGCCGAAAAGACCCTGCCCCTCGTCCTTCGCGCGTTCGCGCAAGACCTCGTCGGGCGTGCGCTTCAGGTGCTTGCGGTCGATGAGCACTTCGCCCGGCGTCTTCTTGAACTCCGACAAGCCGACCTGCTGCAACGCCATCAACCCGACGGCGGCGACGGCGGTCGTCAAAGCCTCGTCAACTTTTCTCTCCGTCGCGACGGCGCGCGCGACCTCGCGCACGACCTCGGCGAGCGTGCGCCCCTCGGGCACCGCGCCCTCGGCCAGACGCGCGACGGCGCGCTTCACCTCGGGCCAGAAGCGGTGACCGTAGAGGAAGGTGTGCGACGAGTCGAGCTGCTCTTTGAGATACCACCGGCCCTGCATCAGAAGCTCCTGCGCGAGCTTCGCGGGGTCTTCCGCGGCCTCGAAGGCGCGCAGCAGCGCCAGCGGGTAGAAGTGAAACCAGACCTGCGCCGCGTTCCTGTCCACCTCGTGGATTGCGGGCAGCAGCGTCACAAGCGTCTCGCGCCACGCGGCGTCGTCGTGGCGGTTCAGGAAAATTTCCAGCGGCGTCTCTCTCTTACTGCTCATGGCTCCTCTATGAAAACTCTTCCGAAAAAAGGATGAAAACCGAAACGAAGAGTTTACCCGTCTTCGCCCGCGCAGACAAATGGAGGAAGTGGTCAGTAGACAGTAGACAGTAGCCCGTAGGGTTCTGCCCTGCGAGCCTTGACGGTGACAACCGCACGGTTCGTAAAAGATTTTTCCACTGGCTACTGGCTACTGGCTACTGACTACTTCGCCTTTAATTTGACAGACTCTAGCGACAGACCGCGTGATAAAGTACGGCCCTGATGTCTGTGGAAGGCGAGTCGAAGCGTCTGGGCGACGTGACGGTGGGTGAGGCCAAGCGCGCGGCCATCTATGCGGGGCTGACGGGGCTGGCGCTCTTCCTCTTCGTGCGTCTGCTCGGCGAGGTGCTGGTGGGGCTTTTGCTGGGCGCGGTGGCGGGCGCCTACCTGCTGCCGGTGCAGGAGTGGTTGGAGCGACGTTTGCGCGCGCGCGCGGGGAGCGCGCTCATCACCATCGCGCTCATCGTCATCCCGCTGGCGACGACCGTCGGCTACGGCTGGTACGAGATGTCGGGCTACGCCTCGCAGGTGCAGGACGAGAAGCGGCGCGAGCAGATCGTCGCCGGCATCAGCCAGTCGCTCTCCGAGTACGTCGCCGTCGAGCACACGCGCGCCGTCTTACAGAACGCCTTCGCCGAGGCGTTCGTCCACTCGGGCGAGGCGCTCGCCGATTTGAAGAAGCGCACGGCGATGCTGCTCGTCTCGGCCACGGTCTTCTTCTTCACGCTCTTCTACGTGCTGACGCAGCGCGCGCGGCTCGCGGCCTACATCAAGCTGCGTGTGCCGGGTGACTTCATGCCCTTCTACGAAAAGCTGGGCGTCAACGTCGGCGGCGCACTGCGCGGCGCGCTCTTCGCCGTAATGGTTGACCAGACGGCGAAGGCCGTCGCCATCCTCATCATGAACCTCGTCTTCGGCGTGCCGCTGGCGGTGGCGCTGGCGCTCGTCACCTTCCTCATCGGCTTCTTCCCGCTCCTCGGCGAGTGGGCCGTCTACATCCCCATCAGCGTCTACCTGCTCGTCTTCCAGCACAGACCCGGAGCGGCGCTCGCCTACCTTCTCATCGGCTTCGCCATGACCCTCGGCTCCTCGCTCGTGCTGCGGCCCAAGCTGGCCGCGCGCAGCGCCGAGCGCTTCAACTTCTACTGGATGCTGGTGGGCCTTGTGACGGGCGTCTACGCCTTCGGCATCCCCGGCGTCGTCCTCGGCCCCGCCATCCTCGGCTTCGCCAAGGCCATCATGGACACGCTCGTCGGCGACGTGAAGTACGAGACCTCCCTGCTCAAAGAAGAACGTGCACAGCGCACTGAAGAGGCGGCAGCGGAAGGATGAAGTATGAACGCTGAACGATGAACTGAAGGCAGCTTGTCATTCAGTTCATCGTTCAGCGTTCATACTTCATCCTTCCCTCTAACCGGGGGGCCACGTCAGGCGGCGTCCGCCGAGGAGGTGGACGTGGATGTGGAAGACGGTCTGGCCGGC
>JBJMGQ010000401.1:0-14664 GCA_045807845.1 Pyrinomonadaceae bacterium | reverse complement strand
CGTGGAAATCTCGAACAACGTCAAGCAGGCTTGGTGGCGCTGGATGGTTCACGAGCGCGACGACATGGAGGGGATTGATTCGAGCATCATCCTCAACCGCCTCGTCTGGAAGTACTCGGGCCACGAGGAGACGTTCAGCGACCCTCTCGTTGATTGCAAAAACTGTAATAGTCGCTTCCGTGCCGACAAGTTGGTCACGAGTGAAAGACTCGTCAAACTTGATCGTGCTCTACAGAATGAAGGGCGTGGCATGATGGCAATCAAGGAATTGTCGGTCACGCAAGCTTATGAAGAAGCTAGGCAGCACGGGTTAATGATATGCCCTAACTGCGGCTCTGCGGACTTAACTGCTGCGCGCCCGTTCAATCTCATGTTCCGCACGACCATCGGCGCAGTTGCAGCGGAGGACGACCCGACGGCGCTCGCTTATCTACGTCCCGAGACGGCGCAGGGCATCTTCATCAACTTCCTCAACGTGCAGACGACGATGCGGCGGAAGATACCCTTCGGCATCGCGCAGATCGGCAAGTCGTTCCGCAACGAGGTCACGCCCGGTAACTTCATCTTCCGCACGCGCGAGTTCGAGCAGATGGAGATGGAGTACTTCGTCCGCCCCGGCGAGGACGAGCGCGTGCATGACGAGTGGATTGATTACTGCGAGAACTGGTTCATCAGTCTGGGCATCAGCCCCGACAACCTGCGTCGCTACGAGCAGCCGAAGGAGGAACTGGCGCACTACGCCAAGCGCACCGTGGACATCCACTACCGCTTCTTCCCCGAGCGCGAAGACGGCGAGCGCCAGTGGGACGAGCTGATGGGCATCGCCAATCGCACCGACTTCGACCTGATGGCGCACTCGAAGAAGCCCGAGCGCGACGGCGAGCGCATCAACAAAGACTCGAACGAAGACCTCTCGTACTTCGACGAGGCGACGAAGGAGCGCTACTACCCTTACGTCATCGAGCCGGCGGCCGGAGTCAACCGCACGGTGCTCGCCGTCCTGATGGACGCCTACTCCGAGAAGACGACCGACAAAGGCGAGAAGCGTGTGATTCTGAAACTGCACCCGGAGCTGGCGCCCATCAAGGTTGCAGTGCTCCCGCTCGCGAAGAACAAGCCTGAGATCGTCTCGATGGCGAAGGCCATCAAGAAGGAGTTGCAGCCCTCGATGCGCGCCGTCTACGACGACACGGGCGGCATCGGCAAGCTCTACGCGCGACAGGACGAGATCGGCACGCCCTTCTGCGTCACCGTCGATCACCAATCGCTCGAAGACGAAGCCGTCACCGTCCGCGACCGCGACACCTGGAATCAGGAGCGCGTGAAGGCCGCCGAACTGGCGGACTATTTGAAGAAGCGGCTCGGAGTCAGATGCTAATCATATGCCCGTAGTTAAGAAGAGAAATCAGCAGACCGAGTCGCGGCTGCTGCTTGAATCGGACGAGCCCGTCGAGCTGCCGCCCGCGGAGGTGGACGAGTCGGCCGTCGTCCTCCAGTTCGAGCAGTTCCGCCAGTATGTGCCTGAGCTGCTGGAAGAGCTGCGCGACGGGACGGAGGCCACGCCGGTGCCCGTGACGATGGACGGCTCGACCTTCGTCGTCCACGGCGACACGCGTAGCTTCTGGGTCAAGCTCTGGCACACGTCGCCCGAGTTGACGCACATCGAGCGCGTGCAGATCATTAGCTGCCTGCCTTCGACCCGCGGCATGCAGCTACTCATCGAAGACCCCGAAGACTACGAAGACGACGAAGACTTCGACGACGAAGACGATTACGCGGACGACATCGGTGTTGACGAAGACGACGACGACGATGATGACGCCCCCGCCGCGCCGCGCGCGTAGCTAATCCGAGGTTGACCACCGCAGAGACAGAGACACAGCTTCTTGTCTGATAGCTGTGTCTCTGTCTCTGCGGTGTTGAGAGTTCCGATGACTTCCCCTGTCCCCGAAAAAATTCTGAGGCTGGCGCGCGCCGTGGGAGAGGCGGGCGGGCGCGCGCTTCTCGTCGGCGGGTGCGTGCGCGACCGCCTGCTCGGGCGCGAGGTGAAGGATTGGGACGTGGAGGTCTACGGCGTCGAGCCTTCGGCCCTGCGCGAGCTGCTCGGGCGCTTCGGCCGCGTCAACGTCGTCGGCGAGGCGTTCACCGTCTACAAGCTCGGGCCAGACCTCGACGTGTCCCTGCCGCGGCGCGAGCGCAAGACCGGGCGCGGCCATCGCGCCTTCTACATCGAAGGCGACCCCTCGATGTCGTTTGAAGAGGCCGCGCGCCGCCGCGACTTCACCGTCAACGCCGTCCTCGAAGACCCGCTCAACGACGAGATCATCGACCCCTTCGGCGGTCGCGCCGACATGGCGGCGAAGCTCCTGCGCGCCGTCTCGCCCGAGACCTTCGTCGAAGACTCTCTGCGCGTGCTGCGCGCCGCGCAGTTCGCCGCGCGCTTCGGGTTCGAAGTCGAAGAGGAGACAATCGAGCTGTGTCGCTCAATCGACCTCACAGACCTGCCCGCAGAGCGCGTCTGGGGCGAGCTTGAAAAAATAGTCCTCGTCGCCCCGCAACCCTCGGTCGGCCTTCAATGGCTCGACCGCCTCAACGTCACGCCGCAGCTCTTCCCCGAACTCGACGCGCTGAAGGGCGTGCCGCAAGAAAAAGACTGGCACCCCGAGGGAAGTGTAGACGTTCACACACAGCTCGTCTGCGACCGCGCGCGCGAGTTGATAGACGACCTCGACTATCCCCGAAAAGTGACCGTGATGCTGGCGGCGCTGTGCCACGACTTCGGGAAGCCTTCGACGACCGAGTTCGTCGAGGGGCGCACGCGCTCGCGCGGCCACGACGAGGCAGGCGCCGGGCCGACGCTCGCGCTGCTCGACCGCCTGAAGCTCTTCACGCTCGAAGGCTACGACGTGCGCGCTCAGGTCGTGTCGCTCGTGTGCGAACACCTCAAGCCGGGTGAGTTCTACCGCAAGCGCGAAGAGGTGTCGGACGGCGCCTTCCGACGCCTCGCGCGCCGCTGCGAGCTGGAGCTGCTCTATCGCGTGGCGAAGGCCGACAGCCTTGGCCGCAATGCCCATTGGGTGCCGCGTGAGAAGTGGTTCGACGCGGAGGCGCAGGAGTGGTTCATCGCGCGCGCGCGCGAGCTGTCCATTCAGCACAGACCACCCGCGCCGATACTGCTGGGGCGTCACCTCTTGGAGATGGGGCTCAAGCCCTCGCCGCTCGTCGGAGAGATACAGCGCGCCGTCTACGAGTTGCAGCTCGACAACCGCGTCCGCACGCTCGAAGAGGCGAAGGAGGCCGCGCGCACGCTGCTCGATGGCGGGCCGGAAGGACGGAGCGGCGATTTGGGCGCCCCGCGAACGGTATTGTAAGATGACCGTCAACGTCTTCAACACTTTCCATGTGAACAAGCGTTGGTTTCAAGCCGCCCCACCGCCTCGCGCGGGCGCGCCAATTTTCGATACCGTAAGGAAGATTCCAAGATGATTGATTTCGAACTGAACGAAGAGCACCGGGCGCTCGTCCAGACCGTGCGCGAGTTCGCGCAGGGCGAGGTGGCGCCGCACATCAAGGAGTGGGACGAGCAGCAGCAGTTCAACCGCGCCGTGCTCGACAAGATGGCCGCGCTTGGCCTGCTTGGCGTCTGCATCCCCGAAGAGTACGGCGGCGCGGGCTTCGACTACATCTCGCTCGGCCTCGTCTGCGAGGAGCTTGAGGCGGTGGACACGTTCCTGCGCGTCGTGATGAGCGTCCACACGGGGCTCAACTCCATGTCGCTCTACACGTGGGGCACAGAGGAGCAGAAGCGCAAGTACCTCGTGCCGCAGGCGAAGGGCGAGAAGATTGCGACGTATGGTTTGACCGAGCCGGGTGCGGGGTCAGACGTGGTCGGCTCGCGCTCGACCGCGCGACGCGAGGGCGACGAGTGGGTCTTGAACGGCGAGAAGATGTGGATTTCGCTCGCCGACGTGGCCGACAACTTCCTCTTCTTCTGCTGGACGGACGAGGAGAAGCGGCGCAAGCGCGATCACTCCGGCATGTCCTGCTTCATCGTCGAGCGCTCGATGCCCGGCTTCTCTTCGGGCACCATCCACGGCAAGCTCGGCATACGCGCGGGCAACACCGGCTACTTCTCTTTGCAGGACGTGCGCGTGCCCGCCGCGAACATGCTGGGCGAAGAGGGCGAGGGCTTCAAGATAGCGATGTTCGCTCTTGAGCAGGGGCGCTACACGGTGGCGGCCGGCGCGACCGGCGTCATCCGTGCCTCGCGCGACGCGTCGGTCGCGTACGCCCTTGAGCGCGAGACGTTCGGGACGAAGATTGCCAACCACCAGCTCGTCAAGCAGAAGATTGCAGAGATGGAGGCCGACTATCAGATGTCGCACCTGCTCTGGCTCAAGGCCGGCTGGCTCAAGAACGAGGGGCGCCCGAACGGGCGCGCCACCTCCCTCGCGAAGTGGCAGGCGACCATCAGGAGTGAGAAGGCCGCGTCGATGGCGATTGAAGTCCACGGCGCCAACGGCTACTCGAACGACTATCCGGTCGAACGCTATCTGCGCAACTGCAAGGCCGCGGTCATCTACGAGGGCACGCGCGACATACACACCCTCATGCAGGCCGACTGGGCCCTCGGCCTAAAGGGCGAGAAGCCCGCACGCAAGTCTCTGCCGCTCTACCGGCAGGCAGATGGCAGTAGGCAGTAGGCAGTTAAGACGAACACGTCCCCAATGAATTCGGAGGCGGCGAGTCGCTAAGCTCGCCGCCTCCGATTATTTCATGACGCCTTTGCCTTTCAACTGCCTACTGCCATCTGTCTACTGCCTACTCCCAAAATGCTTTCGGGGCGGCGACACTGGAAGGGTTAGTGTCGCCGCCCCGTGCTGAAGCTCAAAGTTTGGGCGGGTGATTGAGCTTCAAGGCGGGACTGAAGAGGCAGGAGAGAAGCCCTCTTCAGTTGTCCGGGGGAGTTCAGCGCACGTCGATGGTGACGATCTCCACCTCGGCGGCGGCGCGGGCGGCGCGCAGCTCCTTGCGGAGGTTGCGTTCGCGCTTCGACTCGGTGAGCGTGCGCCCGGTGCTGTCCGAGCCCCAGACGGCCGAGAGGAAGTACTGGTCGCCGTACTTGTGGAAGACGAGCCGCGCGCGCCCCTCGCCGTTGCCGCGCTCCTTGCCGGAGTTGGTGGTCGTGGCGGCGCTGCTCTTGTCGCCGCTGATGCGCAGCATCTGCTCGTCGGCGGTCATCGACTTGATGGTGTAGGCGCCGGCCGGGACGAGGCTTTCGCCGACGTGGAAGTCGAACGGGACTTGCGCCCTCATGTTGTCAACCGACTTGGCGGCCGCCGGCAACGTCGCCAGCGAAACCATTAAGCTCAGCGCCAACGCGCCCAAGCAGATATTCTTTCTCATGATCCTTTCCTCCTGTGTCCTTATTCTTTGGGGCAAAGCCGAACCGAAACCTTATCCGTGACAGGCCAGACAACGCACTCCGCCTAGCTTGCTGTCGTCCTCGGCGACGGGTGGGCCGATGAGTTCGTGCGAGTCATCGTCGTTGTAGATGGGCGGCGGGCCGACGAGTTCCGTCGGGTCGCTGTCGGCTGACGGTGCGACCGAGATCGCAGCCGCGAAGAGGAGCGTCGTGAAGATAACTGTCATGGTGCGCATGGCTGCCTTCCTTTCTTTCTATCGCAGTGTGAGGAGCGCCGAAGCCCGCGTGCCCTGTCCCTTTGCTCGATGTGATTTCGGCCTCACCGCTCAAACGAGGTTTTCAATTGCGACCTGCTCGACGCCGGTCTCTAATAACAAGCGACGTGCCGCGACGTGCGAGAAGAGTAAGCGCGGACGCGGTTGTGCGGTGAAAGGTTTGAGTAGGTTGAGTTTAAGCTTGGATGAGCGACAGCGACGGGTTTACCAGGAGGGGCGGTGGCCGGTGCGCGCGGGCTATCCGAAAAGATAGGCGGCTATCCGACGGGTTAGCCGGGGCGACGCGCGCGCGGATGGGTAGTGACTTTTGAACGCCGAAATGATATTTGTCGCTCCGCGTTATGAACCCGAGAGTCGTCTTCATCGCGGGGCCTTTGAAGGGCTCAGACTTCGAGCTGGGTGAAGAGGCTCTGTCCGTCGGGCGCGACTCGACGAACGTCGTGCGGCTCGCAGACTCCCTGCTCTCGCGCCGCCACTGCCGCGTCGAGCGCGCGGGCGAACGCTTCGTGCTCTCTGACCTCGAAAGCCTCAACGGCACCTTCGTCAACGGTCGTCCCGTGCGCGAGCACACGCTCGCGCACGGCGACCGCGTGACGGTCGGCGAGTCCTGCTTCGTCTTCCTCTCCGGCGAGGGCGAGCCGTTGGACGAGCCCTCGAACCCCGTCACGCTCAGCGACCGAGACATGCAGGCGCACTCGACCGTGCGCCTGAAGGCCGAAGAGGCGCTCTACCTGCGCACGCCGGAGGCGGGGCCGACCGAGCCGTCGGCGGAAGAGGACGCGCTCGCCGCGATGGTGCGCGACCTCGCGCTCCTCGTGCGCGTCAGCACCTCGGTCAACTCCGTGCGCGAGACGGCGGAGCTTCAAAGAGAACTGCTCCGGCTCGTCTTTGAGGCCGTGCCCGCCGAGCGCGGGGCCATCCTGCTCGTCGGCGACGACGGCCGCGTCATCTCCGAGTTCGGGCTCGACCGCGCGGGCGACGCCTCGCGCACGGTGGAGGTGAGCCGCACGATTCTGCGGCAGGTCTTGGAGGAGGGGAGCGCCGTGCTCGCGGGCGACCTCATCGAAGGCGGCTTCCGAGAGGTGGAGAGTTTGAGGGCCGCGCGGCTCAGCTCGCTGCTGTGCGTGCCGCTCATGCTCTACGGTCGCGCGCTCGGCGCCGTCTACCTGACGGCCGCAGACCCTTCGACGCACTTCGACGAAGACCATCTGCAACTCGTCACCGTCATCTGCCGCATCGCGGCCGTCGCGCTCAACAACACGCGCCACGTCGAGCAGTTGGAGAGCGAGCGCGACCTTCTGCGTGCTGAGAGCAGCGTCGAGCATGGCATGATCGGCGAGAGCGCGGCCGTCAAGCGCGTCTACCAGTTCATCGCGCGCGTCGCGCCGGCCGACACGACCGTGCTCGTCCGCGGCGAGTCGGGCACGGGCAAGGAGTTGGCCGCCCGCGCGCTGCACCAGAACAGCCCGAGAAGCGTCCGCCCCTTCGTCGCCATCAACTGCGCGGCGCTGACCGAGACGCTGCTTGAGTCCGAGCTGTTCGGCCACGAGCGCGGCGCCTTCACCGGCGCGCTCGCGCAGAAGAAGGGCAAGCTCGAAGTGGCCGACGGCGGCACGCTCTTTCTCGACGAGGTTGGCGAGATGCCGGCCACGCTACAGGCGAAGCTGCTGCGCGTCCTACAGGAGCGAGAGTTTGAGCGCGTCGGCGGCACGCGCACCATCCGCGTAGACGTGCGCGTCGTCGCGGCGACGAACAGGGATTTGGAGGAGGCCGTGCGCGCCGGGGCTTTCCGGCAGGACTTGTACTACCGCCTCAACGTCGTCTCCTTCGAGATGCCCCCCTTGCGCGAGCGGCGCGAGGACATCCCGCTCTTAGCCAGCTACTTCGTCTCGAAGTACGCCGCGAAGTTCAAGCGCCGTGTGACGGGGCTCTCTTCGGAAGCGCGCGCGTGCCTCACCGCGTACGACTGGCCGGGCAACGTGCGCGAGCTTCAGAACGCCGTCGAGCGCGCCGTCGTCCTCGGCTCGACCGACCGCATCCTGCCCGAAGACCTGCCCGAGACCGTGCTCGACGCCGCCCCCGACCCCTCTGCTCCCGGCGCCGACACGCCGCCCGTCACCCGCTACCACGACGCGCTGCGCGAGGCCAAGCGCCAGCTCATCCTCCGCGCCCTCGAACAGTCCGCGGGGAGTTTCACAGAGGCCGCACACCTCCTCGGCGTCCACCCCAACTACCTGCACCGCTTGATTCGCAACTTGAACCTGCGTCCTGATATTAAGAAGTAGACAGTAGGCAGTAGGCAGTAGGCAGTAGAAAACCTTTATCGCTCGAACCATCCGATGCTCATTATCAACTCCCTCAGAGCGAAGCCTACTGACTACCGTCTACTGTCTACTGTCTACCTCTTTTCCCCCTATCAATTCCCCGCGCTCTCTGGTAGTATTCACGTGCCTTTCCAAGCGCCCAAGCGTTCATTTCACGGCGGTTAAACCTTTAGTTTCGGGAGTTTCGCTTTAATGGCTCAGGAGCTGAACAGCGTCAACCTCTCGCTCGACTTCCTGAGCGTGTGCGAGGCGGCGGCCATCGCGTCGGCACGGACGATGGGGCAGGGCGACCGCAAGTTCTCCGACCACGTCGCCGTCGAGGCGATGCGCGAGAAGATGGACGGCGTGCCGATGCGCGGCCGTATCGTCATCGGCGAGGGCGAGCGCGACGAAGCGCCGATGCTCTTCATCGGCGAGGAGGTCGGCGAGGGCTTCCACGAGAACGTTGACCTCGAAGACTTCCCCGAAGTCGATATCGCCGTAGACCCGCTCGAAGGCACGAACCTCTGCGCTTTGGGCGCCAACAACGCCATCGCGGTGCTGGCCGCCTCCGAGCGCGGCGGGCTCCTCAACGCGCCCGACATCTACATGGACAAGATCGTCGTCGGCCCCTCCTGCCGCGGCGCCATCGACATCGACGCGCCGGTCAAAGACAACCTCAAGGCCATCGCGCGCAAGCTCAGCCGCGACATCGAAGACCTGACCGTCATGGTGCTCGAACGCTCGCGCCACAAGAATCTCATCGCGGACGTGCGCGCCGCCGGAGCCCGCATTCGTCTCATCGGCGACGGCGACCTCTCCGCGGGCATCTCGGCGGCCGTCGCGGGCACGAATATCCACGCGCTGATGGGCATCGGCGGCGCACCCGAAGGCGTCTTGACGGCCGCGGCGATGAAGTGCCTCAACGGCGAGATACAGGCCCGCCTCGTCTATGACCCCGAGCGTCTTGGTGTTGACAAGTCGAAGGTGCCGGCCGAAGAGGTCGTGCTCGCGCGACTCAAGGAGATGGGCATCAACGACCCGCACAAGGTCTACGACACGAACGACCTCGCGCCGGGAAAGAAGATCATCTTCGTCGCGACCGGCGTCACCGACGGCTCACTCCTGCGCGGCGTTCGCTTCTTCGGCTCGGGACGCCGCACGCACTCGCTCGTCATGACGACCGAGTCGCGCCACATACGCTTCGTTGACACCGTCCACGTCGAGGGCGGCCCCGACACAGTGATTAGGTTTTAGTGATAAGTGATGAGTGATGAGTGATAAGTGATAAGTGATAAGAGAAATACAAGACCCGCCGTCTTCTCTTATCGCTTATCACTCATCACTCCACGATATGCCAGAAGCCATCTCCGAGTACATCCCGCAGTTGGTGCACGACGAAGAGTCGGCGCGGAGGTGGCGGCGCGCGCGGGGAGCGTGGGCGTGGGCGGCGGGTTGTGCGGCGGGGCTGTTGGCATTGATAGTGGCGGCGCCGCTGCTCAAGGCGGGCGGGGCGCCGGCTGCGGCCGAAGTGGCCTATCGCGCGTTCGCGCTCGTGTGTCATCAGATGGACGAGCGCTCGTTCCACCTGATGGGCTTCAAGCTGGCCGTGTGTGCGCGTTGCTTCGGGCTCTACGCGGGGGCGCTTGCGGGGGCTCTGCTGTATCCGCTGGTCCGGCCGCTCCTGCGCAGAGACTTGCCGGCGCGCGGGTGGTTAATCGCGGCGGTCGTGCCGACCTCAATCGATTTCGCGCTCGGGTTCTTCCATGTGTGGGAGAACACGCACGCGTCGCGCTTCGTGACGGCGTCGCTCTTAGGCGTCGTCTTGGCCTTCTACTTCGTGCCGGGCGCGGTAGACTTGGCCCTCACGCCGCGGAGGCAGCTCTTCGGCCGCAAACGAAACTCCCAACCGAAGTTTTCCAATCTTCTCCCAACTGAAGGTGTAGACGGACATGAACGACAAACTTAAGCCGGCGATTATCGGCGGCGTCATCGTGGGTCTGCTCTCGGCAATCCCTTTCGTCAACTGGGTCAATTTTTGCTGCTGCGCGTGGGCGATTGTCGGTGGAATCATCGCGGCGAACATGTATGTGAAAAGTTCGCCGGCACCCGTTAAGCCGGCCGACGGCGCGATCATCGGCGCGATTGCCGGCGCCATCGGCGGGGCCATCTATCTCATCATCGGGGTGCCGCTCAACTACGCTGTGAGCGGGCTGGTCACCTCGGTGATGTCCGGCTTCGTCTCTTCGATGAACCCAGATCAGGCCGACGCCATCCGCATGCAGATGGCCGCGCAGAGCGGCAGCTTCATCGGGGCGCTGTTCAAAGGATTCATCGGGGCGATTGTGCTCGCCGTCTTCTCGACCCTCGGCGGCCTGCTCGGCGTCGCCATCTTCGAGAAGCGTAAGGGCGGCCCCGGCGTGCCCCCGCCCCCGCCGCCACAGGCCGGCGGCCCCGGCGGTTACGGCACCCCGGGCGGCGGCGGCTACGGCACACCCGGCGGCGGTGGCGGTGGCGGCTACGGGCAGCCCGGTGGCGGCGGCGGTGGCTATGGTCAGCCCGGTGGTGGCGGCGGCTACGGCCAGAATCCGTAAAGGGAAGCAGGCAGTAGGCAGATAGCAGTAGGCAGCCGCTCCGCGTCGAGGAGGTTGAGGAATTAAACTCTAATCCTCGACACTAAGGCTCCTATCTGCCTACTGCCTACTGCCATCTGCCTTCTGTCCTTCCGGCCTACCTTCGGCTACAATCTGTGCATCCAAGCGGGCGGCGCGGCTAGTTCGGGCGCGCCGTTCGTCGTTTGCGCGGGTCTGAGACGGGCCGCGCCGTGTCGGCACGAGGATGAGAGAAGATGACCTTCGCTGCCATCAGCCAGTCGCCCATCGCCTCAGACCCACTCTTCCGCCAGTACGTCGAGGAGGCGGTCGCGAAGACGGCCGAGAACATCAGCCCGCTCTATCGCCTCGACGCCTTCGACTGGACGGTGCTCACCGTCTACTTCGTCGTTCTCTTCCTGCTCTCGCTCTACGGCGCCTACCGCATCAAGCAGGTCGTGGACTTCTGGCGCTATCGGAAGATGGAGCCGCGGCCGAAGGCTCTCTACGCCGACAGCGAGCTGCCCCACGTCACCGTGCAGCTCCCGCTCTTCAACGAGGTCTACGTCATCGAGCGCCTGCTCGCCGCCGTGACGGCGATAGACTACCCGCGCGAACGCTTTGAGATTCAGGTGCTCGACGACTCGACCGACGAGACGCGCGAACGTGCGGCGCGCGAAGTCTCACGCTATCGCGCCGAAGGCTTCGATATCTCTTACATCCACCGCGAAGACCGCACGGGCTTCAAGGCGGGCGCGCTGGAGAACGGCTTGCGGACGGCGAAGGGCGAGCTGGCCGCCATCTTCGACGCCGACTTCGTGCCGCGCCCCGACTGTCTGCGCAAGCTCGTACACTTCTTCTCCGACCCGCTGGTGGGGTGCGCGCAGATGCGCTGGTCGCACATCAACGGCTCCTACAATCTATTGACGCGCCTTCAGACCATCCTCCTCGACGGCCACTTCGTCGTCGAGCAGACGGTGAGAAACCGCACGGGCGGCTTCTTCAACTTCAACGGGACGGCGGGCTTGTGGCGCCGCCGCGCGATTGAGCTTTCGGGCGGTTGGCAGCACGACACTCTGACGGAGGACACAGACCTCTCCTTCCGCGCGCAGTTGATGGGATGGCGTTTCGTCTATCTGTTGGACGAGGACGCGCCGTCCGAAGTGCCCGTTGAAATTAATGCCTTCAAGGCGCAGCAGCGCCGCTGGGCAAAGGGTGTGACGGAGGTTGCGCTCAAGCTCTACCCGCGGATTCTTCGTTCCAACCTTCCGGCGCGCGTGAAGCTTGAGATGTTCTTTCGCTTGACGGGGAACGTCAGCTACCCCTTGATGATTTTGACGAGCCTGTTGCAGTTTCCCCTTCTGCTCGTCCGATACAATCAGGGCTTCCAGCACTTGATGCTGTTAGACCTGCCGCTGCTCTTCTTCTCGACCGCGTCGGTCGTGCTCTTTTACGGCACGGCCATCTGGTATCTCGACCGTTCGCGCGCGCGCAAGCGGCTCCTGCATCTGCCGCTCGTCATGGGGCTCGGCATCGGGCTGGCCTTCTCGAACGCGCGCGCTGTTCTGGAAGCGCTGCTGCGCATCAAGACCGAGTTTGTGCGCACGCCGAAGTACAAGGTCGAGGGCGGCCATGATGCGACGTGGAAGCGTAAGAAGTATCGCCGCAGTCGCGGCTGGCTCCCGGCCTTCGAGCTTTCGTTCGCCGCATACTTCCTGCTCGCCATCGCCTACGCCGCGCACATGGCGATGTGGGGCACGATCCCTTTCCTCTCGCTCTTCTGCTTCGGCTACGGCTACATGGGCGTGATGAGCCTGCTGCAAACGACCGGCTTCGGCCGCCGCCGCAGCGCCCTGCGCCCCGCCGCCTGAATTTTCAGACCGGCGCATCCACGCGCCACCAAATCCCGCCCGCACCGTGCGCGAACGCTCCGCGCTCGACATAAACGGCCGCGCTCTCGACTCGGCGCGTCCGGCACGGCGCCTGCGCCTGTCACTCTGACATTGGCGCGCGCCGTTCTGGAATCGGCGACGCCGACACGGCTCCCGACGACACGTTTACGTCTTTGGCGACGCCGGCACGGCGTTGGAAGATGTCACTCCGGCATCGGACGGTGCTACCCGCTTCCCGTCGCGCTCCCTGTGTTGCGCGGCCTTGACCCTTCCGGTGCGGGGTCTTACTATCGCGCTTCGCACTCGCGTCGTTCTTGCCAGTATCTCTGCGAACGTCAACCCGAAAGAGGAAATCAATGTCGAAGAGAATCCCCCCTGTTCTCGCGCGGCTCGCCGTGCTCTGCCTGTGCCTCGGCTTCTCAACCCTGAACGCCTTCGCGCAGTCGCAGGCGACAACCGGCGACATCGAGGGGCGCGTGCTCGACCCCAACGGCGCCGTCATCCCCAACGCCAGCGTCACCGTGAAGAATAAAGAGACGGGCTTTGAAAGAACCGTCACGACCGACGCGGACGGCAACTACCGCTTCGTTCTCCTCCCGCCCGGCACCTACACCGTCGAAGCCGCGGCGACGAACTTCGACAAGGCCGGGGCCAACGCCGTGCAGGTGACCGTGGGCAGCAAGACCGCTCTCGACCTGAGTCTCACGGTGACCGGCGTGAGCGGGGCGCTGCTCATCTCGGCCGAACCCCCGACGGTCGAGACGACGCGCACATCGGTTTCGACGACCATTAACGACCGTGCCATCCAGAACCTCCCTATCAACGGCCGCAACTTTCAGGACTTCGCCACGCTCACGCCCGGTGTCATCCGCGACCCGCGCGGCGGCGACCTCTCGGTCGGCGGCCAGCGCGGCACCTTGAATAGTCTTCAGGTGGACGGCGTCGATAACAACAACACCTTCTTCGGCCAAGCCCTCGGGCGCGGCGGCGTGCGCCCGCCTTATCAGTTTTCGGAAGAGTCGGTGCAGGAGTTTCAGGTCAACCAGAACGGCTTCTCGGCCGAGTTCGGGCGCGCGGGCGGCGCCGTCATCAACGTCGTCACCAAGTCGGGCACCAACGAGTTTCACGGCGGACTGTTCGAGTACCTGCGCGACGAGTCTCTGAACGCCAACGACCCCGTCACGAAGGCCAACCAGTTTCGCCGCGGCCAGCCCAACAAGCGCCCCGCCTCGCGCATCAACCAGTTCGGCGGGCGCATCGGCGGCCCCATCGCCCGGAACAGAGCTTTCTTCTTCTTCACCTACGACGGCCAGCGCTCGGACATCCCGCAGGTCTTAGACGTGCCGAACCTCTCGACCGCGCCCGCCGCCGCGCAGGCCGCGCTGCTGCCAAAGCTCAGCAACTATCAGGTCGGCCGCAATCAGGATGTCATCCTCGGCAAGACTGACATCGCGATCAATCAGAATCACCAGCTCTCTCTGCGCTACAACCATCAGGGCTTCACAGGGCAGAACAACGAGAACAACGGCCCGCTCTCGGCCGAGGAGCACTCGGGCAACAGCCTCGTCAAGAGCGACACCTTCAGCGGCAGCCTCACTTCGGTGCTGACCCAATCGGTCGTCAACGAGTTTCGCTTTCAGCTCGCGCGCGACAAGGAGCCGGGCGAGGCCAACGCCGACACGCCCGAGGCCGTCATCAACACCGGCTCCGGCAATCTCAACATCGGCCGCAACAACTTCAGCCCGCGCGAGACGACCATCAAGCGCTTCCAGCTCATCGACAACGTCTCGCTCATCTCGGGGCGCAGCACCTACAAGCTCGGCCTCGACTTCAACTTCGACCGCATCCTGAACTTCTTCCCCGGTCTCTTCTCCGGCTCCTACACCTTCCCCTCCTACACGGCCTTTGCCAACAACACGCCGTCGGCCTACACGCAGAACTTCGCGGGCGCGGGCACGACGGGCGGGACGACTGAGCCGAACCTCTCCGAGTACGCCTTCTTCGCGCAGGACGACGTGCGCGTCACGCAGCATCTCACCTTGAACCTCGGCGTGCGCTACGACTACGAGTCGCTGGCCTGCCCGCCGGTGACGAACCCCGACCCGCTGCTCACGGGTAACGGCATCAACACCGGCAACTGCCCGAAGGACAAGAACAACTTCGGGCCGCGCGCGGGCT
>JBJMGQ010000400.1:0-5932 GCA_045807845.1 Pyrinomonadaceae bacterium | reverse complement strand
GCTTGAGTGGGACGAGCCAAGACTGCTGGAAGAGCTGACGAAGATTTATCAGGCCAACAACTGGTCGCGCTCGCTCGCCGACGGGCGCCGTCTGGCCGAGACCATCCGCGCCGCACGCGTCCAGACCCCAGCCGAAGTCACCGCCCTCTTCCTGCGCTGCCTGCCCATCCTCTACGGCGCGGAGTTTCGCGTCGAGCCCGACACACAGTTCCCCCTCGCACGTATCTACCCGCAGATGCTCATCCACGTCCGCGGTCGGCAGACACCCGCGCGCCCGCGTCGCGGAAGATAAAGCGAGCGTTAGGCTAACGCTTTCTTCCCTTCTTCGCAGTCGGCTCTTTCTTCGTCTCCTTCTTCTTCGTCTCCTTCTTCTTCGTCTCTTTCTGCTCGGCCTTCTCGGGCTTGTCCGCCTGCGCCTGCTTCGTCCGCTTCCCAAGAATCTTATCGACCAACTCGGCCGGAGGCGGGTGGCCGTCGTTGAAGGCGAAGACGTGATAGTGGTCTCTCAGCTCCCTGAGCGCTTCGACGCGGCCCGCGCGTTCGAGGCGGGCAATCTCGGACATGAGGAACTCCTGCTCGGCGGCCGTCATGTAGCGGTAGTACACGTCGAAGGCGAAGCCCGTCGTGTGCGGCGGCGGCGCCACGTCGGCCGCGTTGGGGTTGCCGGACTCACGAAGGAGCCGCTGGTACTCCTCCGTCCTGACGAGCGAGGTGATGGGAAGACGCCGCCCGAACTTCGACTCGTAGGTTGTGCCCAGCTCTTCGATGAGCGCGAGCGCGGGCGGGCGCACGTAACTGAGCATGCGCGCCTGAAATTCTCTGGCCGCTACGGGGTCGTGCAGGTCGTAAGAGCGCCCGCCGAAATTGCGCGCGAGTTGTTCCAGCACGCCGTACTCGGCGAAGAGAGGTTCGCCCGCCTTCGCTCTCGTCTTCGCGCCGGGCTTGCCGTAGTAAGCGGCGAGCAGCTTCTCTTTGTCCGACACGGCCGTCAGCTCTTTCTTCCGCGCGGCCGAGTCGGCCAGCAGTTGCGCGCGCGCCTCGCGCTCCTTGCGGCCAAGCTCCTTGAGCCTGACATCTAGCTCGTGCAGCGCGTTCGAGAGTCGCTCGCGCTCCTCGACAAGCTCGCGCTCCGCCGTCTCCAACTCTTCGACATTCGCATAGAGCGGCACGACCTTCTTCGCCTTCAAGTCGTAGTGTGTGAGCGCGCCCGTCGCCGTCAGCCCCACGCCGTAGAGCACGTAGCCGCGGCCGAGGCGCGGCACCTCGACCAGCTCGCGCCCGCCCTCAATCATCCCGGCCAGCTCCGCGAAGTCGTGCGGCGAGTGGACGCCGGCCTCCGACGCGGCTGCACCCTGAATAGCGAGGAAGCGACGCGCCTCGCTGTACTGCTTCAGCTCCGGCGGGATTTCTACATTGACGGCCTTGCGGCCGGTGGGCTCGCCGCGGTCTTCCTCGATCTTCGAGACGGCCTCGGCGTATGGGTCGGCGGGCGGCCCGCCGGTCAGGATGTCCTTCACCTGCTCGGCGCCGGTCTTGAGACGGCCGATGACGGCCTGCCTGTGTTTGAGGTAGTAGAAGGGAGCCGCGAGCGCGCCGCACACGAGGAGCGCAAGCGGAAGCCAGCGTGCGAGCGTTGAGTGTTTGCCGGATGAAGAATCGGCGGGAGGCTTGCTTGTTACAGTGGGGGATTGCTCGGAGATGCTCTCTGCGCGCGCGTCGTCGGGCGCGTCGGACTCGCCGCCCGCGACCTCGTTCGACACCTCGTTCGACTCCACGCCCCTGCCCGCTTGTTCGGATTCCACGCCCCTAACATACCATGAGGCGCGAGGCTCCGACAGGCCGGCAAAGTGTCAACGAATGGCGTCGGAGAGCCTCTGGCCGTTGAGGAAGACGCGGACGCTTCGGACGCCGCGGAACTGTCGCGCCGTCGCCTTAATCTGCTCTTCGATGCGCGGCTCGTCGCAGACGCCCGCGACGGGCAGAGTGCCGCGTATGCGGATGGTCGCCACGCCCGCATTGATGACGGCGCTCTGCACGCGTAGATTCTCGCCCGCCCAGTAGTTGCCCAGTCCCCCTTCATACTCACGCGGGACGGCGAGCAGCTCCGTGACGGCCGCCTTCAGCGGCGCCCCCTTCGCGACCACCGTGCGCGTGACGGGGACGAGGCTGTCGTCGCAGCCGATGCGACGCCCGCGCTTCCCTTTGTCGTCGAGCGCGACGAGGTAGACTTTCACTTCGCGCGTCCGCCCACGCGGCTGCCGCGCAGGGAGGGCCGCTGGGACGGAGGTGAGTGCCGTTAACAAACAGACGGCCGCGAGAAAACGTCTCATTCAATCCTCTCTTGAGCAAGAGACGGCGGGTGAGCCCTCCGCCGTAAAGGGGCTCGGCGAAAGACTCACCCGCCGTCTGTGTTCGTCGTCTCTGTGCGTGCGTCGCCGGTTAGGGGGTGACGGGAGTCGGCCCGCCGACGCCGTAGCTGTAGCTGAAGCCGCCGAAGACCGCCGCGAGAATGACGTAGAGGATCAGGAGCGCCGTCCATGCGAGCATTATGTTCCGGATGCCGTACTTGCCCGAGTTCATCCAGCCCCAGATGAAGGCATAGAGGCTGCACAGGATGCCGATGATGCCGTGCACGGGGCCGGCCTCCTTGAACATCCTGATCAGCACCATGATCCAGCACACGATCATTCCCAGCACAAGTAACATCAGTAGAATACCCATCTCACTATCCTCCTTCGATTTGCTTAGACCTGAAAAGAATTTGAACGCGAGGCTCACCGGTTAAAAGCACCCGGCAGAAACAGCAGGCGAACCGACCAGTACAGGAGCAGCGCCGCGAGCACGACGTAGGCGGCGCGAGTGTGGCGCTCGACGCGCCACACCAGTCCCGCGAACGCGTCGCGCTGCGCCGCGGGCAGGAACCCCGCGACGGCGAAGGCCGCCAGCCCCAAAAGCAGCAGCGGCGCGAAGGCGTGCAGCCTGAAGGCTGTCGCGAACTCGCCCCGCAAGAGCGCAATCGACGCGCGCGTGAGCCCGCACCCGGGGCACGGGATACCCAGCGCCGACTTCAAAGGGCACGGCCAGCCCCCGACTCCCGCCGCCACACACGCGACCTGTACGGCCGCCACCCCCGTCACGCCGAGCGAGACTCGCCGGTCGCGCAGGAGCGACGCCAGCGTCGTGTCGGGCCATCCGGGGTTTGTCATAAACTCTGACGTGTGTTGCGAGCCGGCCTGTTCCGGCGGCGGGCTGGAGAAAGAACTGTAAGAGATCGGCTTAAAGCTTGTAGAGCGCAGGAAAGGACGCGCAATTATATGAAAAAACCGGGATAAGGCAAGAGTAATTTGTGTCGAGCCGGTCAGGTCTTGAGAACGCGGCCGATTTACTCTTGTGGCGGGAGCGTCGAGCGATACCATTCGATGGTGCGCCGCAGTCCCTCGACAAAATCCACGCGGGCGCGGAACCCGAACAACGCCTCTGCCCTCGTCACGTCGAGCGCGCGGCGCGGCTGCCCGTCGGGCTTCGAAGCGTCCCAAGCAAGCTCGCCCTTGTAACCGGTCTCTCGGGCGATCAACTCGGCAAGCTCTTTGATGCTGATCTCCATCCCCGACCCGAGGTTGACCGGCTCCGGCCCGTTATACTTTTCCGTGGCGAGCACGATGCCTTCGGCCGCGTCGTCCACGTACAAAAACTCGCGCGTCGCCGTCCCCGTCCCCCAGACCTCGACCGCAGCCTCGCCCTTCGCCTCCGCGTCCACGAACTTCTTAATCAACGCCGGAATCACATGCGACGTGTTCGGGTCGAAGTTATCGCCGGGCCCGTAGAGATTCACCGGAAGCAGGTAGATGCCGTTGAAGTCGTACTGGTCGCGATACGCCTGACACTGCACGAGCAGCGCCTTCTTCGCCACCCCGTACGGCGCGTTCGTCTCTTCGGGGTAGCCGTTCCAGAGGTCGTCTTCGTGGAACGGGACGGGAGTGAATTTGGGGTAGGCGCAAATTGTCCCGACTTGAATAAATTTCTCGACGCCGTTGAGACGCGCGCCTTCGATGAGCTGGACGCCCATCATGATGTTTTCGTAGAAGTAGCGGCCGGGGTTCTCGCGGTTGGCGCCGATGCCGCCGACGACTGCGGCGAGGTGGATGACGACTTCGGGGCGCGCTTCCGCGTAGAGGCGTGCGACATCTTCGCCGTTGACTAAATCGTAGTCGCGCTTGCGGACGATGTAGATATCAATGCATCCGCGCTCGCGCAGGCGCTCGACGACGACGCGGCCGAGGAAGCCGCCGCCGCCGGTGACCGCAATCCTCTTGCCTTGAAGAAAGTTCTCCATAAGCTATGTTTCAGGCGCGCGCCGCGGCGAGGTCTTCGAGCCACGCCGCGAGCAGCGGCAACTCCTCTCGCCCGACCAGAGACATCTCGACGAGTCTTTCGTAACAGGCCAAAAGGTTCTCGCCCAGATGCTCGACGCCGGGTGCGAGCTTGAGGCTGGCGAGCGCTTCGCAGATCGCAGCGTTGTTGAGGTAGCCGGGCACCTCGTCGCGGAAGTCGCGCATGAGGTTGTGCTCGTTGCGCTCCTGCCAGACGGTCGGCTCGTGGAAGAGCACGCCCCAGCCCTGCTCCCAAGCGATGCGTTGCGCGACGAAGCTGCGCCAGATGTCGGTCATGCGGAACGAGCAGTAGGCCGGCAGATAGAGCAGTGGGAACGCGTCCGCCCACCAGGTCGTGTTCTGGCTGTTGAAGGGGCACCAAGAGCCGTTGCCTAACGCGACGCGGCGGTCGCGCCGGAACGACTGCGGCAGTTCTTCGACGAGGCGATAGATGGCATCAACGTCCGGGTTCTCGTCGGCGAGCCCTTGCTGGATGGGACAGTCTGCGTCCTTAACTTTTAAAGACTCGAACTCCGGCACGCGCTCGCGCACGCGTTCGAGCGGGAGGCCGCGCGGCCAGATGTTCGCCTCCGTGAAGTAGCGATAGACGTTGACCCAGCCCGCGTCTTCGAGTGCGGGCACCGAGACCTCGCGTCGTCTCTCGTTCCAGAACTCTTCGCGCGGGAGGTTGTCGTCGTCGGTCTCAACGACGATGCCTGCACCTTCACGGATGGCGACGAGGTAGCCGAGGTTCTTGCGCGCGTAGTGTCGCGTGGGGCAGAGGCGCGCGAAGCGAAAGCCCGACGCGTACTGCGCGTCGAGGCCGTAGAAGTCGCAGCCCTCTAGTTGAAAGTCGGCGGGGCTCGCCTCGTCGCCGATGACGACGAACTGTCGGCCGCGGGCGCGCGAGCCTTCGGCCAGTGCGCTGAGCACGTGGTTTGGGCCGTTGATGGAGGTGACGACGAGCGCGACCCTCTCCGTCATGCCACTTTGTCCTGTTCGAGGGGAGCGACCGTCTGCCCGCGCGAGATGCGCGCGCGGAAGAGGCGCCAGAGGTTGGCGAAGGCGTCCTTGAGCACGTGGTTGTTGACGCTGTCGCTGGCCGCGCGGTAGTGGATGGGGACTTCCGTCAAGCGCAGGGAGTGGCAGTGCGCCTTGATCTCGGTCTGGAAGAAGTGTCCGCGCGAGTTGATGCCGCGGCGCAAGACCTCTTCGAGCGCGGCACGCGAGAAAAGCTCGAAGCCGCTCGTCATGTCGGACAGCTTCGTGCCGAGCAGAAGGTTCGTCAAGAGCGTTCCGCCGCGGCTGATGACCTCGCGCTTGAGCGAGCTTTCGGTGATGCGCCCGCCCGGGCAGAAGCGGCTGCCGAAGACGCAGTCGTGCCCTTCGAGCATCTTCTCGAAGAAGGCGGGGATGTCGGAGGGCTGATGGCTGTAGCCCGCGTCAATCTCAAGCACCCAGTCGCAGCCCGCTTCGAGCGCCTCGCGATAGCCGCGCAGATATGCGTCCACCACGCAACGATTCTCGGGCGCCCAGACGACGCGCAGTTGCGGGAGTGTCGC
>JBJMGQ010000399.1:0-17882 GCA_045807845.1 Pyrinomonadaceae bacterium | reverse complement strand
GTTGCGCCTCCACGTCGAGAAGGCGGAGCTGCGGCGCGCGGCCGACTTCGCCTCGCGCATGGTCGCGCGCTACCCCGGGGCGCGCGTGGGCGGCGCGTTCCTCGTCCGACTTGCGGGCGCGCAGCTCGAACTCGGTCGGCCGAAGCCTGCGCTCGAAGCGGCGCGGCGCGCGCTCGCAACCGGGGTGAGCGGTGAAGAGAAGGCGCGCGCCTTGTGGGCCGAAGGCGTGGCCGAGTATCAACTGAAGGACTACGTTGCGGCGCGCAAGGCGCTCGGGCGCGCGGCTGAAGAGTCGCCGCGCACGGGGCTTGCGCGCCGCGCGCGCGAGTTGTCGGCGGTCGCGGCCGAGGAGGCGGGCGACCTCCCGGGCGCGCTCGAAGAGTACCTCGCGCTCGGCTACGACCCGGACGTGGCCTACTTCGTGGACGTGCTGTTGACGCCCGACCAGTTGGCCTCCTTCGTCGCGCGGCACGAAGCCTCGCCGCGGCGCGACGAGCTGCTCTACGCGTCGGGCCTGCGCTTCATGCGCGCAGGGCGCTACGCGGAGGCGCGCGCCGCGCTCTCGCGCATCCACACCTCCGTAGACAACTACAGCCTTTCGAGCGGCTACTACAACTACTACAACAACCCGGACGACGAGTCCGGCCCCGTCCATCCGAAGATGCGCTTTCGGCATAGCTTCTGGAATGACTTGGACGAGCCCGACACCGTGCTCGCGGGCGCAGACGCCCACGTCGTCGGCGGCGCAGAGCGCGACACGCGCGTCTATGCCGACTGGCTGCTGCGCGACATGCAGACGCTCTCTGACCTCGAACGCTTACAGGGCGACGTTGACCGCACGCGCGGCGACGAGGAGCAGGCGGAGGCTCTGTATCAGTTGGCGAGCTACTTCTACGAGGGCGAGCTGCTCTTCTACAACCCCGCGGCGTGGCGCGGCATGCGCGCCGAGATGATCGGCTCTCTCAGCGAGTCGGTCTACCGCGCGCCGGCCGAGGCGCAGAAGGTTTGGGACTACGAGCAGGAGCAAGAGGGGCCGGCGCGCGCCCTCGTGCTCTACCTCGAAGTCGTGCGCCGCTACCCGCGCACGCGCGCCGCGCGCGACTCGCTCTACACGGCCATCCTCTGCCAGCAACGTCTCTCGGAGTTCAACGGCTACTGGCGCAACAAGTACGGTGAGCAAGGTCTGCACGCGGGGCCGAGGCTCGTCACGCTCGCTGACCTGCGGCGCGAGTATCCGCAGTACAAGCTGCCCATCGCGGGCCGTTGGAAGCCCTCGACGCGCACCGTCTCCGGCGCACCGGCGTGGCCCGCGCCGCCGAAGCCCGTGCAACTGACGGGCTTCGAGCGCGCGCGCGTCAGACTCAAGCGCGCCGAGCTGCGCGTGGGGCAGGCGTGGGAACTGTTTGGCGAAATCTACGAAGGGCGCGTGCGGCGTTGGACAATCGCGGCGCTGCGCTGGTCTGTCGTCGCGCTCGTCGCGCTCATAGTGTTCGGCATCTTCCGTCGCACACGTCGCGCGCGTCGCTTCGTCTACCGGCGGCTCGTGCGCCACCTCCGGCGCGCACCCGCGCCGCGCGCACGCGCCGTCTACGCGCCGGCCTCCACCTACGCCGCGCACCACGCGCACGCACCCTTCGCGGCGCTGCGCGCGGCCGTCACGCGCACCGCGGGCGGACTCCTCCACCTCGCCCTCCACGAGCGCGGCCGTGCCGCCCTCGCACTCAACCTCTTCACACACGGCCTCCTCACCGTGCTGCTGTGGGCCGTGCTCTGGGCCAGTAGGCAGTAGGCAGTTTGGCAGTAGGCAGTTGAGAACAGAATCAGGAAGCTCATATAAAACAGGGCAGCCGGTCTGATGAGAATTGGCTGCCTTGTTTCTTACCTGCTTACTGCCATCTGCCTACTGCCTACCTCATCCACGTCACGCGGCTGTCGAAGTAGTCGGGGGAGCGGTCGGGGTGGCGCGCGTGCCAGTCTTCGTAGCGGGCGAGGAGTTGGCGGTAGCGGCGCTCGGAGGAGGGCAGCGGTTTGTGCGGTATCACTTGCAGGTGGCGCTCGACCTTCCAGACGTTGCGCGGCGAGAAGCGCCAGTCGTAGCCGCCCAGCTCGTACATGCTCGCGAGCCCGTAGCCGGTGATGCGCGCCGTCGTGTCCACGTAGGGCTCGAAGTAGCTGTAGGCGAGGTGGCGCAAAGAACGGAAGACCGGCCGTCGCCCGTGCAGCCCGAGGTCGCGCGAGCGCGCCACGGAGCCCCAGCGCCCCTGTTGACGATAGACGAAGATGACGTGGTCGAGCTTGTCCTGCGACTCAAGGCTTAAGAGCAGCGGCGGGTAGCCGTGCTGTTCGAGAATGACGGCCGCCACGAGCGCCGCCTCAAGACAGTGAGCCTCGCCGCGGCGCAGGACTTCGCGAAAGCTGCGCAGCGTCCCGCCCTCGCGCTCGCGGTTGTACTTCATCCCCGTGAGCAGACGTTGCACGCGCATGGGCGTGCGGTGCGCCTCGACCACACGCCACTCGCTCGTCGTGAACTCCTCCCGGCCGGGCACCTCGCTCATCTGCCGTACGGCCTCAACCTCTTCAAGTCTTCGGCCGAGGCCGGTTTGATGCTCACGGCGGCGCCGCCGCCCGGCGCGAGGGCGAGGTTGAGTCTGGTCTGTTCGTTCACGAGCGAGCTGCTGATCTGATACTTCATCGGATTGCTCTGCCAGTCTGCATCGGCCGCGTCGGCGTAGACGGTCGCCACGTACGTTCGTTTCGGGGCGAGGAAGCTCAATGAAATTTCCGACGTGCGCGCCGACTCGTCGGTGATGGCCCCGACGTACCACTCGTCTCTGTTCTTAGCCTTGCGCGCGATGGTGAGATAGTCGCCCGGCTCTGCTTCGAGCACGCGCGTGTCGTCCCAATCGACGGCCACGTCCTCGATGAACTTGAACGCGTCGGGGAAGCGCTCGTAGTTCTCGGGCAGATCGGCCGCCATCTGCAAGGGGCTGTAGAACGTAACGTAGAGCGCCAACTGTTTAGCGAGCGTCGTGTGTACCTGCTCCTTCTTCCCCGGCGCGTACACGTCGAGCTTGATCTGAAAAATCCCGGGCGTGTAGTCCATCGGCCCGCCCATCAGGCGCGTGAAGGGAAGTATCGTCTCGTGCTCCGGCGGGTTGCCCTCGCTCCACGCGTTGTACTCGTTGCCGCGCGCCGCCTCACAGGCGAGCCAGTTCGGGTAGGTGCGATGCAGCCCCGTCGGGCGGACGGGCTCATGCGCGTCGAGCATGATCTGATACTTCGCGGTCAACTCCGCGACGCGGACGTAGTGGTTGACCATCCACTGGCCGTCGTGGTGCTCGCCGCGTGGGATGATGCGGCCGACGTAGCCGGTCTTGACCGCGTCGTACCCGTGCTCCTTCATGAAGCGATAGGCTGCGTCCATCCGCCGCTCGTAGTTGGTCGCGGACGCAGATGTCTCGTGATGCATGATGAGCTTGACGTGTCTGGCGGCAGCGTAGCGTTGCAGCTCGTTCACGTCGAAGTCAGGGTAAGGAGTGACGAAGTCGAAGACCTCCTCCTTCCAGTTCCCGAACCAGTCCTCCCAGCCCACGTTCCACCCTTCGACCAGCACGCCGTCGAAGCCGTGCTTCGCGGCGAAGTCGATATAACGTTTCGTGTTCGCGGTCGTGGCGCCGTGCCGCCCGTTGGGTTTAAGACTCGCCCAGTCCATCCCTTCGAGCTTGATGTTGCCCACGTCGGCATAGTTCCAAGTGGACTTGCCGACGTGCATCTCCCACCAGATGCCGACGTACTTCACCGGTCTTATCCAGCGCGTGTCGGCGACCTTCGAGGGCTCGTTCAAATTCAAAATGAGTTTGGAGGTGAGAATGTCGGCGGCCTTGTCGCTGACGACGACGGTGCGCCAAGGCGTTCGGCCGGGCGTCTGCATGTACGCCTTGTTGTCGAGCGCGTCGGGGACGAGATGCGAGGAGAGAGAGAAGGTCTGTCTGTTCACCGCGAGGTTCATCGCAGGGTAGTTGACGAGCGCCGCCTCGTGGATGTTGACGTAGAGCCCTTCGGCCGTCTTCAACATCAGAGGCGTCTGCACGACGTTGTCGCCGGGGATGGACTTGACGGCAATCGCGATCTCCTTGCGCCCGCGCGCGGCGTCCACCTCGCTGAGCTTCGTGGTCGAGTATGCGTACTCGTTGGTGTCGTAGTCGCCCGGAATCCAGAATGCCTTGTGGTCGCCCGTGAGGTTGAACTCGGTCTTCTCGTCCGTGACGATGAAGTACTTCAGCTTCTCCTGCACGGGGAACTCGTAGCGAAAACCCAGCCCGTCGTCGAACAGCCGGAACCTGACGACGATGCTCCGCTTGTCGCCGGAAGTCTGTTGCAGCGTCACCGCCAGCTCACGGTAACGGTTGCGGATCGACTTCACCTCGCCCCACACGGGCTGCCAAGTCTCGTCCTTCTCCGAAGTCTCCGACTTGACGATGGTGAACCCACCCGTCAGCGCGGGCGCGTCCTTCAACTCGACGCCGAGCTTGCTTTGCAGGACGACGGGGCGGCCCGCGAAGGAAAGGCTGTAGGTCGGCTCGCCCGCATCGTTCAGGCGGAAGGAGAGCGAGAGTTTTCCCGAGGGCGACGCAACGTCCTGCGCGGCAGCGTCGGGGCTCAGAATGAAGAGTGTGATGAAGAGCAGGCTGAAGCCAAAGGATACTTTTATTCTCATCGCCGGTCGCTGACTCCCTGTCGGTTTTTTCTTCCGAACGTGCTTGCAGAGTCCGATTATACCCTTTTGAATCGAACGGCTCGGCCTGTTTCCTTGAAATCTGTCGGCGGGTTGGTGTAAGAGATGGCGGAGTCGAACTCATTCTGTTATCTTGGATGGGCGCACCGAGAACTATCAGGGCGCGGGCTGGGCGGGGCCGGGTGGCCGACGCGGGCCGAGCAATTCATTCGGACAAGCAGGGCTGATTTTGGTGAGCACACAAGGTTCAACTTCTCCTTCGAAGCCGCTGCATACACGCGCGGAGCAAGAGGTGCAATCGGCGGCGGAACGCCTGAATTCGCAGACCGAGGACGCGCTGGCCGCGGTGGCCGCGCGCACGAGTCCGGGCGGCGTCGATGAGCTGGAGGGTTGCGCCGACCGCCTAGAGCGCGCCGCACGCGACCTCGCGGTCGCGCTGCGCGAGCTGGTCGAAGAGCGGCGGGAGAAGGATAAACTTTAACCGGCACGACACGCACACGGCCGCACCGAAGACAGGAGCGCCACGCCCGCACGCCTCGCAGAGCGTCCGGCCCGCGCTCCTGTCCTGTGTCCGGCCCGCGTTTGTTCAAGAGTTCAACAAAGAAGAAGTTAATAGTAAATAGTGGATGGTAGATAGTGGCTTCCGCCTCTCCACCCTTCACCATTTACTATTCACCACTGACTAGGAGAGTGTTATGGCCGCCATTAAACAGACGGTCGCGCGTGAGCGCGGGCGCAGGCGCAGCGATGTGGGGTTGGACGCCGTCGGCATCCACGCGAGCGCGGATGTCTACTGGAACCTCAACACCCCGGAGCTTTACGAGATCATCGCGCGCCGCGCCGAGGGCTCCATCTCGGCACACGGCGCGCTGCTCGTAGACACGGGCGAGCACACCGGTCGCGCCGCCAAAGACAAGGCCATCGTCCGCGAGCCCTCGTCCGAAGATAAAGTCTTCTGGGGCGAGGTCAACAAGGAGTTCCCGCAAGGCGCGTTCGACCGCCTGCGCGAGCGCATGATGCGCCACGCCTCCCAGCGTGAACTCTTCGTGCAGGACACGTACGCGGGCGCTGACCCGCACTATCGACTGCCCGTGCGCATCGTCACAGAGCTCGCATGGCACTCGCTATTCGCGCGTACGATGTTCATCAACGACGACGCAGGCACGGCGAAGCACACCCCTGAGTTCACCGTCATCAACATCCCCAGCTTCAAGGCCGACCCTGCAACCGACGGCACGCGCGCCGAGACCTTCATCCTGATGGACTTCGCGCAGCGCCTCGTCCTCATCGGCGGCACCTCCTATGCGGGCGAGACGAAGAAGTCAGTCTTCACTATCCTCAACTACCTTCTGCCGCAGCGCGGCGTGATGTCGATGCACTGCTCGGCGAACGTCGGCGAGGCGGGCGACGTAGCCATCTTCTTCGGCCTCTCGGGGACGGGCAAGACGACCTTGAGCGCCGACCCCGAGCGCCGGCTCATCGGCGACGACGAGCACGGTTGGAGTGACGACGGCGTCTTCAACTTCGAAGGCGGCTGCTACGCCAAGGTCATCAAGCTCTCGGCCGAAGCCGAGCCCGACATCTATCGCACGACCCGCATGTTCGGCACCGTCATGGAGAACGTCGTCTTCGACCCCGCGACGCGCACGCCTGACCTCGACGACGCCTCGCGCACCGAGAACACGCGCGCCGCTTATCCTTTAACGAGCATCCCGAACATCGTGCCCGAGGGCTACGGCGGACACCCTTCGAACATCATCATGCTCACGGCCGACGCCTTCGGCGTGCTCCCGCCCGTGGCGAAGCTTACGCCCGAGCAGGCGATGTATCACTTCCTCTCCGGCTACACGGCGAAGGTCGCCGGGACAGAGCGCGGCGTGACCGAGCCGCAGGCGACCTTCTCGACCTGCTTCGGCGCGCCCTTCATGGTCTTACATCCGGGCGTCTACGCAGACCTGTTGGGGAAGAAGATTCAGGAGCACAAGGCCGACTGCTGGCTCGTCAACACGGGCTGGTCGGGCGGCCCTTACGGCGAGGGTCAGCGCATGAAGATTAAGCACACGCGCGCCATGATTCGCGCCATCCTCAACGGCTCGCTCGCGCAGGTGGAGACGCGCCCCGACCCCGTCTTCGGCGTCCACGTTCCAACCTCCTGCCCCGATGTGCCCTCCGAGGTGCTTGAGCCGCGCGGCACCTGGAACGACGCCGCGCGCTACGACGAGCGTGCGCAAGACCTCGCGCGCCGCTTCAACGAGAACTTCAAGAAGTACGAGGCGGGCGTCTCTCCGGAAGTGCGCGCCGCCGCGCCGAAGGCGGACTGACGCGAGGAGCGTTCGTGTCAACAATCAAAGGGCGGCCACCTTCGAAGGTGGCCGCCCTTTGATTTTAGTTGTGAGGAGTTCGCTTCAACACGAGGGCAGCTCGCCGAGCAGCGCCAGCACACCGTAGATCGGCATGACCACGAAGAAGGCTCCCACCCCCATGGCCCCAATGCCGACGCCTTTGCCTACGTCTTTGAAGAACTTCTTCACCTTCGACGGGTAGCGCACCGAGGCCACGTCGTCGTAGAGGACGGCGGCGACCATGCCCTTCCCCTTCAGGAAGGCCACGTAGTCCTTGTCGTCCGGCTCGAAGGTAAAGCCCTTCTCGCGCACCTCGCCGACCCTGCCAGTCAGCGTAACCTCCTCCTTAAACCAGGCAAACTCTTTCTTAAACTTGACCTGCACGCGGCGATTCTCCGCGTGCGCCTTATTCACACGCGCCACGACCTCTTCGCGAAGCTGTGCGTCGCCCGCGCCTCTCGCAAGCGTCGCCGCGGGCGACGACGCCGACAGCAGCGCGAGCGCCGTCAGACAGACAACGATGCTCTTCTTCATATCGTTCCTCCTCCTCTTAGAACCTAAAGCCGAAGGTTTGAAAGATTAAGACTCGCTCCACTCGTCATCGCCCGCGTCGTCGCGGTCGCGGCGACGTTCGTTGCGGCGGTGGCCGTCGCCGGAGGCGCGCACGTCCTTAATCTTCTTGACGATCTCTTTGCCCAGATACTCCGCCGCGAGACGGCCGTTAACGGCGACGCATTTGCCGCTGGTGATGATGACGGAGGTGCGCCGGTCTGTGAGCGTGAAGATGTAGTTGAGCGCCGTCTTGTCGATGGTGAGGACGAGGTCGGCCGCCGAAGGGTCTGCGACGAGCGACAGATTCCAGTCGTGCAGCTCGTCGTACTTGCCGAGCTTGTATTCGAGATACTTCCTCTCGACGTGCTCGCTCTGCGCGATGTAGACGGTGCGCGCCTCGCGGATGAGCGAGCCCGGGCTCAGGTCTTCGCGACTCCGCGCCGTGCGCGTGCGCTCGCGCCGCGCGTTCGAGTCGTCCTGCAAGGTGCCGCGCTCGGTCTGCCCTGCGGCGAAGACCGCGTGGCTGGCGAACGCGAAGAGGGCAACCGCCGTCAGCCACCCCAGAACTTCCAACACTCTCTTCATCACAAGCAACCTCCTGTCATCTCTCTCCCGCCGTGCCGGATCGTTTTCGATGTTCATAGCTTCACCGCCCACGTCTAAAGCCTCGGCAAGGTGCGTGCCGTCGCTCGCGCGCAGTAAAACAGTGGCCGCACGCTTCACGCATCACGCCAGACGTTCAGAGCGCCTGCGTCAGGTGAAAGAAAATTACGACGCGGCCCCGTCTCCATCGAGCGTTGGTAAACTCTCGCGCGCGGGGAGCGTATAAAAGACTTTGGCGATTGATTCTGGCAAGATAAGGGCGAGATGGCTGAGAGCAGAGAGAGCAGACAGGCGGGCGGGCGCGCGGAGGGCGCGGCCACGCTCGGCACGATGGTCGAAACTGTCAGGCGCATCCTGCGCGCCGACACGGCCGGCATCGCCCGTGTCTCTCCGGCCGAGCGCACCATCACATGGCTTGCCACGAGCGGCTTTCGCAGCGTCGAGCCGGGCGGCCCCGTCGTCAACCCTCTGCGCGGCGAATTCATCGAGCGCGCCGTCGCCTTCGATCAGGAGTCGGACGAGCCCATCATGGAGGTGCGGGGCCTCGCCGGCGACCTGCCCGAGAGCGAGTTCCCGCTGCACAGCGCAGAGGGCGTGCGCGACCTCGCGATTGCGCGTCTGCGCGCGCGCGGCGAGAACCTCGGCATCCTCGCCGTCGGCTACCGCGAGCACCATCGCTTCACCGCGGAGGAGCGGCAGCAGTTGGAGGGACTCGCCGACATGGCCGCGCTCGCGCTCGACAACGCGCGGCTGCTCGACACGCTCGGCGCCGCGAAGCGCGTCTGGGAGCAGACCTTCGACGCCATCCCCGACGGCATCATCGTCCACGACGACCGCATGCTCGTCGTGCGCTGCAACATGGCCGCCGCCGAAGCGATGAGCCTGCATCCGTCGGACGTGGTCGGCATCTCCTGCGCCGAGGCGTTCGCGCGCCTCTTCGGCGAGCGCGCCGCGGCCTATCACATGCGACCGGGCACGCGCCGCACCACCAGCTCCTTCGAGCTACAGGCCGAAGACGGCCGCCGCTACCTCGTCGCCGTCGCGCCGCTGTCGAGTCTGGAGCCCGGCGCCTGGAGCCCGGAGTCGCTCCAAGACGACTCTCAACCACCCGGCGTCCAGACTCCCATCTCCGATTTCCAGATTGCCTCTTGGAGCGTCATCACCTGGAGCGACATCACGACGCTCGCCGAGGTGCAGGAGCAGCTCGCGCGCTCGCGCCGTCTCGCCACCATCGGGCAGTTGGCCGCGGGCGTCGCGCACGAGATCAACAACCCGCTCGCCGCCATCACCACCTGCGCCGAGGCGACGCTGCGCGACATCAAGTCCGACCCCGAGACGGCGCGTGCAGCCGGCGAGAGACAGTGGGACTACTACCTCGAAGAGATAGTGCGGCAGGCGCTTCGCTGCAAGCAGATAACGCGCGGGCTGCTCGACCTCTCGCGCCAGAAGCGCTCGCGCCGCGACCCCGTAGACCTCAACCGCGTCGTCGCGCAGGCCGCGCAACTCTTCGAGCGGCGGGGGCGCGAAGAGGGCGGCGTCCACGTCGAGGTCGAGACAGACCCCACGGTCGGCGAGGTCGCGACCGACGAGGCGATGGTGCGGCAGGTCTTGGATAACCTCCTCGCCAACGCGCTCGACGCGGCCGGACCGGGAGGCACCGTGCGCGTCTCGACCTTGCTCGACGGCGAGCGCGTGCGCGTCGAGGTCGCGGACACGGGCCCCGGCATCTCGCCCGAGACACTGGTGCGCATCTTCGATCCGTTCTTCACGACCAAAGACCCGGGGCGGGGCGCGGGGCTCGGCCTCGCCATCTCGCTCACGTTGGCCGAGGCGCTCGGCGGCGCACTCACCGTCGAGTCGAAGCCCGGGAAGGGAAGCTGTTTCCGCCTCTGGCTTCCCAGACGCACGCCCGAAAAACAGTGAGAGCTTAGTGGACAAGCGGAGCGCCACAAATTAAGATTTGCTCCCGACTTACTTCTGCCTGCTTTGCACTTGTCACACGTCACTTGTCACTGTCCTTATGAGCAGAAAAATTCGCGTGATGGTCGTTGACGACGACACCGTCCTGCGCAAACTCGTGTCCGACCAGATCGCGCGCATGGGGTTCGACTCGACTCCGGCCGCGTCGGGCGAGGAGGCTCTGGAAGCAATCGCCAAGAGCGACTTCGACGTGGTGCTCTTGGACATTCGCATGCCCGGTCTGAGTGGATTGGACACGCTGCGCGAGGTGCGCAAGCTCGAAGACGCGCCCGAGGTCATCATGCTCACGGCCGACACGTCGCTCGGCACCGGCATCGAGGCGATGCGGCTCGGCGCCTATGATTATTTGACGAAGCCCTCGACGCTCGACGAGATCGAGGCCGTCGTCCGCAAGGCCGACGAGAAGAGAAGGCTCGTTCGACAGAACGCGAGTTTAAGAGACGCCGTCCGCCAGCCTTCCGAAGACGTGGCCGGCGCGCTCGTCTACCGGAGCAAGGCGATGGAGGGGCTCGTCGCTCTGGCCGACACGGCGGCGCGCGCCGACTCGACGGTCGTCATCACCGGCGAGTCGGGCACGGGCAAGGACGTGCTCGCGCGCTTCCTCCATGCGCGCAGCCTGCGCTCCGACTCGCCGATGATCTCGGTCAACTGCGCGGCGCTGCCCGAGACGCTCTTCGAGTCGGAGTTCTTCGGCCACGAGCGCGGCGCCTTCACCGGCGCCACCTCGACGAAGCGCGGACTGATCGAAGCCGCCGACTCTTCGACGCTCTTCCTCGACGAGATCGGCGAGATGCCCGCGCAGACGCAGGTCAAGCTCCTGCGCTTTCTCGAAGAGGGTCGCTTCCGCCGCGTCGGCTCGACCCGCGACCGCGAGGCCGACGTGCGCGTCATCGCCGCCACCAACCGCAACCTCGTCGAAGACGTGACGGCGGGCCGCTTCCGCGCAGACCTCTTCTATCGTCTCAACGTCATCTCGCTCCACGTGCCGCCGCTGCGCCAGAGGCGCGAAGACATCCCCGCCCTCACCGAACACTTCCTCGCCCTCTTCCGCGAGCGCTTCAACCGCCCCACGCTCGACCTCTCGACGGACGCGCGGGGGCGTCTCAACGCCTACGACTGGCCCGGCAACGTCCGCGAGCTGCGCAACGCCCTTGAGCGCGCCGTCGCCCTCGCCTCCGCCGACTCCGAGCGCCTCGAAGCCGACCAACTCCTCCCCTCCCACACTTCGCAGAGCGTCGAAGGCCAGACCGGCATTGCCAACTCAACCCCCCTGACGCTCGACCAGCTCGAACGCCGACACATCCTCCGCGTCCTCGAAGAACACGGCGGCAACCGCGAGCGTGCGGCGGCCGTCCTCGGCATCTCCGCCCGCACCCTCTACCGCAAACTCCGCGAATACGGAGACTGACAAAACGTCAGTCGGGCTGACAGAATTGCAGCCTCACCTGTCATACGGCCCTCTTTCCGCCCTCCCGCCGAATTCACAAGTCGGTGCTGTAAAACCCTACATGTCAAATATTTGACACCTTGGTGTCGGTTTCTCGCCCGCGCGGTACGGGGGTTGTTAAGGGGGTGTGGGCCGGGTGAGTTGTGTGTTGACCCATGACCCGGGAAGTTTCATTCGAGCAAAGGAATTAAACGAGATGGCGCGTGTGATGATTTGCGACGACGACCGTGCGGCGGCCGAGCAGTTGGTGAGAGCGCTGCGCGCGGCCGGGCACGAGGCCCAGAGTTGTCGCCACACGATGGACGTTCTGAGGGGGGCCGCGCGCGGCGACTTCGACCTCATCGCGGTCGGGCTCGACATGGCCGGCTTCGGACGCAGCGGGGCCGTGTCTGCGCTGGCCGAGCTGGCGCCCCGCACGGCGCTCATCGCCTTCCACGACCGGCCTTCCGAGATTATGCGTGCGCACGCGCAAGCGCGCCTAGCCGCCGTCCTGCCGCGACCCGTCCGCGTGCGGGACTTTATGTACGCCGTCGCCTGCGCCCTCAAAGAGGAGGCGATGGCCGACCCCGCCTGAGACGGGGACTCACACTCTTCATGCCCTGAACTCAACCTCGCTCTTTTAACCCGCGCCCGCCGAAAGCGTAAAGAGACGCCGCCAGCCTCGCGCCTCAACCCAAGTCAACACATCATCGGAGGAGAACTCAATGAACAGACTCAAGAACAGAAGGGCTGTCGCCCCCCTGCTCGCGCTCTGCATCGTCGCTCTGGTCGGCGGCGCGGCGCTCGCGCAGCGACAGCTCAAGGCCGCCTCTGCGGGGCGGCCCGAGATCAAGGTCGAGCTCGCCGGTGCGGTCGAGCGCGGCGGCGCCCGTCTCGCGCTCGACAAGGTCGAGAACGTACGCCCGGGTGAAATCCTCGACTGGCAGATCGTCTCGTCGAACGATGGGACGGGCGCGGCGCGCGACTACAAGGCCGTCGGCCACATCCCCGCCGGCACCGTGCTGGTCGCGGGCTCCGCCGCGGCCGAGTCGGGCTCGACCGTCACCTACTCCATCGACGGCGGCCAGAGCTACTCGACGCAGCCCGTCGTCGAAGAGCGGCAGCCGGACGGCACCGTGAAGAAGGTGCCCGCCCCCGTCGCGATGTACACGGAGGTGCGCTACGAGTGGTCGGACGCGTTCGCCCCGGGCGGCAAGCTGTCGGCCTCCTACAAGGTGCGCGTCAAGTGAGCAAGGGAACCCGCGCGGCCCGCACGCGGCCGGAAGAACTCAAGCCTTCCTCCGGCACCTACCAAAGCAGCGGCCGCCCAACTCCCACCGACCACCGGAAGGAACCAACGAAGATGAATACGAGAAAACTATCCCCCACACGCCTGCGCGCCCTTCCCGGGGTGTTGCTGGCCCTCGCCGCGCTGTGCCTCTCGGCCGCGCCCGCGCTGGGTCAGGCCACCACGGGCGGCACGCAGATCAACAATCAGGCGTCGGCCACCTACTCCGACGGCACCAACAACTACTCCGTCACGTCGAACACAGTGACCGTCACGGTCGCCAACGTCGCGGGTCTCGTCATCACGCCCGACGGCGGCTCGGTGCCGACGGTCGTCGCGGGGCAGACGAGCGTTGACTTTACGTTCACCGTCACCAACTCGGGCAACTTCCCGACGCAGGTGCGCTTCCCCGCGCTCGGCGCCGGCATCGTCACCTCGGGCCCCATCACCATCACGCAGGCGGTCATCGACCTGACCGGCAACGGCCTCGACGGCTCAGACACCGACATCCTCGGCAACGGCTCGGCGGTGCTCTACCCCGGCTCGCCGTATCTGGCGCGCAACGCTTCGTTCAACGTCGTCGTGCGCGTGAGCGTGAACGCGGCTGCGGCCGCGGGCGCGAACATCAGCGTCGCGCTCGGCGATGCCTCGGGCGACAACGTCGCCGCGAACAACTCGGCGGCGGAAGTCCGAACCTCCGTCCCGCCCAGCGTCACGCTGACGGGCAGCGAGAGCGAGGCCGTCGGCAGCATCACGACCACGGTCGCCAACGACGCGCAGATGCGCCTGAACCTGACGGCTCCGGCCGGCCCCGTCGCGCTCGGCTCGAACGTCACCTACACGTGGTCGCTCGACAACGTGGGCGCGCGCGCCGTCTCTGCGCGGACGCTGACGAACGCGCCGGCCGGCTCGAACGCGGGCGTCTTTGTCGTCGTGCCCGTCCCGTCGCGAACGACCTTCGCGTCCATCACGCCGCCCGCGGGCGTCACCGTGCTCTACTCGACCTCGGGGCTCGCGACCGACCCCGTGACGGGTGCCACTTGGACGACGGCGGCGCCCGCGCCGGGCAGCGTCGTGCGCGTCGCCTTCAACGTCGGCGCCTCGCTCGCGGTCGGCGCCTCGGTGACGAACATGCAGGTCGTCGTCACCGTCAACACGGGCATCAACGCAAGCTTGCCGCTCTACGAGATCGGCGATGCGTTCGGCAAGAACAACGTCAACGCCAACATCACCGACCAGTCGGGCGACGCGGTCGTCAACAAGGGCGACGGCAACGCCGACTTCAACGAGCCGCGCTTCGGCGTTGACCCGTTGAGCGCGACGCAGGGCTTCCAGCTCCCGACGTTGCTGACGCAGGTCGGCTCCGTCCTCCTTGGGCCTTCGGGTGCGCCCGCCGCGGTCGGCCCGACCAACAACAACGACGACTACACGAACAAGTCTGTGGCGCCTGCGGCCATCGCCGGGCTGTCGCACCTCGACACGCTCGCCGCGGCCACGTCCGTTGACTTCACCAACACGGTGCAGAACACGGGCAACGCCGACGACACGTTCACCTTCACGGCGCCCACTGTCCCTGCGGGCTTCACCGTCGCACTGAGCACGAACGGCGGCACGTCGTTCACCACGCTCTCGGGCGGCGGGAGCACGACGCTCGCCGTGGCCTTCGGCGCGTCGGCCAACGTCATCGTGCGCGTCACGGCGCCCGCCGGCTCGGCCGTCCTTCAGACGGGCGGCTTCAGCGTGACCGTGCGTGCCACGTCGGGCACGACCAACACGCAGTCGAACGACACCCGCGACAACCTCTACACGGGCTTCCTGAAGCTCGTGAAGTCGGTGCAGGTGTTCAACTCGACGGGCGTGGGTGCGGCCTCCGACGCAGTCCCCGGCGCTGACATCGAGTACACGATCACGTACTCGAACGTCTCGACGGGCGGCGGCGGCGCGGGCTGCGTCAACCTCGTCGCGTCGAGCGTCGTCATCAGCGAGAACGGCGCGGCGGCGCCCAACAACTGGGCGGCCAACACCACGCAGTTGACGAGCCCGGCCCCGTCCGACTCCAACGGCGGCACCATCACCGACGGCAACACCAACGGCGCCGTCACCGCGGCCTCCACGTTCCTCAAGGACGCGGCCGGCACGGTCAACCCCGGCGTCTCGAAGGCGTTCGTCTTCCGTCGCCGGATCAACTAAACGATGAAGTAGGAGCGTTGAACGATGAACTGAATACAGTATCTCTTTAGTTCATCGTTCATCGTTCCGAGTTCATCCTTCCGCAGTTGGTCTTCTCCGATGACTAACGCCCGCCCCCACATCCTCCTCCGCGCCTTCGCGCTCTTGCTCGCCCTCGCCGCACTCACGGCAGGCGCGCGGGTCGCGGCTGCGCGCGAAGGGGGTGTGGGGGCGGGCGTTGTAATCTCCAACCGCGCCGAGGCGACCTACGCCGACGAGACCGGGCAGGAGTTTGCGACCATCTCGCCGACCGTCTCCGTGACGGTCTCGACGGTCGCCGCCGTCACCGTCACGCCCGACGAGACGGAGCCGTCCGCCACCGTCTCGCCGAACGAGCGCGTCACGCGCCTCTTCCGCGTCTGCAACACGGGCAACACGCCCGACTTCTATACCATCGCCGCGGCGGAGGTCTCGGCCCCGGCCGCACTCGTCTCGCTCAGCTTCGACCTTGACGGCTCGGGCACGCTCGACGCAAACGACCGCCCCATCACGCTCGACTCCACGATGAGCCCGAGGCTCGCGCGCGGTCAGTGTGTCGGGGTGCTGACCGTCGTTGACGTGAACGCCGGCCGCTTGGGCGAACAGTTCACCATCCGCATCGTCGCGCGCTCTTCGGTGGCCGACGCCTTGAACGCGGGCGCGCAGGACGCTGGCACCATCGTCAACGCCTATGGCAACGGCGCGCGCCTGACGGCTCCTTCCGACCCGAGCCTCCCGCCGGTCAAACTCGTCGAAGGGCGCGAGAGCGTCACGACCTCGCCGGGGCAGGCGCTCAGCTACACCATCACTTTCCGCAACAGCGGCGACACCGCGGCGCGCAACGTCGCGCTGCGCGACGACCTGCCCGAGGGGCTCGAATACGTCGCGGGCACGCTCCGCCTGAACGGCCGCGCGCTCTCCGACGCGTCCGATGCGGACGAGGGCTCCGTCGTGGGCCGCCGCGTCGAGCTACGCGTCGCGCAGTTCGCCGTCGGCGAAATCTTAGAGGTCGCGCTTCAGGCGCGTGTGACTCATGCCGTGCCGCACGGCACCGGCATCGTCAACACGGCGTCCGTCGCGGCCGACAACGCGCCCTCCGTTTCGAGCACTTCGGCCACGGCCGTCGCGAGCCCGTTCGGCGTCGTCTATCAAGGGCGCAGCGCGGGCACGCCCATCCCCGGCGCGCACGTCTCGCTCGTCGCCGATACGACGAGCGGCACTCTGGTTACGCTGGGCGCGGGGCCCGGCGCGGGGCTCGACCCGAACAACGACAACGCGAACCCGTTCGCCTCCGACGCGGCCGGGCGCTGGAGCTTCCTGCTCGCGAACGCGCAACTCGGCACGTCGCAGACTCCCGCGCGTTACTTCCTGAACGTGACGGCGCCGGGCTACCGCTCGCGCCTCATCGAGACGACGATTGCGCCCGACGGCACGGGTCTCTTCTCACTCGCCGTGCGCGCGCTCGACGGTCTGCCCGTCGCACAGGCCGGCAGCTTTGAGTTGACCGAGGAGCAGGTTGACATCCCGCGTCTCGCGGCCTACGCGCTCAACGTGCCGATGTTCGAGAACTCTTCGTTGGAGATTACGAAGTCGGCCGACCGTCCTTCGGCCGAGGTCGGCGACACCGTCACTTATCGCGTGGAGCTGCGCAACGCGACGCCCGTCGCGCTCGACAACGTCGAGGTGCGCGACCAGCTTCCGCCGTCGTTCCACTACGCCGAAGGCACGGGGCTCGTCGAGAACCCGCCCGCGCCCGCGCGCAGCGTCGAGCCCGAGACGGCCGACGGCGGCCTGCTCATCTTCCATCTCGGCCGCATTGATGCGGGCGCGCGCGTCGCGCTCGTCTACCGCGCGCGCGTTGGCGCCAACGCCCCCGAGGGCGAACAGTTCAATACGGCCTCCGCGGCGGGGACGCTCTCGAACGGAGAGCGTGTGTCCACCCCCCCGGCACGCGCCTCCGTGCGCGTCCGCCGCGGTCTCTTCTCCTCGCAGCAGGTCATCCTCGGCCGCGTCTATTCGGATGCGAACTTGAACGGCCAGTTCGACCGTGAAGAGCGCGGCGTCCCCGGCGTGCGTCTCTATCTGAACAACGGCCAGTCGGTCATCACGGACTCCGAGGGGCTCTACAACTTCCCCGTCGTCAACGAGGGCGCGCAGGTGCTTTCGCTCGACCCCGTGACGCTCCCGCCCGGCTACACACTGGTCGAGACGGGCCGCCGCGACGAGCGAAGCTGGACGCGTCTGCTTCGCACCCCGCTCGGCGGCGGCGCACTGCTGCGCCAGAACTACGGGCTGCGCGCGCCCGACGCTGCGTCCTCTGTGTCCTCTCTTAATTCTGCGTTAAAGAACAGTCTCACTCCGAACGTCTCCTCGAACTCGAAGACGCCGCTCTCCGGCTCGCTCTTCGGCGCGAGCGAGTCGAAGAACTCGGCCGAAGCAACACCGGCCGCGCCGCGCGCGTCGGGCACTTACGAGATGACGACCGAGGAGACCCTTGAGCCGGTCGCGCCCGGTGAAGTGCGCGTGCTCTCGCCGAAGCCTGACGAAGCGGTGACGGGCGCCGCGCTTGAGATTGAAGCGCGCACCAACGCTGCGTGGACGGTCTCGGTCGAGGTCGGCGGGCAGCGCGTCCCCGACTCGAAGATCGGCGAGAAGCGCATCGACCGCAGGAACGACCTTGCGACTTTCTCGTTCGTCGGCCTCGGCGTCCAGCCCGGCCCGAACCGCATCCGCGTCACGGCCGTCGGC
>JBJMGQ010000398.1:0-27693 GCA_045807845.1 Pyrinomonadaceae bacterium | reverse complement strand
TCAATAGCCCGCATCTGACGTAAGAAAGTTTTCACCACGGCAGAGACAGAGACACGGCTTGTTGAGTTAACTCAACAAGCCGTGTCTCTGTCTCTGCCGTGGTGAAAACTTTCTTACGTCAGATGCGGGCTATTGAATTACACGCAGGTCGCGCTCGCCGACAATCTTCCAGCCGCCGTCTGTGCGGCGCCAGCGCAGCTCCTGTAAGACCTCACCCGCGCGAGTGTCTGCGCCGTCGATGCGATAGCGTTTGCGAAAGCGCATGACGGCCGTGCGCCCGTCAGGGCTGAGACGTATCTCGGGCGGCGCGGCCTCGACGTTAACGGCCGAGGCGCGCGCGAACAGGCGCGTCTTCTCCGCGCGGACAGATTCGCGCGGGGCGTTGCGCGTGAGATAGAAGGCTTCGACCGTCGGCGCATAAAAACTCATCTGCTTTCCCACGTCGCGCGAGTTCGTCGCCGCCAACCATCCGCCGAGCGCGGCGCGCAGCTCACCCTGTGCGTCCGCGTCAGACTGAGTTGTTGCAACTTCGACCTTCGGTTCTGCTTTAACGGGCGCGTCGGCTGTCGGCGCAGTCATCGGCGTGGCCGCGACCGCCGCGGCCTGCGTCTCCGCGGGCTTCGACGTTTGTGACTCCTGCTCCACGACCGGGGTCGGAGCCACGACCGTCCCGTTCGGCGCATCGACCGGCATCTGCCGTGCGGCGGTCGGCGCGTCGCCGCGCTGGTAGAGCGTGAGCGCGAGTCCGCCGAGCACGCCGCCCAACACGCCGCCGACCACGCATAAAATAATCACCCACAGCGGCCACGAACGCGCCCTCGCGGCGCGAGTCAAGGGCACGGCCGGCTGCGCCCTCTGTACGGATTTATCGTCAAAGCGCGGCGGCGGAAGCTCCCGCTCACCTTCAAGCGGAACCGTCTCCTCCGTTGGACTTACGAACACGTCTCGCTCCCTAGCCTGCATCTGGCACACCACCCCTTTTGAACGCAACCGATACACTCAAGCCTGTCCCACCCTTCGGGAAAGCAAGTACCAGTCCAAACACCTCGGCTCATCCCGTTTGACTCTCCGCCCGATTTGTCGTAGATACGTTTCTCGTCCCCAGCCCTTCCGAGAGAAAGCTAAGAAGATGAAAGCGCTCCGCGTCACCCTCCAATCAATCCTCGTCTCCGCGCTGCTCCTGTCGGGCTGCAACAGGCACGCGGCCGATTCGAACGCGGCCAACGCGAACGCCGCCACGCCCAACGGCGAGCAGCAGGCGTCGGCGCCCAGCGGCGACGCGCAGGCGCTCTACGAGCAAGGGCTCGCCGCCTACAAGGCCAACCGCGACGAGGAGGCCGTCGAGAAACTCAAGCAGGCGGTCGAGCTGGCCCCCGACTTCGCGGAAGCGAACTACCGCCTCGGCCTCGCCTACAACGTGACCAAGCAGCACGCGGAGGCCGAGAAGGCTTTCGAGGGCGCCGTCAAGGCTTACGAGAAGGTCACGAAGCGCGAGCCGAAGAACTCCGACGCCTACTACTTCCTCGGCCTCTCCTACGAGCAGCTCGGCAAGTACGACGAGGCGGTCAAGGCGCTCAAGGAGTCGGTCAAGAACTCGCCCGAAGAGAACGACGACAAGTATTTCGAGCTGGCCTCGGCGCACTTCAAGATCGCGCAATACGACGAAGCGGTGAGGGCCTTGAACAAGGTCTTAGAGATTAAGCCCGACCACTTCCCCGCGCAGGAGTTGCTTGAGCAGGCGAAGAACGGCGCGCAACGCGTCGCAGAGTTCCGCAAGCATCAGGAGGAGTTGCTGAAGAAGAAGAACGCGAACTCGAATACCAACAACTCCAACTCCAACGCTGCCCCGCGCGGCAACAACAACTCGGCCACCTCCCCGCCGAACTTCTGAACTAACGCTTCGACACATCAGCGAATGACTAAACTTACGACGCACCGCACGACCGCTGCACTTCTTCTCCTCTTCTTTCTCGTCCCTGCGGCGCGCGCGCAGGCGCCGCGACAGTTGGACGCGGCCGAGACGCAGGCGGCGCTGCGCCGTCTCTCTGTCGCGGGCAGCGTGCTCTACGTCGGCGCGCACCCGGACGACGAGAACACGGCGCTGCTCGCATACCTCGCGCGGGGGCGCGGCGCGCGCACGGCTTATCTCTCGCTCACGCGCGGCGACGGCGGGCAGAACATACTCGGCTCGGAGAAGGGCGCGCTGCTCGGCGTCGTGCGCACGCAGGAGCTTCTGGCCGCGCGCCGCATCGACGGTGCCGAACAGTTCTTCACGCGCGCCATCGACTTCGGCTTCACCAAGTCGCCCGAAGAGACCTTCCGCTTCTGGGATCATGACGCGGTACTCGCCGACGTGGTCTGGGTCGTGCGCCGCTTTCGACCCGACGTGATGATCGCGCGCTTCCCCACCACCGGCGAGGGCGGCCACGGCCAGCACACCGCCTCCGCCATCCTCGCCTCCGAAGCCTTCGACGCCGCGGGCGACCCCGCACGCTTCCCAGAGCAGTTGAAACTCGGCGTGGGGACTTGGAAGCCGAAGCGTCTCGTCTGGAACGTCTTCAACTTTCGACCGACCGACGCGCCGAAGGATGCCGACAAGATGTTGAGCGCCGACGTGGGCGGCTACGATCCTCTGCTCGGCAAGTCCTACACAGAGATTGCCGCCGAGAGCCGCACGATGCACATGAGTCAGGCGCAGGGCACGCCCGGACGGCGCGGCCCCTCGGTCAACTACTTCGCGCACCTCAAGGGCGAGCCCACGACGAGAGATCTGTTCGACGGCGTGGACATGACCTGGCGCCGCTTCGACGGCGGCGAGGCCGTCGGGCAGTTGCTCGAAGAGGCCGCGCGCAAGTACGACCCTTCAAATCCTTCGACCGTCCTGCCGCTGCTCCTGCGCGCGCGCCGCGAGATGTCGAAGCTCTCGAAAGACGAGCCGCTTGTCGAGTCGAAGCGCGCGGCGCTCGACGAAGTCATCCGCGCCGCCGCCGGCCTCTGGGTCGAGGCCGTGGCCGCCGACCCTTACGTGACGCCGGGTGGCGAGGTCAAGGTCACGACGACCGTCATCAATCGCTCTGCCTACCCTTTGAAGTTCGAGACCGTCGGCGTCTCCTCCGCCGGTGCCGACCTGCTGCGCGCAGAGTTGAAGACGAACCAGCCGCTCACGAGAGAGCGAACCCTGCGCGTGCCCGCCGACGCCGTCTACAGCCAACCCTACTGGCTGCGCGAGGAGCCTTCAAAGAATCTCTTCCGCGTCGGCGAACAGGCACTCATCGGCCTCCCCGAAGGGCCGCCCGCGCTGACCGTGCCCGTCACCGCCGTCTTCGGCGAAGACGCTGAAGTCATCACCTTCAACGTCCCCGTTCTCTACCGCTGGACAGACCGCGTGCGCGGCGACCTCTACCGCCCCTTGACGGTCGTGCCCGAAGTGGCCGTCGCCGTCGGCGAGCAGACGCTCGTCTTCCCCGACCGTCAGCCGAAGCAGTTGCGCGTCACGCTCAGGAACAACACCGCGACGGACGCGACCGGCACGCTCAAGCTCAAACTGCCCGCGGGCTGGACGGCGACGCCCGCGGAGATTCCCGCGACGCTCAAGGCGAAGGGCGAGGAGTTCCGCGCGACCTTCAACGTCACGCCGCCCGCGGGCGCTTCGAAGGCCATGCTCGCCGCCGAGTTCGAGTCGATGGGTAAGACCTACACGCGCGGCATGACCGAGATCGACTACCAGCACATCCCTCGGCAGACGCTCTTCCCCGCGGCGCGCGCCGAGCTTGTGCGCGTCGAGCTTGCGCGCCGCGGCCAGCACGTCGGCTACGTCGCGGGCTCGGGCGACGAGGTGCCCGAAGCTCTGCGGCAGGTCGGCTACGACGTGACACTGCTCTCCGACGAAGACCTTGAAACGGCCGACCTCTCGCGCTTCGACGCCGTGGTGACGGGCGTGCGCGCCTACAACACGCGCGCGGCGCTCAGGCAGCAACAGAAGCGCCTGCTCGAATACGTCGAGCGCGGCGGCACGCTCGTCGTCCAGTACAACACGCCCGACCGCACGCTCGAAGGCGCGCAGCTCGGCCCCTTCCCTTTCCGTGTTACGCAGGACAGAGTTACGGACGAGACGGCCGAGTTGACGCCGCTCGCGCCATCGGACGCGCTGCTCAACTCGCCGAACAAGATCACGGCCGCCGACTTCGACGGCTGGGTGCAGGAGCGCGGGCTCTACTTCGCCTCCGAATGGGACGCGCACTACACGCCCCTCTTCGCGAGCCACGACCCCGGCGCGCCCGACCTCAAGGGCTCGACCCTCGTCGCGCGAGTAGGCCGTGGCACATACGTCTTCACCGCGCTCGCCTTCTTCCGCCAACTGCCGGCGGGTGTCCCCGGCGCCTACCGCCTCTTCGTCAACATGATCTCGGCGGGCAAGTGACGGCCTTGAGCTTCGGATGAGAGACGAGACGCACGAACCACACACACGCGAAGAGCCGCCGCCCTTCGGCGGCAGTTGGCGGACGCTCTACAGCATCGTCCTTATCAACCTCGCCGTGCTCGTCGTGCTCTTCTATCTCTTCACGAGGTACTTCGGATGAGGCCGCTCGACTGGACGGTGCTGCTGGCCGCGGGCGCAGGCATCGTCCTCTACGGTGTCTGGAAGGGGCGGCGCACGCGCGACCTCGAAGACTTCCTCGTCGCCGACCGACGCATGCGCTGGCACCACGTCGCGCTCTCGATCATGGCGACGCAGGCCAGCGCCGTCACCTTCCTCGCCACGCCGGGGCAGGCGTTCGCCGACGGCATGCGCTTCGTGCAGGTCTATCTGGGCTTGCCCGTCGCGATGGTCATCCTCGCGGCGACGGCCGTGCCCATCTATCACCGGCTCAAGGTCTACACCGCTTACGAGTATCTCGAAGGGCGCTTCGACTTGAAGACGCGCACGCTCGCCGCGCTCCTCTTCCTCGCGCTGCGTGGGCTCTCGACGGGCGTCTCGCTCTACGCGCCGTCGCTCATCCTCTCGGTCATCATGGGCTGGGACATCCGCGTCGTCATCCTTATCATCGGCGGCGCCGTGATGCTCTATGCGAGCATGGGCGGAGCGCGCGCCGTAGACAACACGAACTTCCTACAGTTCCTCATCATCATGGGCGGGATGTTCGTCGCCTTCTTCACCATCATCAGGCTGCTCCCCGCCGACGTGTCGTTCTTAGAGGCGACGCAGGTCGCGGGCAAGCTCGGGCGCCTGAACGCCGTGGACTTCTCCTTCGACGTGAAGAACCAGTACAACTTCTGGTCGGGTCTCTTCGGCGGCTGCTTCCTCGCGCTCGCATACTTCGGCACAGACCAGTCGCAGGTGCAGCGCTACCTCACGGGCGAGTCGGTGGCGCAGAGCCGCTTGGGCCTTCTCTTCAACGGGCTGGTCAAGGTGCCGATGCAGTTCTTCATCCTCTTCCTCGGCGCGATGGTCTTCGCCTTCTACCAGTTCACGCAGCCGCCCGTCTTCTTCAACCCCGTGCAGTTGGAGCGCGCGCGCACGGGCGCGCGAGGGCCGGAGTTCCGCGCGCTCGAAGAGGACTACGCCGCGGCCTTCGCCGAGAAGCAGCAGGCGGCGCGGCGCTATGTCGGCGCCCTGCGCGCGGGTGACGACGCGGCGGCGGCGACGGCTTCACAACAGTTGCAGTCGGCGCAGGAACGCGCAGGGAAGGTGAGGAACGGCGCGGTCGATATCATCAAGAGCTTCGACGCGAAGCCCAACGACACGAACTATGTCTTCCTGAGCTTCGTCACGCACTACATGCCGGCCGGTCTGGTCGGGCTCGTGCTGGCGGCGGTCTTCTTCGCATCAATGTCTTCGACCGCGTCGGAGTGGAGCGCGCTCGCCGGGACGACCGTCGTAGACATCCAGCGCCGGCTCTTACAACCCGCCGCGTCCGAGCGTTATTACTTCATCTCTTCAAAACTGGCGACTGTCTTCTGGGGTCTCTTCGCCATCGCGTTTGCGCAGTACGCGGGACAGCTCGGCTCGCTCGTCGAGGCGGTCAATCGTCTCGGCTCGCTCTTCTACGGGACGCTGCTCGGCATCTTCCTCCTCGGCTTCTACTTCAAGCGCGTCCGCGGCACGGCCGCCTTCGTCGGCGCGCTCGCGGGCGAGGCGGCCGTCCTCTTCTGCTTCTTCCGCACCCCGCTCGCCTTCCTCTGGTACAACGTCGTCGGCGCGCTCGTCGTCGTGCTGACCGCGCTCGTCGTCACGGCACTCTACGGTAACTCCAAAAAGGATTAACCACAGAGACAGAGAGACACAGCTTTGATCTCTTAGCTGTGTCTCTCTGTCTCTGTGGTTAAGAGGCTCCTGCGCCGCGGCCGACTCTCCGGCCTGAACGGCTCGTCAGTCGCGGCGCAGGAAGATCGTGTCGTAGTGGCAGTCGAGGCGGAAGCCTGCCTTGCGGTAGAAGGCGTGCGCCGCCTCGTTGCGCTCGTTGACGAGGAGGCAGACCGAGTGCGCGCGCCGCAGCAGCTCGCGCGTCAGGTGCGACAGGCATTGCAGGCCGCGCCCAAGGCCGCGCTCCTCCGGCGCAACGTGCACGCCTTCGAGATAGACGACCCCGCCCGCTTCGGCCAAGACCTCTGCCTTGAAGACGAGCCGGTCGCCCTCCGTCAACACCCATGTCCGGCCGCGGTCGATCCGCAAAACGCAGCGACGCTGGAAGCCTTCGGGGTCGCTCAGGAGCGGATTGATGCCGCTCTCTTCTTCGACCATGCGCGCCTGCACGGGCATGATTAACGGCAGGTCTGCGCGCGTGGCGAGGCGCAGCCCCGGGACGGCGACGTGAGCACGGGCACCGTCTTCGCGGCTCAACTCAAACAGCAGCTCGCGGCAGACGAGTCGCAACGGCTGACCCGCCGCGCGATAGTGGCACCAGAACTCGGCGACCGGCTCCGACTCGCCCAACACCAAGTGGACGTTCGGGCGCGACTGCGCCGCGCGGGCGAAGGCGCGCAGTGCGCGCGGCGTGCGCGCCTCGAAGAGAGTCGCGTGCCCGATGAGCGCGACGCCTTCGAGGCGCCCGTGCTCGTCGCGGCAGCCGTAGAAGGTGCCGCGGTTGTGCGGGCTCACAAGGCCGTTGTCGCCAATCAGACCCAGAAGGTTGACGGCGTGGACGGGTCGCTCCGAAAGAAGCGCGACGACCTCGGCCTCGGCCTCACGCGCGAGCGGCTCGGCCCGCCCCGCACTCGCCACCCGGAGGGGCGCGAAGGCGGCGAAGAGGCTCGGCGCGCAGGCCGTGTCTGTCTGTGACAACGACTGGAACATCAGCTCTACTCAGGTTGCGTGGAAGAAGACTTCTTGGACGACTTCGGGCGTGGCGATGGTTACGGCGCGGCGGCCATGAAGGCCGTGTTGTCGCCGCCGACGAGGATGGAGGCGCCCGCAATGGTGTCCCCGAGCAGCACCGCGTCACTCAGGAGCGAGCCGTCGCTCAGAAGCACGCCGTCACTCAGAATCACACCGTCACTCAGGAGCACGCCGTCACTCAGGAGCGCGCCGTCGCTCATAATCACGCCGCTACCGCGCAGGCTGAAGGGGATGGCCGTGCCCGTGCCGAGTGTGCCGCCCGCGCTCGTCATGATGTTCTTGCCGAGCAGGATGCCCGCCGACAGCTTCGTCGAGTCTTTGACGATGATGCCGTTCGTCTGAACGAGACAGTCGTTGTTGATGTGGTTGGCGAGCCGGTAACCTTCCTGAAACTTCGTGACGAAGTCGGTGCCGGTGCCGTAGGTGAAGTCGAAGGTGACGCCCTGCGCCCAGACGTAGTTGCGGTCAACGATGTAGGTCTGCGCCGTGGGGAGCGCGGCCGTCAAGAGCGACGTGCCCACGGCCGCGGTCGCCTGATCGAGGTCGCGGCGGACGAGGTCGGCGAGGCGCGTGGCGCCCGCGACGTTCAGCTCGCCCGCGCCCTGCTCCAGCATGCTGAAGTTCTTGAGCGGCGTGGCCGTGTACTGCAAGAGCGTCCTGACCATCCCGGCCGTGAGCTTCGGGTTGGCCTCGAACATCAGCGCCGCGGTGCCCGCGACGAGCGGCGTCGCCATCGACGTGCCCGACAGATACATGTAGTCGCGCTCCTGCGTCGCGTCGTCGTAAGCGGAGACGGCGCCGCTCGTCCTCAGACTGTTCGGGTAGGACTCGGCCGAGACGAGCTTGTTGCCGGGTGCGACGAGGTCGGGCTTCAGGAGGTTGTCGTAGTGCTTCGCGCCGGCCGCGTCCGTCCAGTAGGCGCGCGTGGGGCCGCGCGAGCTGTAGGTGGCGACGCCGTCGTCCGAGCGCGTGTCGGTGCCGAAGGTGTTTGAGGCGCCGACCGTGATGGCCTGCGGGCTGATGCCGGGTGTGTGAATCTGCCCGTAGACCTTCTGCCCCAGTGCGTTCTTTCCGTTGTTGCCCGCGGCCGCGACGACCACGATGCCGAGGTGGTAGAGCCTGCTGACGGCGTCGCAGACGGGGTCATCCTGCCAGGAGTCAACGGCCGGGGCGCCTAAGGAGATGTTGACGACGCGGATGTTGTAGGCGGCGTAGTTGGCCGCGACCCAGTCGAGCGCGCCGAGCAGCCATGAGGTCTGCCCCTTGCCCTTCGAGTCGAGCACGCGCAGGTCGATGAGCTTGGCGTCGGTGGCGATGCCCGAGTAGGCGCCGCCCTTGACGCGGTCGAACCCGGCGGCCAGACCGGCGACGTGCGTGCCGTGGCCGTAGGGGTCGTCGGTGCGCGACTCGGTCGTGACGAAGTTCTTGTTGAAGACGACGCGGCTGGCCGTGCCCGCTGCGTCGAGGAAGGCGGCGTGCTGGTCGTAGATGCCCGAGTCGACGATGGCGATGCCGACGCCCGTGCCGTTGAGCTGCGTGATGCTGCTGTAGGTCTGCGCGGCGGCCGCGTCGGTGCCGGTCGTCTTCGAGACGTGCCCGAGCACTTCAGTCTCCGTGTCGTCCGAGACGAAGGAGACTTCGTCAAACGAGGCCAGCTCATCGAGGGCCGACTCGGGCAGCTCGACGGCCGCCATGCCGAGACTCTTCAACTCCTGCTTGACGCGAACGCCGTTGCGCTTGAGCAGGGAGTTGAGGCCGCCGCTCATCGGGCCGTTGAGCCGGAGGATGACCTGAAGCTTCGCCTCGTCCCCGCCCTTGCCGCTCTTGCCCTTGCGCGGGCGCTCGCGCAAGCGTTGGGAGACCTTGTCGTGGTTGAAGGGGCCGCGGGCGTCCGTCTCTTCGTCGCCCTTCGCCTTCCCTCCGGCCAGCGCCCTGCCGCCGGGCAGGAGGCCCGCGCCGCAGAGGGAGAGCAGCAGCGCGCAGCAGGTCAGCAGGGTTAAGATTTTTGACTTTGAGTTCATCTGTTGGGGCTCTGAAACTTTTAAATGTTCGGCGCCTTCATCTGTAAGGGGCGCGGCGCTGATACGCCGCCGCACGACAGTGCAGGCCACGTGCCGCGACGGTTCGAGCGCGGATAAGGGCAAAAACCCTTTGATTGTCAGGGAAATTGAGGATGACGGCGGCCGGGCTTGGCAGTCGCGTTGACCGGCTCGGTCAGTGTGAGAGGCGGCGGGTCGTCAGTCTGATTGATGAGGCGTGGGGCGCGGGAGTTCCGGAAGTCAAAAGGAGGATGAGAGTCGGCGTGACTCTCATCCTCCTCGGTTTAATGACGAGAAGCGGTGCGGCGCTCGTCTACGGCTGACCTGCTCACAGCTTCGTCTTCCACTCGGCCATGCGCTTCTCAAGGTCGGCGATGGTGACGGCGTCAACGCCGGAGTTGGGCGCCTTGGCGATCTGGAGCGCCTTCTCGGCGGTGGCGACCGCGTCGGCGGCCTTGCCCGTCGTGGCGAGCACGCGCGCCTTCGTGTAGAGGTTGCCGAAGGTCTCCTTGGTCTTCAAGGACTTGTCGAGCCACTGCATCGCCTCATCCATGTTGCCGGTCAGGTTGTTGGTGAAGACGTAGTTGGCCGCCTGCAAAGGCGTGCGCCAGTCGTCCGGTTTGGCGGCGCCGACCGTCGCGCGCATCTTCTCGACCGTGAGCGCCTTCACGTCCTTGACCTCGACCGTGAAGGGCACGCGCAGCCGCTCCCAGCGGAGGTTGACCTGCGCCGAAGTCTCGCCCACGGGGTCGAAGGTGTAGAGCAACCACTCCTGACTGTCGGGCGCCATCTGCGGCTTGGCCTTCACACGCAGCACGTCCTTCTTCTCGTCGTAGGTGAAACTGCCCCACTGCCCCGCGTCCGAGTTGAAGATGAGCGTCCACTCGTCTTTGCCGGGGATGGCGTGGAGGCTGTAGGTGCCGGCCTTCAAGGGCTGGCCGTTGATGAGCACGTCGTCGGTGACGGCGAACTGCGTCGCCTCGTTGGCACCCGCGCGCCAGACGTGGCCGTAGGGCACGATGACCTGATCTTTGGGGCGCGTGCGCGCGTCGTCGAGCGTGGCGGTGCTGGCGGTCGCGCCCGCGGGCGGGTCGCCCCAGATCATGCGCCCTTTGACGCCGGGGCGGCTGTAGGTAATCGTCACGTCGGTGACGCCGATGGTCTGCATGACGCTCGCCTTCTGGCTCGGGCGCGGGGTGCGCAACTGAGCCTGCGCGCACGTCGCGAGCGCGAACACGGCCGCGGCCGCAAGGGGAAACAACTTTCTCTGTAACTTCATCTCGACTTCTCCTCGGTGTGTGGTTGGTAACAGTAGGCAGATGGCAGTAGGCAGTAGGCAGTCGCTCCGCGTCAGGAACGTTGAGAGATTAACTCAGAACTCACAACAGCAGCGCTTTCAACTGCCTGCTGCCATCTGCCTACTGCCTACTCTCCGCTTACATCTTCCCGGCCTTGATGTCCGCGAGGCGCTTCTCGAAGCGCGTGGTGTCCTCGCCGTCGGCCTTGCCGCGCGCGACGGCGCGCTCGCCGGCGGCGACGGCCTCGTCCTTCTTGTTCATGTTGGAGAGGAGCAGAGCCTTCGTGCGCAAATTCTGGAAGGTCTCCTTGACCTTGATGGAACGCTCAACCCACGTGAGCGCCTCTTCAAACTTATCGTCGTTGAAGTAGGCGTTGCCGACCGCGAGCGGCACCTGCCAGTCGGAGGGCGCGGCGGCGACGAGCGCGTCTATCTTCGAGCGGACGAGCGCGTCCTGATTCGGCACCTCGACCGTGAAGGGCACGGCGATCTTCTCCCAGCGGAGCACGACGCGCGCCGAGTTCGCCGTCGTCGCGGGCACGTCATAGGTGAGCACCTCCTGCGACTCAGACACCCACGCCGGCTTGGTCTTCACGCGCAGCGCGTCCTGCTTCGCGTCGTAGCTGAAGCTGCCCCACTGGTTGGCCATCTTGTTGAAGACGAGCGTCCACTCGTCTCTGCCCGGGATCATGTGCAGGCTGTAGGAGCCCGCCTTCAAGGGCTGGCCGTTAATCAGCACGTCGTCGGTGACGGTGAACTTCGTTGCCTCGTTGGCACCCGCGCGCCAGACGTGACCGTTGGGCGCCATCGGGAACTCCTTCCCCGTGCCGACCCCGCCGTCGAGCGTGCCCTCGGGCGAGTTCTGGGGCAGATAGGAGGTCGCCTTTACAACCGCACTGGCCTTCTCGGGCGTGATGTCGCCCCAGACCGTGCGACCGCGCACGGAGGGGCGATGGTAGGTGATCGTCAGGTCTGTGACGCCGATGGTCTGCGAGAGCGTGGCCGCCGGGCTCGCCTGCGGCAGGCGCACGTTCGGCGGCTGCTGTCGCGCGGAAGTCGCGGACGCCGCGGCAAGGAGCACGAGCGCGGCCGCGGCGCGGGGAAAGAATCGACGTAGGGACTTCATCTTGAACTTCTCCTAGTTTGAGCTGGGTGCCGGACTCCTGTGTCTGCGGAAAGGCCGCGGCCCGCTTCGGCGTTGGGAGACTTGCGTCCGGCGGCCCTGACCCTGACAGTGTGTGTGCCGCGCATGGTAACAAAAAAAGGATGAAGGAAGAAGTAGGCAGTAGGCAGACGGCAGTAGGCAGCCGCTCCGCATTACGAGACTTGAAAGGTTAATCCAAAGTTCCGGATGGCACGGTCTTAACTGCCTACTGCCTACTGCCTACTGCCTACTGCCTACTGCCGTCTGCCTACTGCTATGATGTTGCGATGATGAACGTCTCTCCCACGCCGCCCCCGGCCGCGGCCAGCCCACTGCGCGGCGCGCAGCTCTCCTTCGTCGGCGTCGGCGTGATGGCCGAGGCCATGATTGCGGGGCTGCTCCGGCGCCAGCTCGTCACGCGCGCGCAGGTCGTCGGCAGCCACCCGCGCCCCGCGCGCCGCGACGAGTTGCAGAATCAATACGGCATCCGCATGGTCGAGTCGAACACGGAGGCCGCGCGCCTGAACGACCCGGCCGCCCCCGGCTTTGTCGTTGTCGCCGTCAAGCCGCAGCGCGTCAGCCACGTCCTGCAAGAGGTCAAAGAGTCGCTCGCGCCCGAGCAGCTACTGCTCTCGGTCGTCGCCGGCACGCGCATCGAGACCATCGACAAAGAACTCGGCGGCCACCGCGGAGTGGTGCGCGCGATGCCGAACACGCCCGCGCAGATCGGGCAGGGCATGACGGCTTGGACGGCCACGCCCGAAGTCTCTGAGCGACAGCTCGAAGCCGTCCGCGCGCTCCTCGGCGCCTTGGGGCGCGAGATGTACGTCGAGAACGAGAACATGATCGACATGGCGACGGCGCTCTCGGCGACGGGGCCGACCTACATCTTCATGATGATGGAGGCGCTCGTGGACGCGGGCGTCCACATGGGCTTCTCGCGCCACGTCGCCGAAGAGCTGGTCACACAGACGATGCTCGGCTCCGTCCTCTTCGCGCGCGAGACGCACAAGCACCCGGCCGAGCTGCGCAACATGGTCACCTCCCCCGGCGGCACCAGTGCCGAGGCCATCTACCAGATGGAAAAAGGTAGCTTACGCACCGTCTTATCGAAAGCCGTCTACGCCGCCTACCAGCGCGCCGTCGCGCTCGGGCGGAAGTGAAGAGTAAGTCTTGGAATAATGAATGGTAATGAAAATCGGCCTTCGTCAGCGATTATTAAGTCTGAGCCGAGCCTGCGGTGAGGGCGCGCTCGTACTCGTCGCCGAGGTCGAGGAGTTCGCGACGGATGCGGCGTCGCTCTTCGAGGAGTTGTCTGAAGAAGCTGCGCTCGCGGACGAAGAAGCGCGCGGCGCGTGTGCCCGCCACGAAGCGCCCGAACTCCTCGCGCGTGCGCAGCGCGACGAAGCCCGCGACGGGCGCGCCGACGAACGCCGCCAGCACTCCCCACCAACCCAAGAACCCGTACAGCACGAAGGCCAACGCGCCCCACGTCAGAGGGAAGAAGAGCAGCGCCCCCGCTATCTTGAAGGTCGAGAGCACGTCGTCGTACTGGCGCGCGAACCGCGTCGCCAGCGCACCCGCGAGCTTGTAGGCCGGATAGTGCAGCGCCGCGCCCGCGAGCGCGACGGGCAGCAGCAGCAGGAAGATGAGAACGCGCGTCAAAAGCTTCCTGACGCGCGCGTAGTCGGCGACGGTCGAGGGCGAGAGCTGGCGCGGGTCTTCGAGCCCGGCCTGACGCAGCTCCTCTTCGTAAGCAGAGACGCGCCGCTCCAACACTTCGAGGCGCTCGGGCGAGTGCTGCCGGTGGTATGCGTAAGCCTCGACGAAGCGGCGGCGGCGGAGCAGCTCGCGCTCAAGGCTCGCGCCCTCCTCCTCCTCTTCGTCGGCCGCGGAAAAGATGCGCTCGGCGCGCCCCACCATCGCGAGCGCTTCGTGGCGGTCGGCGTTGAGCGTCAGGGCGCGCATCCCTTCGGCGACGCGGTCAGAGAGCGCGCGCACGGCCTCGCGCGGCGGCTCGCCGTCGGGGCCGTGCGCGGCGGGCTCGACGTGGATGGGCTCGCCGAAGTAGAGGAGCGCGCCGCTGCGAAAGGTCGTCTTCGCGGTGTAGTAGAGCCCCGCGGGGACAATCTTTAAGTCGAGCGCGCCGCCTTCCGACGCGCTGACCGCGCCGAGCGCGATGCGCGCCGCGCCGCTCTTCAAGGGGAGCAGGTAGGGCTCGCTGTGCGAGGCGCCTTCGGGGCAGATGGCGATGGTGCCGCCGCGCCGCAGCAGCTCGGCCGCGTGCTCGAAGGTCTTGCGGTTGAGAGCGGCAGTGTCACCCGTCTCGTCCTGCTTGCGGTAGACGGGAATCGCATCCATCGCGCGGATGAGCGTGCCGATGACGGGCATGCGGAAGAGCGGCGACTTGGCGAGGAACGAGACGCGGCGCGGCGCGTAGCAGAGCAGGAAGGCTGGATCGACGAGCGCGTTCGGGTGGTTGAGGACGAAGACGCACGCGCCCTCGCGCGGCACGCGCGAGCGGCCCACGACCTCTATGCGGCGGAAGAAGACGCGCAGCGCGAAGAGCAGCACGACCTTGATGACACGCCTCAGCAAGTTCTTAAAGTGAAGTCCCCGCGCCAAAGTTGAAAAGCCCGGGGCGGGTCGCCCTCCGTGTGGGCGCCCGCTCCGGGCTCCATTGTACTAAAAACGGGGCGGCTACCGGCGGCTCATCTCATGAGGCCGCCGACGTTCGAGCCGAACCAGTCGCGGCTGCTGTAGTCCGTCAGCGTCAGCGTCAAAAGGATGAGCAGCCAGAAGAACATCGACGCGACGATGACCCAGATGAGCCGCGAGCTGTAGCGGACGTGCATGAAGAAGAGGAGCACGAGCATCATCTTCGTCACTGCGATGGTCATCGCGATCACGTCGTTCATCTTGCCGAAGTTGATGTTTGCGGCGAAGACCGTAATCGCCGTCCCCACCAGCAGCGCCGCGAAGACCGAGAAGTAAGTTTTGCGTGGGACGATGTGTTCCGACATGGCTTTCTCAGTACCTCCCCTTTCCCTTCTAGTGACCCGGCGAGAAGTGCGCGCCGAGGAGGTAGAGCAGCGGGAAGAGGAAAATCCAGATGATGTCGACGAAGTGCCAGTAGAGCCCGAAGTTCTCTACGGGGCCGTGATACTCGGGCGAGAAGCGACCGCGCCAAGCCATCCACATGATCGGGATGATGATGCCGACGCCGATGATCATGTGCAGCGCATGGAGGCCCGTCATCGCAAAGTAGATCCAGAAGAACATCTGATACTGCCCGACCGTCACGCCCTGCGGGAGGTGCGCGATTAGCTCCTGATGCGGGTGGAACCAGCCGGCGATGGGAATCAGGCCGTCCACATACTTGTCGTGGTACTCGAACGCCTTCACGCCGAGGAAGACGAGCCCGAGCAGGACGGTCGCCAACATGAAGCCGACCTGCACCTTCCGCGACTTGCCCATCTGCGTCGCCCACACGGCGAGCGCCATCGTCAGGGAAGACGTGATGAGGACGGCCGTGTTGAAGGTGCCGATCTTCCAGTTGAGGTGGTTGCTGGCGGCCATGAAGGCCAGCGGGTACTTCATCCGGTAGATGAGGTAGGCGAGGAAGAGCCCGCCGAAGAACATCACCTCCTGCGCGATGAAGACCCACATCCCCAGCGCCCCGGCCTCGCGCTGCTGCTCAAGGTTGTCGAAGTGGTGCGCGAGCGCCTCGTGCGCCGCCTCGGGCCCGTGGCCGTGTTCGATTGCCTCCGCGTGTGTCGCCAAACTACTACCTCCTCAGAAGGAACGATGAATGATGAACGATGAACGATGAATTAAATCAGCTTGTCTTAATTCATCGTTCATCGTTCATCATTTTTTCATCTCTCTTCCGTCTCAACCCCGCGGTTGGCGGGGTGCTGGCCGGCGATGGTCGTGTCGGGGACGCCGGGGCCGATGGTCTGTAACTCTTCGATGGGCCTGTACTCGTAAGCCTCCCAAGTGACGACGGGCGTCACGGCGAAATTCTCGGTCGGCGGCGGGCTTGGCGTGCGCCACTCAAGGCTCGTCCCCGGCCAAGGGTTGGCTGACGCGAAGCGGCCGTAGCGCATCGACCAGAGGAAGTAGACGCCCGGAATCAGCAGCCCGATGCCGAGGACGGTCGCGCCGCCGGTACTCATCACGTGCAGCACCTGCCACAGCGGCTCGCCCGGCGGGTAGGCGTGGTAGCGCCGCGGCATCCCCATGTAGCCCAGCAGGAACTGCGGGAAGAACGTCAGGTTGAAGCCGACGAAGATGACGAGCGCCGCGAACCGCGCCCACCCTTCCGGGTACATGCGCCCCGTAATCTTCGGCCACCAGTTATGCAGGCCGCCGAGGTAGCCCATCACCGTTCCGCCCACCATCACGTAATGGAAGTGCGCGACGACGAAGTAGGTGTCGTGGACGTGGATGTCGAAGCCGAGCGCGGCCAGAAAGAGCCCCGTCATGCCGCCGATGAGGAAGAGCCCGATGAAGGCGAAGGCGTAGAGCATCGGCGTGTCGTACGAGATCGAGCCCTTGTACATCGTCGCCGTCCAGTTGAAGACCTTCACCGCCGAGGGGATAGCCACGACGAACGAGATGAGCGAGAAGATCATCCCGGCGTAGACCGACTGGCTCGACACGAACAGGTGATGTCCCCACACGAGGAAGCCGAAGACCGCAATCGCCAGACTGGAGAAGGCCACGAACGAGTAGCCGAAGATGGGCTTGCGCGTGTGCGTCGCCACCAGCTCGGAGATGACGCCCATCGAGGGGAGAATCATGATGTAGACGGCCGGGTGCGAGTAGAACCAGAACATGTGCTGGAAGAGCACGGGGTCGCCGCCGAGGGCCGGGTCGAAGATGCCGACGTGCGCGAGCCTTTCCAGCGCGAGCAGCAGCACCGTGATGGCGATGACGGGCGTCCCCAGAATCATGATGAGGGCGGTCGCGTAGTGCGCCCAGACGAAGAGCGGCATCCGGAACCAGGTCATCCCCGGCGCACGCATCGTGTGCGTGGTGACGATGAAGTTCAAGCCCGTCAGAATCGAAGAGAAGCCGTTGATGAAGATACCAAGCCCCGCGAGCGTGACGTAGGTGTTCGAGAAGTTGGTCGAGTAGGGGACGTAGAACGTCCAGCCCGTGTCCACGCCGCCGAAGAGGAGCGCGGCGAACGTTAGAAGGCCGCCCGCCATGAAGATGTACCAGCTCAGCAGGTTGATCTTCGGGAAGGCCATGTCCTTCGCGCCGATCATGAGCGGGATGAGGAAGTTCCCCAGCACGCCGGGGATGGCCGGAATCAGGAAGAAGAAGACCATCATGATCCCGTGATGCGTGAAGACCTTGTTGTACGTCGCCGACTGCATCAGGTCGCCGAGCGGCGTCAAAAGCTCAAGCCGGATGGCCGCCGCGTAGGCGCCGCCGATGGCGAAGAAGAAGGTCACGGAGATCAGGTAGAGGATGGCAATCCTCTTGTGATCCTTCGTCAGCAGCCACGACTTGATGCCGTAGTCGGCGTTGAGGTAGTTGACCGTCGGGAAGCGGCTGCGCCACTCGCGCGTCCCTGCCGCCGCCGGTGTCGTGTTCGTGCTCATAAATGCGTCTTCCCTAAAACTGCCTGGCCCTTCATCTCAAACCTTCGGCGCCGCTCATTACGGGCGGTTCGCGTTGCCGGTGTTGCCGCCCGCCGGGACTTGCGGCGCGGGACTGCCCTGCCGCTCGCTGGTTGGCCCGATGGGGTTGCTGCGCTGCTGCTGCGGCGGGATGCCGCCCGTGGTCGTCGCCGAAGGCGTCTGCGCCGCGCCCGCGCCGCCCTGCGGCTGCCCCTGCGGAGCGAGCGAGCGGATGTAGGCGACGAGTTGAAGTATCTGCTCCTCGGAGAGCTGACCCTGGAAGGTCGGCATCAGATTCTGGAAGCCCGCGGCGATGTGCGCCTGCGGGTTGAGAATCGACTCGCGGATGTACGCCTCGTCAACGGTCACCTTGGCGCCGCCTTCGATCTCCTGCGACTTGCCGAAGATGCCGTAGAGCGTGGGGCCGCGCCCCTGCTGCCCCGAAGGGTCAACCTGATGGCAAGAGGCGCAGCCGCGCTGCTGGAAGAGCTTCATCCCCTGCGAGGCCGCCGACTCCGTCCCCGACCCGCCCGCGAGCCACTGCTGATAGGCGGCCGGCTCCATCACATAGACGTAGCCGCCCATCCCCGAGTGGTTCGTGCCGCAGTACTCGGCGCAGAAGAGGTAGTACTTGCCGGGCTTGGTCGCCTCGAACCAAGTCTGTTGATAGCGGCCGGGCACCACGTCCTGCTTGATGCGGAAGGCGGGGACATAGAAGCTGTGGATGACATCCTCGGTCGTCATCGTCAGCTTGACGCGCGCGCCCGAGGGGACGTGCAGCTCGTTGATCTCGCGCTGCCCCGTCGCGTGCTGGAACTTCCACATCCACTGCTTGCCGACGACGTAGACCTCCATCGCCTGTTGCGGCGCGCGGTACGCCTTGAAGAAGATGGACGCGCCCCAGACGAAGATGGTCATCGAGATGAGGAGCGGGATGATCGTCCACGTCAGCTCAAGCACCATCGAGCCGGCGATGGGGCGCGGCAGCTCCGCGGCGTGGCGCCGGCGATACTTGACGGCGAAGAAGACGATGGCCGCCGTGATCCCCAGCGTGACGAAGGCCGTCAGCGTCACGAGGTAGACGTAGAGCGCGTCCACGTGCGGCGCGAACGTCGATGCCTGCTCGGGCGAGAACGGCACGGGCAGGCTTACATGCGGTATCGGAATCGACTGCATCAAGTTCACTCAGACTCCCCTTCCCCCGAAGGGTTGATACTCTGGCGGCCCTCGTCAGCTTAGGCTGACCCGCCGACGCTCAACTCCTGCTCCCAAGTCTCTTCGCGCCGCTTCGATATCCGCCGCAGGAAGAGGATGAGCGCGATGACGCCGAAGACCGTCAGCACGCCCGCCGCGCGCAGCACGCCCATCACCGGCGCGAAGCGCCCCGAGACAGGGTCGTAGTGGTAGCAGAAGAGCAGAAGCGAATCGACCGGCGACCCGACCTTACCTTCGGACGCCTCGACGAACGCGAGCTTCAAATCCCTCGGCGCGTAGTCGATGCCGTAGAAGTAGTGTGACAACTTCCCCTGCGGCGTCGCCACCATCACGGCCGAGGCGTGCGCGAACTGCTGCGACTGCTCATCCCACGTATAGTGGAAGCCGACCGACTCGGCGAGCGCGTCGATGGAAGCCTTGTCGCCGGTCAGGAAGTGCCAGCCCGCTTCGGCGCCCTCGCGCTTGTAGCGCTTGAGGTAGGTCTCCTTCTTCTTCGCGGCGAGTTCCGGCCCCTCGCGCGGGTCGAAGCTGACGGTGACGACCTCGAACTCCTTGCCCGCCGTGAAGGTAAGCCCCTGGAACGCGCCGACCGCGCCGTTCAAGACCTGATTGCAGAGCATCGGGCACTCGTAGTAGACGAGCGTCAACGCGACGGGCTTCCCCTTCGCGAAGTACTCGGCCAAACGCACCTCGCGCCCCGCTTCGTCGCGGAACTTGAGGTCGAGCGGTATCTGGTTGCCCAAACGCTGCTCGATGTTGACCTTCTTCAAGACCTCGGTCGAGTTGCTCGTCGGCATCGGCCCCACCGGCGGCTGCGCGTACTGCGCCCGGACGCTGAGCGGTGCGCAGTACGCGGCGAGCAGTAGAAGCCCGGCCGCCGTCAACACGCGCCGCGCAAAGCTGACCTTTAAATCACTTCTCACAAACATTCTCACTTCTTCACAACTGCCAACTGCCAACTGCCTACTACTGATGCTTCCCTGCCGGCTGTTGGCCGGTGCTTGACTCGGCGGGCGCCGTCTCCTTCGGCGCGGCGTTCGGTGGCTGCGGCTGCGCGCCCTGCGGCTGCTTGGCGCGACGCTCAAGGTAGAGGTCGATGGCGCGCTCGACGGGGATGCGCACGGTGCCTGCCTGCTGGTCGGCCCAGCCCGGCTCGGTCAGCTCGCGCTGCCACTCCTTGCTGACCAGCTCATACTCCGACCACGGCTGCGGCACGTAGCCGTGATTGTCGGCCGTGTAGGAGAGGTCGTGCCGCTTCCCTTCGTCGCTGGTCACCTCCCACCCGGGCGCGAGCTGAAGCCGCGGCTCGGGCGGCAGGCGCTCCGCCCCCTGCCGCGCCAGAGGCGACGCCGCCAACTCCTGCGACTCCTCGCGGCTGCGGAAGAACTCGAACATCAGAAACATCGCCAGACAGACGACGATGGTGAAGAACGTCAGCCCGCCCACGAACCACAACAGCGGGCGCACCGCCACGTCCGACTCCTCATGCGCCACGTCCGGGTTCGTGATGTAGGACACGTCCGGCGTCTCGTGGATGCTGTCCCGTCTGCGCTTACCGTGAGCCATAACGCTTTAGTGATAAGTGATGAGTGATGAGTGATAAGAGGAAGACAAGGCCCTCTTCTCTTTCTCATCACTTATCACTCATCACTTATCACTCCTCTCAGTGGTGTTCCGCCGCGGGCGCGATGGCCTGCTCAAGGTCGCGCTCGCCGAGCGGGAGCAGCGGGCGCGCGGCCAGTTGCCCGAAGTAGAACCAGAGCCAGATGCCGCCGACGCCCACCGCCATCGCCAACATCGGCAGGAAGCTGCGCGCGAGGTCGCCCGTGTGCCATTCGGGCTCGCCGCCCTGATGCACCGACGGCGCGAAGAAGAAGACCAGATCAACCACGCGCATGAAGATCATCAGCAGCGCGATGCGCCGCAAGGAGCGCGGCACCCGCTTGCGGTTCCGCGAGAGCAGCAGCACGAAGGGCAGCGCGAAGTGGAAGAGGATGATTGAGAGCCCGACGAACTGCCACCCGCCGCGCAGCCGCCGCAGGTAGAACGGAATCTCCTCCGGCAGATTCCCCGCCCAAGTGATGAGGAACTGCGAGAAGGCGAAGTAGGCGTAGAGCATCACGAGCGCGAGCAGGAGCTTGCCCCAGTCGTGGAAGTGCAAGGGCTGATACGCGTGCGCCATCGGCTCGCGCTGGGACAGCCACGTCGCCACCATAATCACGAAGGCCAAAGCCGACAGCCCCCACCCGGCCATGATGATGAGCCCGTAGATGGTCGAGAACCAGTGCGGCTCAAGCGACATGCCCCAGTCGAAGGCCGCGAACGTCACCGTCAGCCCGAACAGAAGAATCCCCGGCCCGGAGATGTCCTGCATCTTCCGGCGCAGGCGCGGGTCGGCCGTCCTGTCCTGCTGCGCCGACCAGCGGCTTAAGATAGACGCGAAGCCGAACCAGATCGCGAAGTAGATGACGGCGCGGACGATGAAGAAGAGCGGGTTCAGGTAGAGGCTCTTGTGCTTGAGCGCCTCGTCGCCCGCGACTATCGCGGGGTCAGACCACTCGTAGACCGAGACGCTGTGCCCGCCCGCCTCGCTTCCGTGCTGGTGCACGAAGAGCGAGATGACGACGGGGATGAAGAGCACGGCGCAGAGCGGGATGCAGCGCGTCGCCCCCTCGAACAGACGGCGACTGGTGATAGCCCACGCGCCGCCCGTCATGTGGCCGAGGCAGAGCCACGCGAGGCTCCCGACCGAGACGCCCGTCACAAAGAAGAAGCCGACGAGGTACGAGCGCAGCACGTGGACGAGCCCGCCGAAGCCCGCGGCCTGCCCCATCAGAAAGGCCAGCACCGCGCCGATGACGAGGAAGACCACGCCGACGAGGAGCGCGCGCATGCGGTAGCGCCCGAGGTCTGCGGGGGCGTCGAAAGTGTGTGTGGTGGTCGCTTCCATCTCTAGTGCTTCTCACCCCCCGGCTGCGACTGCAAAGGCGTGCCGCCCTCTCCGTGCTCCGAAGTCTGCTGCGCGCCGCTCCGCACCTTCTCCTGATCCGCGGGCGAAAGCTCTTCGAGCTTGAGCCTTCGACTGAGTTGAAGCGCGCGCAGGTACGCGATGATCTTCCAGCGGTCTTCCGGCGCTATCTGCGCCGAGTAGTCGGGCATCGCGCCCCAGCCGTTCGTGATGACATCGAAGAAGTGCGAGGCCGGCGTGCGGTTCTCCTGAAGCCGGTCGTCGTAGAACGAGGGCGGCTTCTGAAAGCCGCGACGGACGACCATGCCGTCGCCCTCGCCCGTCAAGCCGTGACAGGCCATGCAGTAAATCTGGAAGCGCTCGCGCCCGCGCTGCAAATCCGCCTTCTCGATCTGGATCGGAAACACGTCGGGCTCGCCCGTCATCGTCGCCTCGCGCGCACCGGGCACGCCGCCCGAGACGTTGCCGCGCACGTTTGTGCTCGCGAGCGTGCCCACGCCCGTGCCCGCACCCGTCTGCATCGCCGGTAGAGACGCGCCAACGCCACCCGTCTGCGCGCTGCTTTGCGCCCCGCCGCTCGCCGTCTTGCCCGTGTAGAAGTAGTCTTCGCGGTCGCGGTACGGCCCCGCCTGACGCGGCACCGTGCCCTCGACGGTCGCACGCGACGACGAGCCGTCGGGGAAGAATTTCTTGTCACCCGGCTCGTAGTACTCGTATCGCGGCTGATCCTGCATGTCCATGCGGCAGCCCGTCAGCAGAAGGCAGATGGCAGATGGCAGAAGGCAGAAGGCGACCCGGCGAGAGAAGAGGGCTGAGCGCAGCGAGCGCCAAGCGGCTCCCAACTGCCCGCTGCCTTCTGCCTTCTGCCTGCTCTTCCTAGTGTTCGACATCTGTCACCTCACGCGGCCCGAGTGTGCGGAGGAACTCCGCCGTCCGCTCGCGGTCGAACTTGGGATCGGCCGATTCGACGAGCACGAAGAAGCGGTCGCGCGAGGCGAGCGCGAAGTTCGGCGCGTTGAAGACCGGGTGGTACGGCTCGGGCAGTCCGTTCAGCGCGAGCATCCCGAAGACGGCGAAGAGCGCCGCCCCCAGCACCGTGCACTCGAAGGTGACGGGGATGAAGGCGGGCCAACTGTGCAAAGGCTTGCCGCCGACGTTAATCGGATAGTGGAGGGTGGCTATGTAGAACTGCATCAGGTAGCCGAGCGAGCCGCCGAGGATGCCGCCGATCAAGACGATGAGCGGCATCTTCGTCGTGTGCGCGTGGATGGCCTCGGACAGCTCCTCGACCGGATAGGGCGAGAAGGCGTCCACCCGCCGGTAGCCCTCTTCGTGGACGCGCCGCGCGGCGGCGACCGCGTCCGAAGGGTTGTCGAACTCGGCCATCAGCCCGTAGACGGCCGGCCTGACTTTACGCTTCCCAGCCATTTATGCCTCCTCCTCCTTCACCTGCGCGCCGGGCACCATCGTCCGCATCTCGAAGATGGAGATGACGGGCAGGAAGCGCAGGAAGAGGAACATCAGGAAGAAGAAGAATCCGATGGTGCCGAAGAACATCGTGAAGTCGAAGATGGTCGGCCGGTACATGCCCCACGACGAGGGCAGGAAGTCGCGGTGGAGGCTGACCGGGATGATGATGAAGCGCTCCAGCCACATGCCGACGTTGACGAACATGGCGACGACGAAGAGCCAGATGTTCGAGTGGCGCACGCGCCTGATCCAGATGACCTGCGGCGCGACGACGTTGCAGAAGATGAGCAGCCAGTAGTAGAAGGCGTAGGGGCCGACGAACCGGTTCACCATCATGAACTCTTCGTAGGTGTTCGCGCTGTACCACGCGACGAACGCCTCGCACATGTAGCCGTAGGCCACGAGCAGCCCCGTCGCCAGCATGACCTTCGCCGAGTTGCGCAGGTGGCGCTCGGTGATGAAGTCTTCGAGCCCGTAGAACTTCCGCAAAGGGATGACGAGCGTCAAGACCATCGCGAAGCCCGCGTAGATGGCGCCCGCGACGAAGTAGGGCGGGAAGATCGGCGTGTGCCAGCCCGGGATGATGCCGATGGCGAAGTCGAAGCTGACGATGGTGTGCACCGAGAGCACGAGCGGCGTCGAGATGCCGGCGAGCAGCAGGTAGACCACCTCGTAACGCGCCCAGTGGCGCGCGCTCCCGCGCCAGCCCAAGCTTGCCATGCCGTAGACGATCTGCCCGAAGCGGCTCCGCGCGCGGTCTCGGAGCGTCGCTAAGTCGGGGATGAGCCCCACGTACCAGAAGAGCGCCGAGACGGTGGCGTAGGTCGAGACGGCGAACACGTCCCACATCAGGGGGCTGCGGAACTGCGGCTGGATGCCCATCGTGTTCGGGTAGGGGAAGAGCCAGTAGGCGAGCCACGGCCGCCCCGTATGGAGCAACGGGAAGAGACCCGCGCAGGCCACGGCGAAGAGCGTCATCGCCTCCGCGAAGCGGTTGATCGAAGTCCGCCACGTCTGCCTCAAGAGCAGGAGGATCGCCGAGATGAGCGTGCCCGCGTGGCCGATGCCGATCCACCAGACGAAGTTGATGATGTCGAAGGCCCAGCCCACCGGCTGGTTGTTGCCCCAGATGCCGATGCCGGTGAGCACGAGGTAGACGACCGTGCCGAACATCATGTTCGCCAGCATGAAGGAGAGGGCGAGCCCGATCCACCACCCAATCGGCGTGCGCTTGCGCAGGACGATGGAGCTGATCTTGTCGGTCACCGTCCCGAACGTGTGGCCGGGCTCGATGACGACGGGCGTGGTGTGGATCCCCACGTCGTCGTGCTCGAAGTCGTACTTCTCCTGCGACATCCCTTACGCCTCCCCTCCGTGTCCGCCCTGCGGCGCGTCGTTGCCGCTCTCGCCGCGCCCCGCGCCGCCCGTGCCGAGTTCGCCGTTTGGGTTGCGCACCGCCGCGAGGTAGACCGTCCGCGGCCGCGTGTTCAAATCGGCCAGCAGGTCGTAACGGCGCTTCTGCGCTTGCAGCTTCGCGACGCGGCTCTCGGGGTCGTTCAGGTCGCCGAAGACGATGGCCTCGGTCGGGCACGTCTGCTGGCAAGCGGTCTTGATCTCGCCGTCGCGCACCTTGCGTCCCTGCTTCTCCCCCTCCATCTTCGCGTACTCGATGCGCTGGACGCAGTAGGTGCACTTCTCCATCACGCCGCGCGAGCGCACCGACACCTCCGGATTGCGCATCATCTTCAGAGAAGGCGTGTCCCAGTCCTGAAAGAGCAGGAAGTTGAAGCGGCGCACCTTGTACGGGCAGTTGTTCGAGCAGTAGCGCGTGCCGACGCAGCGGTTGTAGACCATGTCGTTCAAGCCCTCGGCCGAGTGCACGGTGGCGTGGACGGGGCAGACGGGCTCGCACGGCGCGTTCTCGCAGTGCATGCAGGGGACGGGCATGAAGTAGACGCCGTCGGGGCGCTCGGTGGCGCCGCGGAAGTAGGAATCAACCCGCAGCCAGTGCATCTCGCGCGAGCGCGAGACCTGCTCTTTGCCGACGACGGGGATGTTGTTCTCGGCCTGACAGGCGACGATGCAGGCATTGCAGCCGACGCAGGTCGCCGTGTCGATGGCCATGCCCCACTTGTAGCCGCGCTTCCCTTCCTTCTCGTTCGCGGAGTAGTCATGCTGCTCGTACATCGTCTCGCCGCCTTCGGGCTCGCGGTTCTCGCCCGCGGGCTGCGGCGGCTCCTTCTTCCGCTCGCGCTCGGGCGCGAGCGTCGGGTCGTGCGTCCACTCCTCGAAGGTGCCGGCGCGGACAATCTCGCGCCCCTCCATGCGGAAGTGTATCTGCGTGCAGGCGAGCTGGTAGCTGTCGCCCGTCACCTCGACGCCTAAGCCGGTGCCCGACCACAGCGCGTCGGACGTGCGCAGGTCGTAGGCGTTGAAGCCGCGGCGTCCCTCGCGCAAATTGCCGCCGACGCGACCCGAGCGCCAGCGCCCGTAGCCGAGATGGACGGTCACCACGTCGTCGGGCTGACCCGGCAGGATGAAGATGGGCACGGACATGTCCGCGTGCATCCTGTTGTTCTTGTCGGGGAGCGCGCGCCCGCGATAGGTGAGCCGGAGGGTCTCCGCCTCTATCTCGCCGCCCTTCATCGTGAGCCGGTTGACGCGGCGCGGCGCATCTTCCACCGCGCCGTCGGGCGCCATGCCGACGCCGAGCTTCTCCGCGGTCGCGGGGCTGATGAGAGCGACGTTGTCCCACGTCAGCTTCGTCAGGGGCTTGGGCAACTCCTGAAGCCAGCCGTTGTTGGCGAAGCGCCCGTCGTAGATGGACGGGTCTGTGCGGAAGACTATCTCGAACGCGCCCGCGGGCTGAGCCGGAGCGGGAGCCGGTGGTGGGGCTGCCGTCGTCGCGCCCTGCGCGCCTGCGGCGTTCGGCGCCGCGCCCGCAGCGCCAACGCCCGCCGTCGCCTTCGCAGAGTTGGCGATGAAGCCGTCGTTGAGAGCCTTGCGCCACGCGCGCTCGAACGCTGCGTCGGGCGTCGCCGCGGTCGAAGTCGCGGCCGTCGTCGAAGTCGCCGGAGTCGCGGCCGTCCCGCCGGACTGTGCAGGCGCCGGCGAAGGTGTCGAGCCTGAAGCGCCCGGGGTGGCGGCCCCGGACGCACCGGCGGCCGAGGCGGCGGCGAGCAGAGTGCTGCGCCCCTCGGTCAGCCAGTACTGGCGGACGATGTCGTAGCCGCGACGGTCTGGGTTATCCAGAAAAGCCGCGAGCAGCTCGCACGCGCTCTTGCCGTTGTAGAGCGGCGTGATGAGCGGCTGCTGGATGGTGACGGTGCCGTCGTAGGCGCGCGCGTCGCCCCACTCTTCGAGGAAGTGCGTCTGCGGGATGTGCCAGTGGCACAGCTCCGAAGTCTCGTCGTCGTACGCGGAGAGGTGTACGGCGAGGCGCACCTTCTTCATCCGTTCGGCGTCGAGCTTGAGGTCGGCCGGCGTCGTGTAGATGGGGTTGCCGCCGACGATGACGAGGATGTCCACTTCGCCGCGGTCGATGTCGCCGACGAGCGTGCGCAGGTCGTTCAACTGGTCGGTCGGATTCTCTTCGACCGGCGCGACGTAGTTGACGGTCTTCCCCAACGAGCCGAGCGCCGCGTTCATCGCGTGCGCGAGGGCGTGAATCTCCGGCGGCTGCTCGTCGCCCGCGATGACGACGCACGCGCCGTTGTGCGCCTTGAGATCGGCGGCAATCTTGCTGACCTGCTCGTCCGGCGCAGCCGCGCCGCCCGCGAGCGCAGGCCCCGACGCGCCGACGGCCGCCGCGAGGCCGCGCGCGTAAGCGGCGAACTGGCTCGGGCGGAGCGCGATGCGGTGGTCTGCGAAGTAGCCCGTGTTGCTCGGCGTAGTCTCCAGCGCGTAGAGGCGACAAATCTCGCGCGCGTCGCCGTCCGTGGCGCGGCGGCGCGAGGCGAAGTCGCGCGCGTAGCGCAGAGCGCCCGGGCCGCACTCAAGGAAGTTCGAGTCGAGCGAAAGCACACGGTCGGCCGCGGCGAAGTTGTAGATGGGCGTCGCGAATCCGCCCGTGGCCTGCTGCACGCCGAGGCGCCCGTTGTTGCCGCCCGCGGGCTCCCACTGATACCAGCGCGCGCCGGGGAAGCGGCGCACGATGTCGCGCATCTGCGCGCCGAGCGTCGGCGAAGTGATGGTCTCGGTCAGAAACCTCAGTCCCGCGCCCTGCTTGCCGCGCTGCCCTTCGAGCGCGGTCAGGATGTCGCCGAGGAAGGCCGTGTAGGGTCGCACCTCGCCGCGGTTGATGAGGTTCTGCGAGCGGTCTGGATCGTAGAGCCCGAGCACCGAAGCCTGTGAGAACACGTCGGCTGCGCCGAGGCTCGCCGGGTGAAGGTCGTTCCCCTCGACCTTGATGGGGCGCCCCATGTAGCTGCGCACAAGCAGCGGCGCGCAGCCACCCGAAAACGGCATCGCGACTGGTATCTCCAACTCGTGGAGCGGAGCTTCGTCGAGGACCTCCCGCGGGAACGGGATGCTTGGCTGGAACAGGTGGAGACCGAGATCGACAACCTGCGGGCGACGCTCGCCTGGTGTG
>JBJMGQ010000397.1:0-3126 GCA_045807845.1 Pyrinomonadaceae bacterium | reverse complement strand
CTTCGCGATGCCGACCATCGCGTTTGCGAGCACGTGTCTTATCCTCGACCGCCTCATCGGCACGCACTTCTTCAACCCGGCGGAGGGCGGCGATCCCCTTCTGTGGCAGCACCTCTTCTGGTTCTTCGGGCACCCGGAGGTCTACATCATCTTTATCCCCGGCACGGGCTTCGTCTCGACCATCATCTCGACCTTCTCGCGCCGCCCCATCTTCGGCTACACGGCACTGGTGCTCTCGCTGATCTCGACCGGCTTCATCGGCTTCGGCCTGTGGGTGCATCACATGTTCGCGACGGGGTTGCCGCGGATGGGCGAGAGCTTTTTTACGGGCGCGACCATCATGATCGCGATCCCCTCGGGCGTGCAGATATTCTGCTGGATAGCGACGCTGTGGGGAGGGCGGCCCCGCTTCAAGTCGCCGATGATGTTCGTCCTCGGCTTCTTCTTCATCTTCGTCATCGGCGGGATGACGGGCGTGATGCAGGGGAGCGTGCCCGTCAACCTGCAAGTCCACGACACGTTCTTCGTCGTCGCGCACTTTCACTACGTCCTCATCGGCGGCGCGGTCTTCCCGCTCTTCGGCGCGTTCCACTACTGGTTCCCGAAGGTGACGGGGCGGATGCTCTCCGAGCGCGTCGGGCACTTGACGTTCTGGCTGATGTTCGTCGGCTTCAACCTGACCTTCTTTCCGATGCACATCTTGGGGCTGCGGGGCATGCCGCGGCGCGTCTACACATACCAGCCGAACCTCGGGTGGGACGGCATGAATCAACTGGCGACCGTGGGCGGCGTGATACTGACGTTGGGCGTGCTCGTCTTCATCGTCAACGCGCTCAGGAGCATGCGCGCGGGCGCGCTCGCGGGCGCGAACCCGTGGGACGCGGCGACGCTCGAATGGGCCACGTCATCGCCGCCGCCGGCCTATAACTTTCTCTATCTGCCCACGGTCGCGGGGCGCGATACGCTCTGGACTCAGACGGCAGACCAGCCCGTCGTCGTCGGCCTGCGCAGCGACGTGCGCGACGTGCTGGTGACGAAGATGCTCGACGCCGAGCCCGACCTGAAGGTCGAGTTCCCGGACTCGTCCATCTGGCCGCTTTTGGCGGCGCTCTCGGTGACGGCGCTCTTCATCGGCTCGATCTTCAACCCGTGGGCCGCCGTCGTCGGGGCCGTGCCCGTCTTCATCACGCTGACGGGCTGGTTCTGGCCGAAGAAGCGGCAGGCGGAGGAGCGTCCGCCGGAGGAGGTCAAGCGCAAGCAGAGGGAGCAGAGCCTTCGTTTGAAGGAGCAGGAGTCTTGATGGAAGAAGCGGGAGTCGTCAGACGGCGTGCGACCATCGACGTGTCGGAGCTGCCGACCTACGGGTTCGGCCACCGGCCTCTGACGTGGTGGTGTACGTGGAGTCTCATCCTTATCGAAGGCTCGATGTTCGTCGTCATCTTCGCCGTCTACTTCTTCCTGCGCACGCCCGTCCCCGATTGGCCGCCGGGAGTCAAACTGCCCGACCCCTTCTGGGGGACGATCAACCTCGTCGTCATCCTCGCGAGCTGCGTGCCGAATCAATGGGCCAAGAACGCGGGCGAGCGTCTGGATTTACGCGCGGTGAGAATCTGGCTGGCGGTGATGCTTCTGTTCGCTTTCGCCGCGACCGGCATTCGCTTCGTCGAGTTCCAACATCTGAACTGCCATTGGGATCAGAACGCCTACGGCTCGATTGTGTGGGTGAGCATGGGGGCGCACCTCGTGCACCTCATCACGGATGTGCTCGACACGATAGTCCTGCTCGCGCTGATGCTGATCGGCCCCATCGAGGGCAAACGCTTCGTGGACGTGAGCGAGAATGCCATCTACTGGTACTTCGTCGTCGCGCTCTGGGTTCCGCTCTACGTGATTATCTACTGGGTGCCGCGCTGGATGTGAGCCGCGCGTTTGGTACGAGGAGGGTTGCGCGCTTTGAGTGCGGAGACGACAAAAGAGTTCAAGGAGGGCGCGGGGCCGGGACTGCTCTGGGCGGGTGTACTGGCCGGGCCTCTGGCGACACTCCTTCAGTTGCAGGCCAACTACGCGCTCGCATTGTGGGCGTGCGGGTCAGGGCAGGTGTGGGAGCTGCATGCGGTGGCGCTCGCGGCGCTCGTGCTGTGTGCGGGCGCCGGTCTGCTCTCGTGGCGCAACTGGCGAAAGACCGGCGCGGGCTGGGAGGATGAGGGCGCCGGCCCCATCCCGCGCAGCCGCTTCATGTCGGTCGTCGGGATGTTCGTAAGCCTGATGTCCGCCATCGTCACCATCGCCCAATGGATCGCAGTCTTCGTCTACAGCCCGTGTCAAAGAACTTGAGAACAGTAGGCAGAAGGCAGCAGGCAGCAAGAACAGGTTGGAAGCGGGCAGATGATTAAGACGTAGATGACGGACACGGCTTCTTCCATCAACATGAAATCGCGCGGCGTGAAGTTGCGCGCCTGTGTCTACTGTCTACTGTCTATTGTCTACTGTCTACTACTCTTCACTCCTGCTCTGGCACACGGCGGCGAGCCGCACAGCTTTTCCGAACTGCCCTTTACGTGGGCGCGCGACCCTCTGATCTGGGTATGCCTCGCGCTGTCGGGAGGGCTGTATCTGCGCGGCGTGCGGTTGCTGTGGCGCGAGTCCGGGAGGGGGCGAGGCATTCGCAGGTGGGAGGCTTGGGCCTACGCGGGCGGGTGGGCGGCGCTGTTCGTGGCGCTCGGCTCGCCGCTGCATCCGTTGGGCGGGGTTCTCTTCTCGGCGCACATGACGCAGCACGAAGTCCTGATGGTGGCCGCCGCCCCGCTCCTCGTTCTGGGGCGTCCCGTGGTCGCGTTCCTTTGGGGACTGCCGTTGAGCTGGGCGCGCGAGTTGGGCGGGTGGGCGAGAGTCGTTTGGTTCCGGCGCGCGTGGCGTGCGTTAACGAATCCGCTTGCGGCGTGGGCGATTCACGCCGCCGCGCTGTGGGTTTGGCACATGCCCGTGCTCTTTCAAGCGACACTCAGGAGCGACCTCGTGCACACGCTTCAGCATGTCTCCTTTCTCGGCTCGGCGCTCCTGTTCTGGTGGGCGCTCATCCACGGGCCGCAGGGCTTGATGGGCTACGGCGCGGCGGTGCTCTACCTG
>JBJMGQ010000396.1:0-5286 GCA_045807845.1 Pyrinomonadaceae bacterium | reverse complement strand
GCTCGCTAACTACGCAGACCATCCGAACGTCGGCGGCGTGGTGCTGTTGGATTTAGGCTGCGAGAAGACAAACCTCGCGCGTGTTGAAAAATATCTGCTCAAGCGAGAGAAGGCTTTCGACAAGCCCGTCGCCAAAATCGGCATACAGGACGTAGGCGGCACGCAGGCAGCCATTGAGCAGGGCTTAAGAGAAGTCGAGCGGATGCTGCCGGAAGTGAACCGCATCGAGCGTGAAGAATGCTCTGTGAGCGAACTTGTACTAGGCGTCAAGTGCGGCGGCTCCGACGGCTTCTCGGGCATCTCTGCCAACCCGAGTCTCGGGCGCGCGGCCGACAAGCTCGTGCGCTCGGGCGGCACGGTTCTTATTACAGAGGTTCCCGAGTTCTGCGGCGCCGAACACATCATCGCCCATCGCGCGAAGGATGCAGAGACCGGCCGCGCCATCTACCGTATGATCGATTGGTACAAGGAGTACGCGTCGAAGTTCGGCGCCGTGCTCAACCAGAACCCGAGCCCCGGCAACGTCGCGGGCGGCCTGCTCAACATCACCATCAAGTCGCTGGGCGCGATGTCGAAGGCGGGCACAACGCGTGTCGAGGGCGTCGTCGAATACGCAGAGACGCCGAAGGGGAAGGGGCTGCACCTGATGCAGGGGCCGGGCTACGATCAGGAATCAACGCCGGGTCTGGTGGCGGCCGGCGCAACCCTCGTCGTCTTCACGACGGGGCGCGGGACGACCATCGGGAACGCTATCGCACCCGTCGTCAAACTTGCATCGAACGAGGCCGTCTTCAAACGCATGTCGCGCGACATAGACCTCTCCGCCGGTGGCGTCCTCGACGGCACCGAGACCATCGAAGAGGTCGGCGCGCGCGTCTTCGAGCACGTTGTCCGCGTCGCCAGCGGCGACGTGCCGGCCCGCGCCGAAGAGCACAAGCACAGAGAGTTTCAGTTCTGGGCCGAACAGACAGTCTCGCTGTGAGAAAAAAGCAGAGAGTAGGCAGATGGCAGTAGGCAGTTGAAAGCTCCGATGTCGAGAAGTTTGAGTTAATCCTTCTACGTACTTAATGAGGAGCGTACTGCCATCTGCCTACTGCCTACTGAATAAGGGGATAGGAGCAGTCATGCCTATTAGGAAAGACGCCGCGTCAACAACAGGTGTCATCGACGCACCGGAGCCGCGGGCTCAAGTCCACGCGCACGAGCCGCAGTTGCCGGCCAAGGCGACGTTGATGTTGCTGCGTCTGCTGCGCGCGGCTCAGCCCATCTCGCGTGCGGAGTTGGCACGCCGCGTGGGCGTCAATCGCAGCACGGTCACAGATGCTTTCAAACAACTGATTGCGGACGGCGTCGTGCGCGAGGAGCCGTCGCAGCAGCCCGCGCCGGGGATGAACCGCGCGCTCGGCCGCCCCGCGCTCGCGCTCTCTTACGATGACGAGTACGGCTACTTCGTCGGCGTCAACGTCGGCGTGCGCCGCTCGATGGTCGGGCTCGCGACGTTGACGGGGCAGGTCTTCGCGGAGGAGGAGTTCGAGACTCCTGCTGAGCCCGCGGACGCGCTCACTCTTATCAAAAAGGTCATCGGGAGGCTCTGCCAACAGGCGCGGGGTCGCAGGTTGAGAATGATAGGCGTGAGCGTCCCCGGGCTTTCGGATGCCGCGCGTGAGCGGATAGTCTACGCGCCGCACCTCGGTTGGCTGGACGTGGACGTGGCGGGGGCGCTGCGGTTTGATGCGGAGGGCGGAGAGTGTCTCGACGGCGACAACGTGCGTGTGATGGTCGAGAACGACGCGACTGCGGCGGCGCTCTACGAGCTGCGCCTGCGCTTAGGGCGTGACGAGTCGGAGCGCCTTGACGATTTCGTTCTGGTGAGGTCAGGCACAGGGCTCGGCGTCGGGCTCGTGATTGGGGGCGAGGTCTTCCGGGGCGACGCGGTTGGCGAAGGGCTCGCGGGCGAGTTTGGGCACATGACGATTGTCGCGGGCGGCAAGCCCTGCGTGTGCGGCAACCGCGGGTGCTGGGAGCGCTACGCTTCGGCGCCGGCCGCCGCCTCGCTCTACATGGGCGAGCGCGTGCAGTTGGGCGGACAGGTGGCGCCGCGCTTCGTAGAGATTGTGGCGCGCGCCGAAGGCGGCGAGTTGCGCGCGCAAAGGACGCTGGAGCGCGTCGGCGAGTATCTCGGCATCGGCATCGGGAACGTCATCACGGGGCTCGGCGTGACGCGCGTGATTGTGAGCGGGCGTCTGGTCTACGGTTGGAAGTTCATGCGCGAGCAGATAAACAACGCGGTGGCGCTGAGCATGGCCGGCCGCCTCCAAGGCTGGTCGGTCGAGCCCGGCGAGGCTACGGGCGCAGGGCTCGGCGGTGCGCTCGAAGTCGCAGCCGAAGGCTTCATCACTTCGGGAATCGTTTAAGTTGATGCGTCAATCAATCAGTATCTTATGCGCCCTCCTGAGCCTGTCGTGTGTTCAGGCCGCGACGCTTGCGCAGACGACGGCTGAACAGCGCGGCCGTTTTGTCTCCAAAGTCTGGGTGGCGGACAACGGCGACGGGACGTACAAGAACCCTGTCATCCACGCGGACTTCTCCGACCCGGATGCGGTGCGCGTCGGCGACGATTTTTATCTGACGGCGTCGAGCTTCAACTCCGCGCCCGGCCTGCCCGTGCTGCACTCGAAAGACCTCGTCAACTGGACGGTTATCGGGTATGCGCTACGTCGTCAGCCGCCCTTCGATCTCTTCGACAAGCCGCAGCACGGCAACGGCGTCTGGGCGCCTGCCATCCGGCATCACGAAGGCGAGTTCTACATCTTCTATCCAGACCCCGACCGCGGCATCTACGTCGTCAAGGCGAAGGACGCGGCCGGGCCTTGGTCGGAGCCGCTGCTCGTTAAGGAGGCGAAGGGCTGGATTGACCCTTGCCCTCTGTGGGATGAGGACGGGCGCGCGTATCTCGTGACCGGTGTTGCGGCCAGCCGCTCGGGCGTCAAGAGCATCCTCGTCGTCAGTCGCATGAGCACCGACGGTACGCGACTACTCGACGACGGCGTGCTCGTCTTCGACGGTCACGACAAGAACCCGACGGTCGAGGGGCCGAAGTTCTACCGTCGGAACGGCTACTACTACATCTTCGCACCGGCCGGCGGCGTCGAGACCGGCTGGCAGTTGGCGCTGCGCTCGCGGAACATTTACGGCCCTTATGAAGAGAAGATTGTGCTCGCGCAGGGCAAGTCCAACGTCAACGGCCCGCATCAGGGTGCTTGGGTCGAGACACAGACGGGCGAGTCCTGGTTCCTGCACTTTCAGGACAAGGGGCCGTACGGCCGCGTCGTGCATCTACAGCCGATGCGCTGGGTCGGCGACTGGCCCGTGATCGGGGTTGACGCCGACGGCGACGGGACGGGCGAGCCTGTGTTGACTTTTAAGAAGCCGAACGTTGGAAGAGTCTGGCCCGTCGAGACGCCGCCCGACTCCGACGAGTTCGACACGCCCGGGCTCGGCTTGCAGTGGCAGTGGCACGCGAACCCGCAGCCGAACTGGGCTTTCCCCACGGGCCCGCTCGGCTATCTCAGAGTCTTCAACACGCCTCTGCCCGAGGGCTACAAGAACCTCTGGGACGTGCCCAACCTTCTCTTGCAGAAGTTCCCGGCGCCGGAGTTTACGGCGACGACGAAGCTCACGTTTACGCCGCGCACGGATGACGAGAAGACGGGGCTGCTGGTGATGGGAATGGACTACGCCTACCTCTCCGTCAAGAAGCGGCCGGAGGGACTCTTCGTCTCGCAGGTGGTCTGCAAGGACGCGGACAAGCAGGGCGCCGAACGTGAGAGCGCGAGCGTGGCGTTGAAGAGCGCGACCGTCTATCTGCGCGTGAAGGTTTCCGCGGGCGCGGTCTGCAACTTCAGCTACAGCGCGGACGGAAAAACATTCACGCCCGTCGGCGAGCCCTTCACCGCGAAGCAGGGGCGCTGGATCGGCGCGAAGGTCGGCCTCTTCGCCTCGCGTGTCGGCAAGACTCGCGAATATGGTTATGCCGACTTCGACTGGTTCAGGTTCGAGTAGAGGACGAAGAGATAAACACCGCAGACACGGCTTGAAGCAATCAGTCTTCAAGCCGTGTCTCTGTCTCTGCGATGTTTATCTCTTTTTAGGCTTCCAGCCATCGGTGCCGCCAAGAACTTTTTCCGGCGTGATTGCCCTTGCTTCCGCCTTCGTCAACTGTCGCGCCCAAGCCACGCGTGCGGCGGGCTTTGCGCCGGGGCCGTTGCTGCCGAACTCTGCGTAACGCGCGGTCTTCTCGCGCTCGGGGAAGTTCCAGTTGTACCAGCCTTCGGGACGGACGACCTCGGACATCTCTGTGTTGAGAAAAGTGACGGCCGAGTATGCGCGCCAGGGGCGGCCGAGGTAGGTCTTGACGTTCGGCGTCTCGCCCGTGATTTTGCAGTGTGAAAAGACGAAGCCGTAGGGCACATTGTCGGGCGTCGAGGCGGCGGTGACGTAGCCGTCGCGGAGACAGTGTATGTGGCAGCGCTCGAAGAAGGCCGTCGCCGCGCCGAAGATGAAATCGACGTGGCCGGCGATGTAGCAGTTCTCGAAGTAGTGTCGGCCGCGGTTAAGCAGAATCGTGTCCTGCCATCCGAGGAAGCGGCAGTTGCGGAAGACGACGCGGTCGCCGTCCACGCGCACCGCCAGCGCTTGACCGACGGGGCCGGCCGAGTTCTCGAAAGTGATGTTCTCAGCCGTGAAGTCGTCCGCGTCGAGCTGCACAGAGGGCGTGCGGAAGGTGCCGATGGGCTTGCCGTCAACGCCCTTGAGGTTCGCGTTCAAATCGTACGTGATGACAGTCTTCGACGCGTCCTCGCCGACGAGATGGAAGAAACGTTTCTCGCGTTGGACATAGACAATCTCCCTGTACGTACCCGGCTTGATGTGGATGACAACGGGACTCTCAGCCGTCCCCGCCGGCACGGCCATCACGGCCTCCTGCACCGTCCTGTACTTCGCGCTCCCGTCGGCTGCCACGACCAGCTCGACCTGCGCGCCCTTCGCCTCACGCACACTCCCGATGATTAAGAGCAGCATGAGAAGCGCGCCGCCCGTAGTCAGTTTTCTCATGAGCCTGTGTCGCTCCATACGGCTGTCACTGTGCCGGCTGCGGCGAGTTGAGACTGCGCCCGCGCTTGGCCGGCTCGATGGTGACGTTCTCGAAGCTGAAGGAGCCGGCGTTGTTGATGACCTCCGCCGACTCGACGCCGCGGAAGGTGCAGTTGCGGAAACGTATATCGT